>CALKXT010000112.1 GCA_938003685.1 uncultured Sulfitobacter sp. | reverse complement strand
GCCTTGTCACCTGTGCGCGCGATCATGCTTAGCCCAACGGAAATCGCCTCGGCCTCTTCGACATCAAAATTAATCGGGGGCAGGTTGTAACCGGGGCGCATGATGTAGCCGATCCCGGCCTCGCCTTCGATAGGGATACGCATCGCTTGCAAGGATGCGACATCGCGATAGATGGTGCGTTTGGTGACTTCCAATTGATCCGCAATATCCTGCGCGCGTACGGGGCCTTTGGCGCTGCGCAACAGTTGGATAATTTCAAACATTCGCGAGGATCGCATGGGCTGGCCTTTGGCTGGTTGCTTGATGCGTAGCACATCACTGCTGACAGATACATGTCAGCAGTGATTTGATAGCCCTGCTCTAAACCAAACCCCAGATGGAGCGACAGCATGGCACAGACTATTTTAGAAACAGGGTTTGATACCCGCCCCATCACAATGGAGCCTCTGTGGCTGATCGCGTATCAAGCCCCGGCTGAAGACGTGGATCGTATTTTTGATGCGATTATCAAAGTGGCACCATTGGTGCAGGGCAAAACGGATCGAAATGCATACCGGACCGCTAGCGGATTTGAGTATTATCGGCCTATGGCAGGGACGCCGACAGGGGCCGAAGAGAACACACGCCGCAGGCCGGGCGTTGATGAGGTGCGGTTCTTTCTGCCGCGTGATACGGCAGTTCTGGATCAAGTGATCGAAGCAATTTACGCGGTTCACAGCTATTATGAGCCGGTGATCACTGTCCAAGACGTGTTGCGCAGCACGTGTAAAGGATTGGATGATCAGGACAATCCGCATCGTTGGTGGAACAAGGCGGGCGATTGGAAAAAACCGGATGCGTGACGCTGATTATCGCTTGGGGCTGCTTTTGGTGACAGCCTCGGCATTAGCATGGAGTACGGCAGGCCTCTTCACACGGATCATTCTGGTGGACATTGCCGCGATGCTGGTTTGGCGCGGTATCTTTGGGGCGCTGGGCATATTGGCAATTTCGTGTGTCCTACAGGGCCGCCGGGCAGTGCGGGATTTTGCAAGGATGGGCGTGCCGGGGTGGACCTTTGCGGTGATCTCGGCACTTGGGATGGTGTGTTTCATTAGTTCACTGCGCCTGACCACTGTCGCACATGTGTCGTTTATCTATGCCACGGTACCCTTGGTTGCGGCGGTTTTGGCATGGCTTGTGATTGGCGAACGGCCCAGACGTAGCGCGCTGGGGGCCAGTATCCTTTCGCTCTTTGGCGTTGCAATCATCGTGGGCTTGGGCATCGAAGGAGATATGTTCGGTGATCTGCTGGCCTTTGGCATGACGTTATCGCTGGCTATCATGATGGTCATCTCGCGCCGCTATCGTGACATCCCGATCATGCCCGCCGCCTGCGTATCTGCGATATTAAGCGCGATGATGGCGCTGCCGTTTGCGGGTGATTTGGCCGTTGGCCTGCCGGATCTGGGGCTGCTTGCGGCATTTGGTTTGGTGAACTCTGCCATCGGGCTGGCACTGTTTACACTGGGCGCACGGTTGGTGCCTGCGATTGAAACTGCACTGATTGGCGCGTTGGAAACGCCATTGGCACCAATATGGGTTTTGATATTTTTCGCTGAGGTTCCTAGTGGTGCCACCCTTGTCGGGGGCGGGATCGTTCTGGTGGCCGTTCTAGGACATATCATCCACCAAAATCGCAAAACAGGGTAGGGTAGGGATGAAATCCAGCTTCTGCGATCCTATCTACTTTATGAACAAACCATAAAGGAGACCACCTATGAAAACCGCCAAGGACTATCTTGATGCAGCCAATGCAAGCGTCCCGAAACTGGATGCAAAAGAGGCAATCGCCAAACATGCTGCGGGCGAGGGGGTTTTCATCGACGTGCGTGATGGTGCTGCAATTGCTGAAAGTGGCACGATCAAAGGTGCCCATCGTATCCCACGCGGCATGATCGAGTTTCGCGCGGATCCGGCGGTTGAGGCCCTGTATGACAGCGTGTTTCAAAAAGACGCTGAATTGTACTTGATCTGTGGAGCAGGCGGGCAGGCTGCACTGTCAGGCAAAACGCTACAGGATATGGGCTATACGAATGTGACCAATATTGGTGGGTTCCCTGCATGGAAAGATGCGGGTGGAGCGACAGAGGGTTAACACGATCGCTATTGATTGAGATACAAAAGGTGCGCTGAATTTTCAGTGCGCCTTTTTATCGTTACTGATCCTCCTCATTGTAAATTCTAGCCTGCGTTCTCTGGGTGTTTTCATTGTATGAATGAGGATGAATTCGCGCGATTTTAAGTAGGTTCAGCATGATTATAGACAATTGCGGTGCTGCAAACCCAATTTGATACTGCGGACCGGATTGCCTGCTATCCACTCATTCGCCCAATCAACAGTTGATTTTTCGCGCCTTAGTTGTGCGGCGATCTGCAATATGTAGCATTAGAGCCACATCGATGAACCGCATTTAGTACTTTCAGATTTTTCTTTGAAGCGTATGTGCTGATTTGCAATGTTCGATGCATAAAATTTTTTTTACCTTGGACGCTTTCGATATTTCATTTTCTCTAAACAAATGACCACTCAATTGCTTTTCAGGGACCTTTAGATCAACCACTATAGTTCAGGTTATATTATGTCTTATCGTACGTTCTTCCTTGCATCCGTTTCTGTACTGGCTTCTGGCGCTGCTGCGCTTGCTGATTGTACGACAGTCAACGGCACGTATTCACCCCCCGCCGGATCACCCCAAGGCGTTCAATTTCAGGTCCAGCCCGGTGATATGATTTCTGTGTCTGGTGCGAATAACATCACCGGACAGATATCTGGGGGTGGCATTAATATTTTCTATGCGGGGTCCATCGTGCAGGTCTCATCCGCAACGGCGACGTCTGCGGCGACTGTGCAAGTGACGTATGGACGTTTGATCGGTGCGGCACCAAGTTCTGTTTCAATTAGTTGTACGCCGGGTGCAGTCACACCGCCGACGACCCCAACCACACCGCCAACAACACCCACAACACCGCCGACGACCCCCACGACGCCGCCAACAACACCAACCACGCCGCCGACGACTCCAACAACCCCACCGACAACACCAACCACACCTCCAATCACCCCCACCACACCGGGCGTGACTGAGACTGAAAAGCTGTTGATTGACACCGGCAGCCAAGCCTCAGCTGGCACACAGGCTGGCAATGTCGGGCAGGCGATCCGCAATGCGTACCAGTTGGTTCAAGGCCCACAGGTTTCGCAAAATGGCGTCTTCTTTTCATCGCGCAATGACCCAAGCCAGGTCCGTGATGTTGATTTCTGGTTCTCTGTTTCAGGTAGCAAATTCACGGGTGCTGCGGATGGTAATGGCTATGAACTCAGCATGGGTGTTCAGGCGGCGTTTAGCCCGAACCTGACGGCTGGTGTTGCACTGTCTTACAACAACATTGAGCTGATCAATACCGCTGGTAAGCTGGACATAGAAGGCCTCGTTGCAGGTCCGTATTTTAACTATTCCACGGGTGCCCTGACCTTTAACGGGTATGCGCTGTATGGTGAAACAGATTATGAACTGAATGGCGCATCAGCTGACGGCGACCGTTTGCTTTATGGTCTCACGGCATCAACCCAGATCGACCGCGCGCACATGGCGATTTCGCCCTATGTATCGGTAACCGGATATAGCGAATCTATTGGTGCGCTTGGTGCGGCTCCTGCCAAAGACGTCGATCAAGCCTCACTCGGCCTTGGTGCACGTATTGATTTCACGTCCGTACAAAACATGGATCCCTACCTCGTGCTTGGTGTGGATGCGTGGCAGTTTGATGATGGCACTACCACCACATCCGAAGTGACCCCACGCATCGGTGCAGGCGTCTTGATGCCAGTCGGCAACGGCTCTGTTGCGATTGATTTCTCTGCTGCCGAAGTTGCAAAAGACCTCACACAGGTGAACGTCGGTATTCGGTATAACCTGAAGTTCTAGACGGGTTAGATGCGTTGAATAGGGGGCCAGACCGGATGATCGGTCTGGCCTTTTTTTGTTGCGGGATACGTCTGCGTATCTACCTTACCTTCAGTTGTCGAATGCTGGAGCAAGGTAAGAAAACATTGATGCTACCATGTCTTGATGGTTCTACATCTTAATTGCATATTTTGGGACGCATAAAGATTGACCAGCAAGGCGTATATTCTAAAGTTTGAATAAAGCGAAGCATCGTCATGCAATTGCAATCACCTACCGTAGGGGCAAGATTTGGAAAGCGTCATACTGGATTTTAACTGTTCCAAGCATAACAAGCCGTTTTTAGTTTGGTATCAGCCCAATAGCTTTGGCAAGCTGGTTATCCATCGGATTAGCAAAGTAGATCAACGCCCGATTGTTCACAGCCATACCAATGGTGCTGACGACCCAGCTGCAAAAGTGATGTCTGATCACTTTGAACACGCAAAGTTTGTGTGCCCGTGGTGTAAGACAACTGAAAAAAACGGGAACGCCTTTGTTAAAGTCCATTGTTGTGAGCAGTTACAATGTGCTTGGTCCAACTCCATGTCTGGGGCGCGTGTTTTCCATGATTGCTGTTCTTGTGGCAGTCAGAAAGAAATCAAGGGCACCATCAAGTCCTATGATGCACAATCTCATCGGGATGCTGATCACCAAATACTGCTCAAAGAAGCAAGAATATCCAAAGCCAAGCCTACGATCTCGAACAATGCCCCCAAACGTCTGAGGTAGAGTTTGCGGAGTTTCAGGGTTTTAAGTTAACATCTTTCAGAAGTTTCCCGAACACACGTTGCCGCTTCAAACTGCTTGCACGTATGGCTCAAACATCCTATACGCGCGGTGTCTAAGGGGCGGATACACGTGTCGGGACGCAGATACTCAGGCGGGGTCGGATTCTTCCGGCCCTCTTTCTTTTGCGAACCACGATCCACTCTGACGACCAACCTCAATCCAAAGACCGGCGGAGACAACCGCACGGCCCGTATAAAAAACCAAAGGAAACGATAAACTACATGACAAAAGCTATGGACGAATTTGAAGCACTACTGGAAGAAAGCTTTGAAATGGACACGCCCGAAGAGGGTTCTGTTGTCAAAGGTAAGGTCATCGCAATCGAAGCGGGCCAAGCCATCATCGACGTGGGCTACAAAATGGAAGGCCGCGTTGAACTAAAAGAATTTGCCGATCCCGGCGAGGCCCCCAAAATCGCAGTTGGTGACGAAGTCGAAGTATTCCTTCGCCAAGTCGAAAACTCGCGTGGCGAAGCTGTTATCTCTCGTGAGATGGCGCGCCGCGAAGAAGCGTGGGACCGTCTGGAAAAAGCCTATGCCGCAGAAGAGCGCGTCGAAGGCGCAATCTTTGGTCGCGTCAAAGGTGGCTTTACTGTGGATCTTGGCGGCGCGGTTGCGTTCTTGCCCGGCTCTCAGGTTGATGTGCGCCCCGTGCGTGATGCGGGCCCATTGATGGGTCTTAAGCAGCCGTTCCAGGTTCTGAAAATGGACCGTCGCCGTGGTAACATCGTTGTATCGCGTCGTGCGATCCTCGAAGAATCACGTGCCGAACAGCGTGCCGAAGTCATTGGCAACTTGACCGAAGGTCAGGAAGTTGACGGCGTGGTCAAGAACATCACCGAATACGGTGCGTTTGTTGATCTGGGCGGCGTAGACGGCTTGTTGCACGTCACAGACATGGCATGGCGCCGTGTGAACCACCCATCCGAGATCCTCGCCATCGGCGAAACGATCAAGGTGCAGGTCATCAAGATCAACAAAGAAACACACCGTATCTCCTTGGGCATGAAGCAGTTGCAAGACGATCCATGGGATCTGGTTGCTGCGAAATACCCACTTGAGTCGTCTCACACGGGTCGTGTGACCAACATCACCGATTACGGCGCATTTGTTGAGCTGGAACCGGGCGTTGAAGGTCTGGTGCACGTGTCCGAAATGTCTTGGACCAAGAAAAACGTACACCCCGGCAAGATCGTGTCTACGTCACAAGAAGTCGAAGTCATGGTTCTGGAAATCGATGGTGCAAAGCGCCGCGTTTCCCTTGGTCTCAAGCAGACCATGCGCAACCCATGGGAAGTGTTTGCAGAAACACACCCTGAGGGCACAGAAGTCGAAGGCGAAGTCAAAAACATCACCGAATTCGGTTTGTTTGTTGGCCTCGAAGGCGACATCGACGGCATGGTGCACTTGTCTGACCTATCATGGGACGAACGTGGCGAAGAAGCCATTCAGAACTACCGCAAGGGCGACATGGTCGGCGCGGTTGTTTCTGAAGTTGACGTTGAGAAAGAGCGCATTTCGCTCTCCATCAAAGGCGTCGGCGGCGACAAGTTCGCTGAAGCAGTGGGCGGCGTGAAGCGCGGTTCTGTTGTGACAGTGGCTGTGACCTCCATCGAAGATGGCGGGATCGAAGTGGAATATGAAGGCATGAAAGCCTTTATCCGCCGCTCTGATCTGTCTCGTGATCGTGCCGAACAGCGCCCTGAGCGTTTCTCGGTTGGTGATAAAGTCGATGTGCGCATCACAAACGTGGACGCAAAAGCGCACCGTTTGGGCGTATCGATTAAAGCCCGCGAGATTGCTGAAGAAAAAGAAGCAGTTGAGCAGTATGGCTCGTCTGACTCTGGTGCGTCCTTGGGTGATATCCTTGGTGCCGCGCTGAAGGGCGACGAATAAGCATCATACGTTAGCTTTGGCTGACTGAAAATTGAGGCCCTGCATGGTGACATGTGGGGCCTTTTTCTTATGTGCGGGTGCCTGCCCCGACATTTCATGTCGAAAACGGCACATTGGTACCGCGCATTTTGCTTAGTCTGGGCGCATCACCTTTAGACAGATCAGGACATCCAGATGTTAGAAGAAGCCGTCGCGCGCACTCAAGCTTTACAAACACGGATGCAAGACTTGGGGATCACCCACGCAGTGTTCACCTCTGAAAGTTCCATCGCGTATCTTGCTGGCTTTTGGGGATACCTTGGCATCGAATTTGGCCGCCCGACCATGCTGGTGGTGCGTGCTGATGATGCGCCTGTAGTGATTACGCCTTTGATGGAAAGCGAAATGGTTGCCGAGATGACGTGGGTTACCGACGTGCGCACTTGGGAGGACGCAGGCCAACGCAGTTGGGGCCGTGCCCTTGCTGGCGCTTTGCCAGACAACCCAAAAGATATCTGGGTCGAAAAGGCAGAACTGCCCGCCATTGTGCGTAACTTTATCGACGAACATTTTGTGGGGACTGCTTTGCATGATATCGGCTTGGTTTTGGGCGTTCAACGGATGATCAAATCACCGCTTGAAATCAAAGTCATGAAAGAAGCAGGTGAAATTGCAGGCGCGATGATGGCTGCGGCACATGGATCGCTTAAGGCAGGTGCGCAGGAATATGAAAGCGCGCTGGCTGTGATCGATGCAGGTACACGCAAGGCGGCGGGTTTTCTGACGGACAAGGGGTGGGAGCGGTTTGTCTCCCCGATGATCCACAACCTTCAAATCCTGCAAAGCGGCAAAGACGCGTCGATGGTGCATCGACGGGCATCGGTGAAAGCCTATGAACGGTTCGATCCGGTCTATTTCTGCTTTTGCAACATGGCGCAATTCAAGCAATATAAACTGGGGTTTGATCGGATGTTTCACGTAGGTGATGTCACGGACGTGGGTAGACATGTTCAGCAAGCAGCGATTGATGCGCAGCAAGCGGCGATTGCGGTTATCAAACCGGGGATCGTCGCGCAGGATGTCGCGGCAGCGGCCAACGCAATCTATGCTGAACGAGGTTATGAAACGGGGTATCGCACAGGACGCTCCATCGGTGTGGCTTACCTCGAAGCACCGGAGCTAAAGGCTGGCGATACTACCGTTTTGGAGGCCGGTATGACCTTTGCTGTTGATGGCGGCATATCTGTAGATGGTGTTACCGCTGGCCGAATTGGTGATAGCATTGTGGTGACGGAGACTGGGTTTGAATACCTGACGCAATATCCTCGCGAACTGCTGGTGACGGACAGTTGAGCCAAACGCCGACATTACGGCTGGCCGTTGCGCAAGCGCATGCTGGTCTGCCGACACCTGCGGCACGATTTGAATGGTTGAACTCGATCCTACCAGAGATCGCGCAAGAGGGAGCAGAACTGTTGCTTTTGCCCGAACTCTTTGCATGTGGCTATAATATCGGTGATGCGTTGCACAGCTGTGCGGAATCTGAGCAAGGACCGACGTTTTGGGCAATGGCGGAATTGGCGCAACGCTTTGGGGTGGCGCTTCATTATGGGTTTGCGGAACGCGCAGAGGATGCTTTGTATAATGCCACTCTGTGCATTTCGCCCCAAGGCACCGTCTTGTCGCATCAGCGTAAATTGATCCTGCCACCGGGGTTCGAACGTGACTATTTCACGCCGGGGCAGGGATGCGATGTGTTTCAATATCGCGGCGTCAATATTGCCACGCTGATCTGTTATGATGCAGAATTCCCAGAAGCGGTACGACACGTGGCTGCGAGGGGCGCACAACTTATCTTGGTTCCAACAGCGCTTGGGGCAGATTGGCCATGGGTCGCACATCAGATGATCCCGACGCGGGCCTACGAGAATGGTGTCTATCTTGCTTATGCGAACAGTGTCGGGGTGGAAAACGGGATGGTATTTCTGGGCCACAGTGTGATTTGTGCGCCGGGTGGCATTGAGGCGGCACGCGCAGGTGCAGAGCCAGAAGTCATCTATGCAAATCTTGATATGGCTTGGGTGGATAAAGCGCAGGCGCGTCTACCTTATCTGCAAGACCGCCATAGGCTTTTCCTAGGCTAGGGAAAGGCAGAGTTAGTTGGTGTTGCGGCACTGCAAAAGAGCGCCCTTTAACGAGCGAATCGCTATTACGATGCAAAACCGTTAACCACCTGAACCAACGTCAGCCAAGGGTATTTGGCAGGACCATACGAAAAAACCGCCAAGAAACAGTCATTTGAGCACCGAAAATCCCTAAGCTACCTATTCCCGTCGCGGGCGTTTCTTTCTATAGTCATGAGTGAGCCTAAATAAATAGACACATCTCGGGGGGGATATTGCGATGATCCGGTCAGAACTGATCCAGAAGATTGCGGATGATAATCCACATTTGTACCAACGAGATGTTGAGCGGATAGTGAACACCTTCTTTGATGAGATCACTGGTGCCATGGCGCAGGGGGATCGGGTTGAACTGCGTGGTTTTGGCGCGTTCTCAGTTAAGAAACGCGATGCCCGCGTGGGACGTAATCCGCGCACAGGTGAATCTGTTGAAGTTGAAGAAAAACATGTACCCTTCTTTAAGACCGGCAAGTTGTTGCGGGATCGGTTAAACGGGAAAAGCTAATGCGTTACGTTCGCTATATTTGCATCGCCATCTTTGCGGTGGCGTTGATTTCGGTTGCGCTGGCAAACCGGGCGATGGTGTCTTTGCAAATTTTGCCTACAGAAGTGTCTGGTTGGTTTGCCGTCAACCCGTCGGTGCAAATGCCATTATTTTTAGTAATCTTGGGCAGTATCGTTGTAGGATTACTGGTTGGTTTCGTTTGGGAATGGATCCGCGAATATAGCCAGCGTGCAGAAGCGGCAAAGCAAGCGCGCGAAATGCGTCGTCTTGAGCGCGAAGTGGCGCGTCTAAAGGGCGAAAAGCATCAAGGTAAAGACGAGGTTTTGGCCTTGTTAGACGAAGCCAGCTAAGCGGTTTATATGCCTGCACATGTTAACGCCAAGATTTGTGGCCTGCTCAATACCGCTGATGTATCTGCTGCCGTTGCTGCGGGTGCGCGATATGTTGGTTTGGTTTTTTTTGAAAAATCACCACGTCATTTGAATTTACAAGATGCTGCAGTCGTGGCTGCGGCTGTGCCCGAGGGCATATGTAAAGTCGCCTTAACGGTGAACGCGGATGATACATTTTTGGATGCGTTGGTGGCACAGGTGACAATTGATATGTTGCAGTTGCACGGGTCGGAAAGCCCCGAGCGGGTGAGTGCGGTTAAGGCGCGCTATGGTCTGCCCGTCATGAAAGCAGTGGGGGTGGCGGATGCAGATGATCTGCCAGCGCTTGATGCCTATGGACGTGTTGCGGATCAAATATTGGTGGATGCCAAGCCACCAAAGGGTGCGGATTTGCCGGGTGGCAATGGCTTAGCATTTGACTGGCGGTTGATCGCCGGGCGGCGCTGGCCGGTGCCGTGGATGTTGGCCGGAGGGCTGACCCCAGAGAATGTTGCAGAGGCGATTGCCATGACGGGGACCAAGCAGGTGGATGTATCATCAGGCGTGGAATCTGCACCTGGTGTTAAGGATCCTGCTTTGATTGCTGCGTTTTGCAAGGCTGCTCAGGCCTAGTTTCGAAGCGCTTGCGCGCTCCGATAGGCTGGGGGCGCTGCTCCCAGACCCCCGGGATATTTGAGGCCAAAAAGAATATGGCTTCTGGTTTCAGATGGTTTGGTCGTAGTCGCCAACACCGGGTTCTGTACGGATCACCGCATCAAGATTAGCAAAGATCGCGCGCATTTCTACTTCGGATTCGGAGCTTTCGCAGACGACAACGAGGTTGGGGGTGTTGGAGGATGCACGCACCAAACCCCAGCTGCCATTATCGAGGATCACGCGGGCGCCATTCACGGTTACGACTTCTTTTACTGGGCGGCCTGCGAGTTCTTTGAGGTCGGTTAGCTTGGCAACAATGCGATCAAGGATATCGTATTTTTCTGTATCCGACGCGTACGGGGACATCGTTGGCGTGGCCCATGTCTGGGGCAGGGCGCGGCGCAGGTCAGACATGCTTTTATCCGGGTTACGGTCCATCAGTTTGCAGATTTCTACGGCCACGCGCATGCCGCAGTCATAGCCGCGCCCGATGGGTTCCGCGAGGAAGTAGTGGCCGGATTTTTCAAAACCAGCCAGCGCACCTAGTTCTTTAACGCGGCGCTTCATATGACTGTGGCCAGTTTTCCAGTAATCCGCTTTGATGTCGTATTTTTGCAGTTCTGGATCAGAGGCATAAAGGCCGGTTGATTTCACATCTGCCACAAAGGTACTGCCGGGATAGAGTTTGGCAAAATCGCGCGCCATGATCACGCCGACCTTGTCCGCAAAAATTTCCTCGCCCTCATCATCCACCACACCACAACGATCACCGTCACCATCAAAACCAAGGGCGAAATCCGCGCCTGATGATGTGACCGACGCTGACATGTCGTGCAGCATTTCCATGGCTTCTGGGTTTGGGTTGTAATGGGGGAATGTGTAGTCGAGCGTGTTGTGGCTGTCGACCACTTCGACACCGAGGCGTTCAAACAGCTCTGGTGCAAATGCAGAGGCGGTGCCGTTGCCTGTGGCGCAAACGACCTTGAGTTTGCGGGTCATTTTGAAGTCGCCGACGAGGTCATCTAAGTATGCTTCGCGCACACCGTGGACGAATTCGTACTTGCCACCTTCACGCTGTTGGCCTTTGCCGTTCAGCACAATGTCGCGCAATTCGTTCATTTCATCGGGGCCGTGGGTCAGGGGGCGTTCAAAACCCATTTTGACGCCTGTCCAGCCATTTGGGTTGTGAGATGCGGTAACCATGGCGACGGCGGGCGCATCCAGATGAAATTGTGCAAAATAGGCCATCGGGGACAGGGCAGGACCGATGTCTTTGACGTGGATACCAGCCTGCATAAGTCCCAGCATCAGCGCGTTTTTGATCGATAGGGAATAATCGCGATAGTCATTGCCGACAGCGATGACCGGCTCAATGCCACGCGCATGCATTTGCGTCCCAAGGCCAAGACCCAGCGCGGTGATACCGGGCAGGTTGATGTCGTCCGGGTATTTCCAGCGTGCATCATATTCGCGAAAACCCGTCGGGGTGATCATCGCGTCGCGTAGGAATTCCCAAGTGTTTTGGGTCACGGAAGAGGCCGGTTTTGTCACGGAGAATACTCGCAAATTGTGATAATTAGAAGGTGAGGGGATGCATTTTGGCGATTTGGTCGAATTGCATCAATGTTTTGATCAAGGCAGGCATATGATCGAGATAGATCATATTTGGCCCATCTGAAGGGGCGTTGTCTGGGTCTTGATGGGTTTCCATGAACAATGCGCCAACACCAATGGCCGCCGCTGCGCGTGCCATGACCGGGGCGAATTCACGTTGCCCACCAGATGATCCACCTTTGCCACCCGGTTGAGCAACAGAATGGGTGGCATCCATCACCACCGGATATCCAGTTTGGGCCATCTGCGGCAGGCTGCGCATGTCAGCCACAAGCGTGTTATAGCCAAAGGATGTACCGCGTTCGGTGAGCAAAATACGTTTGTTGCCTGTGCTTTCAATCTTAGTGACGATGTTACCCATTTCCCAAGGGGCCAGCCATTGTCCCTTTTTCACGTTCACCACTTTGCCTGTGTTGCCAGCAGCCAAAAGCATGTCGGTTTGGCGGCACAAGAACGCAGGGATTTGCAGGATATCCACGGCATCCGCAGCAATGGCACATTGTTCTTCGGTATGCACATCCGTCAGCACAGGTACGTCGTTGGCTTTTCCAATGGATTGTAGAATTTTCAAACCCTCATCAATGCCGAGGCCACGTTTGCCAGCCAATGATGTACGGTTAGCTTTGTCATAGCTGGCTTTGAACACGTATTGTGCGCCTGCTGCTTCACATGCTTCTTTCATCACGCCGGCGATCATCTGGGCGTGATCAGCGCTTTCTAGTTGGCAAGGACCCGCAATTACAGTGAGAGGGCGGTCATTGCCAATGATGACGTTACCAACGGTGACTTGGGTCATGAGGTTACCTGTTCTCTGAGGATTGACGCGGTGAGTGACAACATCAGATAGATGCCTGCAAAGATCAGGAAAGCCAAGATCGTGTTTTCAAACTTGCGTGGATAGGTCGCCTCTTGGGGGGCAACGGGATTCACCGCCACGGTGAGATAGCGCACTTGGCGACTGGCCTCATTGCGTGCTGCTTCCATGCCTGTAAGGGCCAGTTGCAGGTTCGCATCAGCCGCGACCAGATCAGCCTGCGCCAATTGCATTGTGACGGCTTTCTTGGCCAGTGAATTTTCGCCCTGCGTTGCTGAGTTCAATTTGTCATTCAGCTTGTCCAATTGTTCGTTCAGGCGGCGGACATCGCCCTGGGCACCATCAACCTTTGCCCGGTTCGGACGGACGTTGTCGAGAAGCGCAGCAAGTGCGAGTTCTTTTTCGATCAACAACCCTTCGTAGGTCGTGATTTGAGTGCGGATCGCGATGATCTCGGCCTCTGGATCTACGCCGTTCGTGACCTGCATCGTGATCAATGCTTCTTGGGCTTCGCGACGTTTGCGCTGTGCGGTTTCAAGGCCCGCAATGGCGTCACTCATCCCGTCTTCGCGCTTTTGCTTTGACAGACCGTTAATGCGCTCTTCGGCATAGGCCAGCAAACTGCCAGAAAAATCTGCGGAAATTTGTGGATCAGCGGCGATCACTTCCATGCGGATCACACCTTCGGTGGGATCGTAGCCAATTTTGACGTTCTTTTTATAAGTCTTATAGGCTTCTTCGTTGGTTGGATCGGAGGCCAGACGTTGGATCGGATCAATATCAGGATTCGAGAAATGCGCTTTGAACCCTTCATCTGCATCGAGACGCAGCATGGCGTCTTTGGATTGCAGATAGGCTTGTGTGGCGATGCTGTCGGCGCTGTTGGCAAATTGTGTGGGGAGTAGCCCGCCGAACGGGCTGGTGCTGGCACCTTCACTTTGAATGATCAGGAACTGGCTTTTGGTGGCGTACATCGGGGTCGCCATGTTGTAGAAATAATAGCCTGCGATGAAGGTCGGAAGCATAACAAAGAATGCCAAGCGGACCATAAGCAGGCCCATTTTACGACGGCGACGGCGCGAAATATCACGTTGGATATCGCCAATTTCGCGTTGGCGACGCTCTGCTGGGGAAACGTCGGTTGAGGGTAATTTGTTGCCTCCTGCCGGTACGGTCTGGGGGAGTTGCACACGGGCTTGCGCGCCCGCGCCGCCGGTCTGGGCGGGTAGGTTTGCCATGGCATCCCCGGGGCTGCCGTCGCGTTGTTCACCCCCTGCTTGGGGGACTACAAGTTCGAGCATGTTAGAGCGTTGGAAGGGGTCAATCCCCTTGGAGCGCAACAGGCGCACTGCATCAAAATCTGATGTTGGGGCAAGGTTGTGTTTCTGCGCGACGCGGCGTGCCATGCGCAGTTGACGACCTGTCAGGCCTTCGCGGCGGATGGTGTCCATATCGGTTTCGCCAGCAACCTCGGAGGCAGATGAAACTTCGCCTGCACGCGCCATCGTTTGCTCGGGCTTAGGGGATGGTGCAACTGGTGACGGTGTCACAGGCGATGGTGTCACAGGCGTCGGGCGGGCCTGTTCGGCGCTGCTGGATGCTGCGCTAGACGTGGACGATGTTGGCGTGCTCCGCTTGATGCGGAACTTTCTAGCCTTGGGTTTCGTAGTCATACAACTGTTTCGCTTCTTCCAAGGTTTCAAACATATGCAGTTGCCCATCCAGCAAAACGGCGGCGGAACGTGCAAATTTCTCAAGGGTTTGTGCCTGATGTGACACGATGATGATTGTGGTGGTGCGCAAGCGTTCTTGCAGAATTTCGCCCGCTTTACGGTTAAATTCAACGTCTGTGGTCGCGGGCATACCTTCGTCGATCAGGTACATGTCAAAATCCAACGCCAGCATCAATGCGAATGAAAACCGCGCGCGCATACCAGCCGAATAGGTGCCTAGCGGTTGGTCGAAATATTCACCAAGATTGCACAACCAGCGGCAAAAACTTTCGACATAGTCAGGATCAAGCCCATAGAGCCGGGCAATATAGCGGGCATTTTCCATGGCAGACACTTTACTGACCACACCGCCCATAAAACCAAGGGGGAATGAAATGTTACAGCCGCGCCTGATTTCACCTTCGTCGGGTTTTTCGAGACCCGCCATCATGTTAATCAGCGTGGTTTTACCTGTGCCGTTGGGTGCAAGGATGCCTAGAGAATTGCCCAATTCCACACGAAATGACACCCGGTCAAGGATGATCTTGTGCTGGGTCCCGGTCCAAAAGGACTTGGATACATTTTCAAATTCCAGCATTCCCTGCTCCGGTTTGTGCTGTGCGGTGGTGCCTCGCCCTCTTTAGCAGAGGTGTATTAAGGTTCTATCCACCGAATTTGACCATATTATGTCCTATCTGGAAACAAATGTACAACGCTGGTGACGTTGCAAGGCGATGGGTCCTGAATATTAACTGATGAAGCTGCGGAAAATGAAAAATCTGCGTTAATCGCTGGTTTTTTCGGTTCGACATGGATGCCGTTATAAGTCGTTTTTGATTTTTTACATCGGTCTGTAAATCATGTGATGGCTTCAAAAGGTCAGTAAAAAAATAACATTCACGACACGCGTGGGGGGCGGGCATTTTGCCCACCCTTTGTTCAAATATTAAGCAACAGCTTGCCAGATCAGTCCGGCAACTACGGCTCCGATCATGGCAAAGCTAAGGTAAGCCACGAAGATACGCGGCTTTACCAACGCCCAAACCGCGATGGCAGCAGGAATACAGCTGACGCCGCCAGCGATGACAAAAGACATCGCAGCACCTTGGGTCATGCCTTGGGCCAGTAGTGCATCAACCAGTGGTACGGCGGCGTACCCGTTTAGGTAAGCAGGCGCGCCAACCAATGCACCTAACAGGATTGGCGTGATGCCGTCGCCGCCAAGGACACCTGCGATTATGTCCGCTGGGATGTAGTGCAACATCAAGGCTTCAATCACATAGGCAAGTGTCAGCCATTTGGTGAGAAATAAAGCATTCTCAATAGCCGTTTCATTGAACACGCTCCGGCGTGGGGCTTCATTCCAAAATTTCCAAACAGGTTGACCAGAGAACGGTTTTTGTACGCCACAACAGCCTCTTACAGCGGGACGTTTACGTAAAGGATCAGCAAAGAGGGGTGTGTTTGCAGCGAGCATCACACCAAAGCCACCAAACATGCCAAGTCCGATTGCGGCAAATGTCTTGGCCAGCGCAAAGTCAAAACCCAACGTACCAGAGGTGATCGCAAACATTGCCGGGTCCATCAACGGGGACGCCAGCCAGAACGCCATGACCGCGCCCAGTGGTGCACCAACGGCCAGCAATGCGGCGATAAACGGGATTACCTCGCAGGAACAGAAGGGTGAAAGGCCGCCGAGTAATGCTGCCATCACAATCATGCGCGCGGGGTTTCCCTCAAATGCGCGAGCCAGCAGTGTTTCTGCGCCGCTGGCCTTGAGGTAAGCCACGGCCAGAACGGCAAAGGCAATGAAGGGCGCGGTGCCTGTTAATGCCCAACCTGTGAAAGTGACGGTTGGCAAGAATTGCGCGGGGTCAAATAGCGCGACTACGATGAGCAATAGCAGGGTTACGCCCCATGCACCGCCAAACCTCCAGCGGCTTGGGGAGCCATGTGAATGGCCTTGTGTTGCGCCTGTATCAGCCATGATCATGATCCTCGCAGGGTGTGTTTGCATCTGCGCAACATTCTGTCAGCAGAAAATGTGCCAGTGCCTGAATTTCATCATATGCCACGGCGGCGCATATTGTGCTGCGTCCTTGGCGTTCTTGTTTCAGCAGGCCCGTCGCGGCCAACAGCTTGAGGTGATGTGTTAGCGTCGATCCAGTGACGCCTGTGCGCTCCCCAAGGTCGCCAATGCTTAGGCCATTGGGACCCGCGCGGACCAAGGTACGCAGTACGCTAAGGCGTTGTTCTGAGCCAAGTGCCGCAAAGCTGGCAGCGGCAAGGGTGAGGGGCGGGGTGCTGGGTGATTCTATTTTCATGTTTCTAGAAATATAGAAATATTAGAAAAACGCAAGATTTACTTCTAATTTTGTCGAAATGAAAGCTTTGCCCTTAGTTTTCATTCGTATCGGGGGCGCTGCCCCCAAACCCCCGGGAATATTTAAGGCCAAAAAGAAAGAGACGGGGATTGGAAAAATGCCGTCGCGGCGTATGTCATATGTATGAAGGATATACGTAACAAACTGGGTGACTGCAAAATCTGCACTATGCAGTTTGCTGTGACTGCGACGGGGCACACCCCAAGGCCCATTGTGTGGTTTGCCCCAAGTGCACGGTTGTTGATTGCGGGGCAGGCACCGGGCATGAGGGTGCACAAATCTGGTAAACCGTTTTATGATCCTTCTGGTGTGCGGTTGCGCGACTGGTTGGGCTTGGATGAGGCGCAGTTTTATGACCAATCCAAAGTGGCAATCCTCCCGATGGCATTTTGTTTTCCCGGCTACGACGCCAAAGGCAGTGACCTGCCGCCCCCGCCGATCTGTGCAAAGACGTGGCGTGCGGATGCTTTGGCGATGTTACCTAATGCGCGATTGAAGATCTTAATTGGGGGACATGCGATGAAATATCATTTGCCGGGGTACACCAAGGTCGGTGATGCGGTCGCGGGGTGGCGTGACCATCCGCCGGGCGTCTTTGCCTTGCCACATCCGTCCTGGCGCAATACCGGATGGTTAAAGAAAAATCCGTGGTTTGAGGCAGACGTTTTGCCTAGGTTGCGGGCTGCTGTTGCTGAGGTACTGCATGACTGAGTTGACCCCCCTAGACCAAGCCCACGCTGCGATGATGGCTGCACCTGATGATGATAGAGCACGGTTGCGGTTTTATGAGCGTATTGCGGACGTAGAGTTGTTTTTACTGCTTGAGGCGGAACCGGCTGAGGATCAGATCAATCCTGTCTTATTAAATGATGCCTTTGTGATTGTTTTCGACCGATCCGCAAGATTGGCAGCATATGTTGGGCAGGCGGCGCCCTATGTTGCCTTGTCTGGCCGTGCGATTGCGGGAATGTTGGATGGGCAACCTTTGGGGATGGCTGTTAATATTGGGGTCGCCCCATCAGAAATCCTGCTTCCTGATACGTCAATGACATGGTTGCGCGAAACCTTGGCACATGAGGCGGGTGAAGTTGAAGCAAAGATTGACCAAGTTTTACCGCCCAAAGGTTTGCCAGAAACCTTGATTGCTGCAATTGATGCCAAACTGGCAACGGCAACAGGCATGGCGGCTATGGCATGGTTGGTCGCCGTTGAATATTCAGGCGGGGGGCGTGGGCATTTGTTGGCTTTTGTTGGTGCGATTCCAAGAGCGCAGGATGCATTGGTGCGTGCGGCCTCAGAGGCACTGACGTTTTCTGGCATAGAAGCGGGGGCAATGGATGTGGGGTTTTTTGAACCCGGTGATCCGACAGTGGCCAAATTGGCCAAGGTTGGCCTGCGTTTTGATTTGCCACAGACGGAAGGATTGCAACATACTCCCCGGATGCCACCCGGAAGTGACCCGGCAAAACCGCCAATTTTGAAATAATTATATGATTTATGGGGTTCATGTTCACCAACCCCTCACATCGGCGCGAGGTCACGGGGTCGTGGGGTGCATTGTTTGAAGGCGCTGACTAACTTGATTTCAAGATAGACAAAACCAACGGACAAGGAGCCTGACACATGAACCGTTTAACCTTTACCATTGCTGCCGCCGCAACGGCGCTCACCTTTGCCAGCCAAGCCATTGCTGGGGATCAATATGTCGATGAAACAGGCTTTGCCGCATCGGGATATGATGTCGTTGCCTACTTTGAACTGGCGCAAAACCCTGTTGGTCAATCGCAACCACAAGGCGTGCCCGGCAACAAGGCGATCACAGCTGAATACAACGGCGCGACATTTGCTTTTTCAAGCGCAGAAAACAAAGCCAAGTTTGAAGCGGCACCTGCACAATTCGCACCACAATATGACGGTCACTGTGCCTATGGCGTGTCCAAGGGCGGTAAGGTGCCGGGCAACCCGAACCTATGGCGCATCATTGACGACAAGCTATATCTGAACATTACCAAGAACGTCGTTGGGTTTTGGGAAGAAGACATTCCGGGTAACCTTGATCTGGCCGAAAACAATTGGGTGTCCATTGAACCCAAGCCCGGTTCAACAGCAACAATTCCGCAGTTCACCAGTACTGCACCGAACAACTAAGGTGTCCTCCGGTTCCCCTCAACCGGAACGGCCCACATCCTCGTCGCGCATCGCGCGGCGGGGTTTGTTGCTTGGCGGTGCGGCAGTATTGACTGCTGGCTCTGTCGGTGCAGGGCGTTGGTATGTTTTGCAGGCTGATGTTGGGGATGGCACGTTAAGCGCGCCGGATGCCAACAAAGCTGTGACATCGGGCGAGATCGTTTTAGTCGACATTCGCAGACCTGATGAATGGGAGGCGACTGGCATCCCGCAAGGGGCAGTGCCTTTGGACATGCGGCGTGACGATTTCCCTCAAGCACTGCTTGCGGCCTTGGGTGGTGACAAAAACCGCCCCGTCGCGCTGATTTGTGCACGTGGGGTGCGATCCTATCGTATTTCTGCACGACTGACAGAGGCGGGATTTACCCAAGTGCTTGATGTTTCTGAGGGAATGTTGGGGTCGCGCGCGGGGCCGGGTTGGCTGGCGCGTGGGTTGCCGTAGGATCACCCTTAGACTGCGACAACACAAAATACCTAAGAGCAAAGGCCACCGAAATTGACCAATTTCGGTGGCCTTTTGTTTGTAGTAATCTTTGGGCTATTCGATTTTTGACAGCAGGTCGGTGTTTAACACCAGGTTGCGCACGCCATGCGCGTGGTCTTCGTCAAAGACGTTTTCTTTCAGCCAAGCCTCAACAGATGCGATATCGACCTTGGCAACTTCGGGCCGTACGCCCCATGTAACCTGAAATGGTGATGCCTTTTCATTGTAGCCGGGACCAGTTGTTGATCCTGCATACTCAACAGGTGTGCCAGTTTCGGTTGGAATGTTGACCGCTTGGTGCAGACCATCGACGACTTCGCTTTTGGACAGTTCAATAAAATCCAACGCGGTACGGTCGTTCACCAGCACATAGACTTGTGCCTCAACGCGCAATTGTGGATTGCTGATTGCATCGCTTAGACATGCCCCCAATGTTGGGCCCGGGCTGACCTGTGCGGTGGAATAAACGTAATGCACCTCAATCGTGTCACCGGGGACAAGATCGCCGTGTTCGCTTGAGCCAACCTTGCGGTCAAACGGCGCCATTTCGGCACCCGTCAACGTGCCTGAATAGGCATAGCCAGTGCCGTATCCTTCACCGTCGCCATTTCCGGCGTAGGTGGTGAATTCACCCCCTTTATGTTCGGCGTTTTCATGAAAGTGGATGTTACACAGGTTCATCTGATCGGAGGGGGGCGCAATGCCAAAAGCACGGTCGTTTTTGCCAGCAGTTGCGTCGATATAACGAGGGGCTTGTGGCCCAAATCCTGCCCCATCGGTATTCAGCGCAAGGGCTGCGAGATCTTCCGCGATGACCGAGTCAGCGACAGAATCTGCGGCCTGTGTGGCACCTGCGACCAGAGACAAAATAGTAGCTGTAGACATCAACCATTGAGTTCTTTGCATATAAAAACCAATTTTTGTCAATTGGATAAGATACTTAGATTGATCCATTCACTTTCGGGCAGATCACCGGGAATGGTCAAGAACACCTTTTAAGAGCGCACGTTCTGCACGTGCGCGCGTGACGATACTTGGTTCACGCAATGTATGTGGGCTGTCCATGCGTAACCCTTCGGGCGCACGGCGTGCGATGTTCAATGCGGAAAACGCAGAGAGGGGCACCGCCAGAACGAGGCTAAACACAATTGGGATCAGCCAGAATGAGATCAGACCAGCAAGTAACCCAGCCAATAACAAGAGGCCAAACAGCGTTTCAACCCAGTGAAATTTCACCAACATCCACAACGGATACCCTTGTGCGTCGCGCTGTTGTGGTGCCCATGGTTCATTACGGCTGAATAGGGCGCGCAGGACTGCTTTGGTTTGTTGGATCATCAGGATCGGCGCATAGGCTATGGACAGGATGACTTCGACAAAAAAGGCCATCAGGAAAGCGGTACGGCCACCAAAAACGCGCGTTGCTTTGGGGTAGACGGCGATGATGCCAGCACCTGCGATTTTAGGGGTGAGCAGCATGGCGTACATGATCACCAGAAACGCGGCTGAATCGATATGGCTCATCGCGGGTGGCCAGTCGGGAAAGAATGGATTGGCCTCGTTGAAATAGCGGATGACGTTGGTATCGGCGTCTTTGCCAAGCAGCGACCAGACGATCAGCAAAATGAACCAGGCAGGTGAAAGCAAATAACTGACCGCACCGTGAAACAGGTGGAAACGTGACACAGGATGCAGGCCTGCCGTACCAAGCAGGCGTAGGTGTTGCAAGTTACCACGACACCAACGGCGGTCGCGCAGCACATAATCCACCAGCGTGCCGGGCGTTTCTTCAAAGCTGCCAGAGACACGGGGCAAGAAGCGCACGCGCCAACCTGCACGTCGCAGCAATCCGGCTTCAACAAAGTCATGGCTGAGGATCAAATCATCGCGCCCGCCACTTGTCAGATGCGGCAGTCCTGCACTTTGAGCAAAAGCACGGGTGCGGATGATCGCGTTGTGGCCCCAATAATTGCCCTCATGGCGCGCCCAAAGGGCGAGGCCCTCTGCCAGCAGCCAGCCATAGGCGATATTGGAAAACTGTTGTAGACGGGCGAAAAGCGTATCGGCACCAATCAGCATCGGAAATGTCTGGATCAACCCGGCATCAGGGTCCGCACTTAGTTCTGAGGCAAGCCGATCAATGGCGCGCCCTGCCATCAGGCTATCTGCATCCAATACCACCATGCCCTCATAGGCAGCGCCCCAGCCGGTGATCCAGTTTAGCAGGTTGCCAACCTTCTTGTCTGTGTTGTCCGCGCGGCGGCGATAATGCACGTCAAAACCTTTGGGTGCCTGTGCACGCAAGGTCTGGAACGCTTGCCACTCCTGTGCCGCGATCCGGTCGTCGCGTGTGTCTGACAGAACAAATAGCGTATAGCGGTGTGGCCCCTTGCGGTGTGCCAAATCATCGAGCATTGCAGCGGCGTTACCAAACACGTCCCACGGCACTTCGTTATAGATGGGCACAAGCAAGGCGACATCAATGGGTTTCACATCTGTCGGGGCACGATCATCTGCATCTTCGCGCGCTAGAATGCCCGCGATGGCTACACCCACGGTGCTGACGGACAGGGTGACCCAGACGAACGTCGCCCCGATCATGGTCAGTAAGGCCCATTCCAGACCCGTCATGCCACTGCCCGCAAGCCAGCCGTAAAGGCCATATAACAACAGCGCAGTACCAACCAAGGCAGGGCCAAACACCGCCAAACGCCACCCCAGCGAACGCTTGGGGGCGACGCTGCGTTGGCGGGCCACTGGCGCATGGGACAGGTCTTGCGGCGTCATGTCTAATGGTGCCGCCGTTGGCATGTCTTGGGTGATTTCAGGGCCCCGTGTCATGTGGCCGTCCACCGATAGAGCCAAACTTCGCTCAGTGGCTCTCCGTTTAGACGCAGTTGCGCGCGGAATTCGGCCAGTGCCGCTTCTTCGGGTTTGAAGGTAAAGGCAAGGCGTGGACCGCCCGTTTCTGGATTGCGCTGCAAAATGCCGGGCGTGATGGACCCCGCGTTGCTGCGCAAAATGATCTCAACCTCTGACAGATCAGTAGGCACATCATCGCTGTCGGCAAAGTCGATGACGATGATTTGGCCGCCTTCAGGCCGCCCCCCCATTGCGGTGTTCAGCACTTTGACAGGCACCTCCGCCGTTGCCGCAGTTGGGTCTGCGCCCCAATGCAGGGTATACGACATCTGATGTTCCGACCCAGCAGGCAAGGCATCGGTGGGGCGCCAATAAGCGACGATATTGTCGTAAATTTCTAGATCTGCAGGGATTTCAACCAGCGTCACCGCGCCACGGCCCCAACCTTCGCCGGGGGTGATCCAAACGGCAGGGCGTTTGTGATAAAGCGCCTCAAGATCGTTGTAATCGGAATATTTGCGCTTGCGTTGCATCAGCCCAAAACCACGTGGGCTGTTATCCCCAAAGGCGCTGATTTGTAGGGATGTTGGGTTTGACAGCGGTCGCCAGATCACTTCGCCTGCGCCATTGTGGATCAACAAACCATCACTGTCATGTACCGCTGGGCGGAAATCAGAGAACCGTTGGCGCATGGTATCATCAAACAAGAACATCGACGTGAGGGGGGCAATGCCAAGGTGGCTGATGTCCTCGCGGGCAAAGACATGCGCGCTAACTTTCATCTCCAACACAGCACCGTGGGTGATGGTAAAACGGAATGCCCCCGTGCAAGACGGGCTGTCGAGCAAGGCATGTAGCACAACTGTGTCGCTGTCTGGGTCAGGCGTTTCGAGCCAAAAGGCGGTGAAGTCAGGGAATTCTTCACCCATTGGATCGCCAGTTTTGAGCGCGAGACCGCGCGCAGACAAGCCATAGATTTCACCCGTTCCAATGCCTCGGAAATAGCTGGCCCCTTGGAATACTGCG
>CALKXT010000111.1 GCA_938003685.1 uncultured Sulfitobacter sp. | reverse complement strand
GGTCTGTGACTTTAATACGGTTGGCACAAAAAAAAGAGCGACGACATCTGGGAGGAGATGTCGTCGCCAATAACAGATTTGCTCGGGAGGAGGATGAGCGCCTCTGGTCTTTTTGCTTGATCGTCTTTGCAGCCGACCTATTCGATCATAATCACCTAAATGCTGCACTTGCACAATAATTAGTTTTGCAATGCTGCTATGCAGCGAAAACATGGGAGTTCTGCGTAATGCTTGGGCAAAGCGCCTTTTGATGTGGCAAAAAGTCTTGGGCTCTTGTGGTTTGGGCAAAATCTGCCATTTCACTTGGCAAGTAAGAGGAGAATTTACGCATGTCTGTCACCAAAGCTGAAGTTGAAGCGGCCCTTGCACGGGTCACACTACCAGATGGCAAAAGCCTGATGGCGCATGATCTGGTGCGTGCGCTGACTGTTGAAGGTGACAAAGTGCGTTTCGTAATTGAGGCACCAAGTGCTGAAGTTGCCAAGCAGATGGGGCCGTTGCGCGACGCAGCCGAAAAGATTGTCGCAGAGATGCCCGGTGTGGCGCAGGCCACAGTTGCTTTGACAGCGCACGGCCCCGCGGCCAAACCTGCCGCCGCGCCGCCAAACCTAAAGATAGGTGGCCATCCAAAACCACAAGAGGGACCAACCAAGCCAAGCGGTGTGCAGCGTATCTTGGCCATTGGGTCCGGTAAGGGCGGTGTTGGTAAATCCACTGTCAGCTCTAATTTGGCGGTTGCTTTGGCAAAGGCAGGGCGCAAGGTCGGATTGCTTGATGCCGACATCTATGGCCCCAGTATTCCGCGCATGATGGGGGTAAACAAAAAACCCGCATCGCCTGATGGCAAAACGATAATCCCACTGCACGCGCATGGCGTCACGTTGATGTCGATTGGCTTTATGATGGAAGAGGGCAAGGCGGTTGTCTGGCGCGGCCCGATGTTGATGGGCGCATTGCAACAGATGTTGGGGCAGGTCGAATGGGGCGAACTGGACGTGTTGTTGGTCGATCTGCCCCCCGGCACGGGTGACGTGCAACTTACACTCTGCACCAAATCTGAATTGACCGGCGCGATTGTCGTTAGCACGCCGCAGGATGTTGCCCTTATTGATGCGCGCAAAGCGCTGGATATGTTTGCAACGCTCAAAACCCCAGTTTTGGGATTGATTGAAAACATGTCGATGTTTGTTTGCCCTGATTGCGGATCAGAGCATCAAATCTTTGGCCATGGCGGTGTTGCTGCTGAGGCGGATCAGATGGGATTGCCGTTGCTGGGCACCTTGCCGATTGATTTGGAAACGCGGCTTGCTGGTGACGGCGGCACGCCGATTGCCGCAGGAGATAGCCCAATGGCGCAGGCCTATGCGCGCATCGCGGATGGATTGATCAAAGGTGGGATGGCCTAAGGGCCTTCCCGCTTAGCGCAGGGGGCGGTTTTCAACCAGATGCCCGTAAAGCGTGGTCAGTACTGAGACAAAGACCAACCCTTCGACAATGTAGATGACCGTTTGAAACACCAAAGAAAGCGCCGGATCACTGGGCAAAATTGCTGTACTCACAAAGGTCAGGATCGTGTTGATGACGGCCAGAAGCACGGCAACACCCCAAAGCGCGTTTGCCACAGGGGCGGTGACCTGCCAGCTTTCGCCTACCCGCATCAGGTTGCCAAGGGCCGCAGCGGGTAACACGACACTTAGGCGTAGGCCGATCCAGATAAAGATGACACCAGCGGCGACACCCACAATTGTAAATAAGATCATGTTTGCGCCACCTGAAAACGCAGCACCGATGCCGCCCAGAATGGCGATTGCCATACCGATGGGGATCGCGACGAGAAACTGAACAAAGCCTAGGATGATCGCGCGCCAAATGTAGCCAAGGATAACGCTCGTATCGGGGCGCAGATCAGTATCGCGGGCGTCACCATTCAACAGCACATGACGGTGCCAGAGAATTGCCATCAGCGCGTAACCGATCAAGCCAATCAGACCCAAACCAAACAACAATAAGATCGAAGAAGCTGGCGGCATTTCCATGGTTTCTGTGACGACTTGAAGCGCCACAATCGCATCAGATGCGAAAACCATCGCGCCAATCGCGCTGCCTAAGACAAGCAAAAGTGCCGGTGTGATCACACGAAAGGTGGTGCCGGGTTCATGCACTAACATGCGCAGGGCGTGGGCTAAAATTGCCATGGCGTCGTTCATGAGATGCTCCGAAGTTTGTTGTAGCGCTTTTTGGCGTCTAATCTAACAAGAAGCAAGCGGGCGAAGCGACGCGCCCACGTAAGCAGGCGCATCTGTAGCTATCTAGGCATCAATTGCCGGATTCAGACTTTAGAATATAAAGTCCGAGGCATCCAAATCAGCGAGTACCACATTAAGCAATGTGACCGAGCTGTTGTCATCCGCGGTGATGACAACGGTTGATCCGACTTGTTCCATGTGGTTCGCCATGAGGTCGGCAAAATCAGTGATCGCAGACACGCCACCCAGATGAATACGCTCAAAATGGTTTGAAGCATCAAAGTCGTTGATGGTGTCATTGCCAAACCCACCTGCGAGGTCCTCAAACACAAAGGTATCCGCGTTGAAATGGCCTGCCATGCGGTCATCGCCGCTGCCCCCGTTCAGCGTGTCAAAGCCCGCGCTGCCGGACATTGCATCATCGCCATTGCCGCCAAAGATCTGATCATTCCCTTGACCGCCGAAAAAGCGGTCATTGCCGTCCTCTCCGTATAAGGTGTCATTGCCGTTATCACCAAACAGGGCATCACCGGTGTCACCGCCGTAAGCGATGTCATCGTCGTCACCGCCAAACAGCCGATCAAACCCGGCGTCGCCGTATAAGGTGTCATTGCCCGCGTCACCGTAGACATTATCGGCCTGATTGCCGCCGCGCACCAGATCGTCGCCATCACCGCCGCGCAGTAAATCAAACCCTGCATCGCCGTAAATGGTGTCGTTGCCTTCACCACCCGCTAGGCTGTCTTGTTGGAAGCCACCGCGCATCAGGTCATCACCCGCGCCGCCAAGGGCACCATCATCACCGCTGCCGCCGTTGAGTGTGTCGGCACCTGTACCGCCGCGCAGCTGGTCGTTGCCTTCCCCACCGGTAATTAGATCATTTCCATCGTCGCCTGAAACCGTGTCATCACCACTCCCGCCATCCAGCGTATCATTACCCGCAGCGCCCGAAACCGTGTCATCACCCGCGTCTGCACTGACAACATCATCGCCTCTGTCTGCCGAGATCACTTCGGCCCGTTCACTGCCCGCCAGATCAAGGTCCGTTACCCCTTGGGTCGCGGCAAAATTCTGTGTGATAAAGACAGAAGGATAGGAGGTGTTTGTGTCATAACTATAACTGCCAATAACGATGCCTAACCCTATGTGCGTGTAGTTTGGGTTCAGGATGTTAGCCCGATGCCCTGGTGAATCCATCAATCCTTGATGCAGGGCTGCGACCTCATCGAAAAACCCTTCGGCACCGCCAATGGTTTGGGCCGCAATGTTTTCGCCACTGCGCCATGCGCCAGAGAAATCAAAGTCCGCTGAGGTAATACGCTGCGTCGCACTGCTGTTGTTTACGCCAGTGTGACTAAACGTGTCATTGTCTGACATCCATTGTGAATGATCTTCGGCAGAGGTGTTGAGGTTCAACTCCAACGTCAGCGCTCCAAGGCCAACTGCGGCACGTTCAGCATTCACAAGCTCCAGCAGATACCGCTCAAGGTCCGTGGCAACGGTCATAGACTATCCTTTATCGATGCACGCCACAGGGCAAAGCGCAGCATCGAATGTTCAGGCCCCCGCCAGACATTCAGATTGAATAGTTAAGCTTGGGGGCGATTTTTTAACCAGAATGGGGCGTTAGTGCGGCAGGGTGCCTTTTCGGGCAACAGATGTGGGGCCCAGATGCATGTGCGGGCATTAAGTTGCCAGATTGTAAAAATGCGCTGGCGCAGAACCGCGTGTGCAACCCCTTATAGATGTGAAAGAGCGACGCTCAGCCGTGTTGCGCCGAAGTTATGGGAAATGATGGGCGATGGGAGATTATGGGACACGGCATGGGAATTGATGGGTCGCTAGGGCAGGGGGCATCCTTCGATTCGGCAAGATTTGGCTGATTCCGAATCAAATTTCTGAAAATTGGGTTGAAATACCTTGAATCTCACCGTTCCATTGTGGAACAAGTGGGGAACATAGATTGTGGATAAGTTTGAGGATGAATATTTCTGGGAAAGCATGGGATAAAATGGACGAGCTTTCAAAAGCACTACATGTGCTAATATTTTTCTAGCATGCTACTAATTGGGCTAAAATTTACGTAATTTTTACCACAAGATTTTGTTTTTCATCCCTGTGCAAAACTAAACATTGTGTATATTTTCGAAAATAAATGTAGACGCCCATGATTTCCCATGGCATCCCTAGTGCATCGGATGAAAACGGGACACGGGGCAACAAACGACCCCACAAAAATAATAAAACCTAGCAGGTTTCATACAGGCACCTCGCTTTCATCAGAACAACGAGATCCGGCGCGCGGGCGAGCAGACATCCCCCCAGGTGGCGCGCGCAGTCGGACTTCCCCGCACAGCGGGACGAGGGCGGGAAGTTGATCAGTGGCAGCAGATCAACTTCCCGTTTCCATTTCTAAAGACAAAATCTGGGGCACGAATTTCACGCGGGGGCACGCGTAAACAAGACGAAGCGCAAAAGCGCATAGGTAAGGACAGACAGTGAGCCGCAGGTTCAGAGGCGAAAGCCAACATAAAGTCGATACGAAGGGGCGGGTGTCTATCCCAGCCTCTTTTCGTCGTGTGTTGGAAGCCGGTGATCCAAACTGGAAATCTGGTGAAAACCCTGAGCTGGTCATCGTTTATGGTGACGCGCGCCGCACTTACCTTGAATGTTATACAATGGAAGCCATCGACGAGGTGGATCGCAAGATTGACCTCATGCCACGTGGCTCCGTTCAACGGAAAGCCTTGCAGCGTTTGATCCACGGTCAGTCGTTTCCCACCACGGTGGACGAAACGGGTCGTTTGGTTCTACCTGCGAAACTGCGTAACAAGATTGATCTGGACGCCGAAGCATTTTTCATTGCCGCTGGTGATACGTTCCAGATTTGGAAGCCTGAAACATACGAGACTGAAGAAGAAGCGTGGCAGGACGAATTGCCAGATGACGTTGATCCGCTGTCTTTCTTGGATGGCGATCAGGGGGAGTAAACGCGATGGCTGCTGCGGCCTCCCTTGATCAAGATAAACCACATACCCCTGTTTTACTGCGCCCGATTTTAACGGCTGTTGCCCCTGTTGAGGGGACTTGGCTGGATGGGACGTTCGGGGCAGGTGGCTATACCCGCGGCTTTCTGGATGCCGGGGCTGCGCGTGTCATTGCGGTGGACCGTGATCCTTTGGCGTTCGAAATGGCGGCAGACTGGGCTGGTGAGTACGGTGACCGTATCACCATGCAGCATGGTGTGTTTTCCAAAATGGATGAATATGCCCAAGATTTGGACGGTGTTGTCCTTGATCTTGGTGTGTCCTCGATGCAGTTGGACCTCGCCGAACGTGGCTTTTCCTTTATGCGCGATGGGCCATTGGACATGCGCATGTCGCAAGACGGCCCATCAGCGGCTGATCTGGTCAATGAGGCTGACGAAGAAACGCTGGCCAATATCCTATTCCAATATGGCGAAGAACGCGCAAGCCGCCGGATTGCAGCGGCCATTGGACGGGCGCGGGCCGAGGCCCGGATTACGTCAACATTGAAACTGGCATCCTTGGTTGAAGGCTGTTTGCCGCGTTCAAAACCCGGTCAGTCCCATCCCGCGACGCGCAGCTTTCAAGCGTTACGGATTGCGGTCAATGATGAATATGGTGAATTGTTTCGGGGCCTTATGGCCGCTGAGCGGGCACTCAAACCCGGCGGAAAGCTGGCGGTGGTGACGTTCCATTCGGTCGAGGACCGCATGGTCAAACG
>CALKXT010000110.1 GCA_938003685.1 uncultured Sulfitobacter sp. | reverse complement strand
CGCACGATTGAAGCGGGCGACCTGTTTGTTGCCTTGAAAGACGTGCGTGACGGCCATGAGTTTGTTGCGCAAGCTTTGGGTAAAGGGGCTGGGGCCGCGCTGGTGTCACATATGCCAGATGGGGTGGCAGCAGATGCGCCTTTGTTGATTGTGGATGATGTGTTGCAGGCATTAGAGCGTTTGGGTGGCGCGGCGCGGGCGCGCACCGATGCTAAAGTTGTTGCGGTCACAGGAAGCGTTGGCAAGACATCAACCAAAGAAATGCTGCTTGCGATCCTCAGCGATCAGGGCCGCACCCATGCAAGTGTTGCCAGTTATAACAACCACTGGGGTGTACCACTGACCTTGGCACGGATGCCTCAGAATACCGAATTTGCCATCATTGAAATTGGCATGAACCATCCTGGTGAAATTGCGCCCTTGGCCAAACTGGCCAAACCTGATGTTGCAATGATCACGACAGTCGCGGCAGCACACCTTGAAGCCTTTGATAACGTGGCTGAAATTGCCATCGAAAAGGCGTCTGTCTTTGAGGGGCTACACCCCGGAGGCGTGGCCGTGATCAACGCCGACATTGAACACGCCGCCATCCTGATGGCCAAGGCTGTCGACTGCCGATTACGTGATGTCGAATTTGGCGTGAACGGGCATCACTATAAACTTCAGGATGTTAAGGTTCACGCGGACACAACGGTGGTCCAAGCTGACGCTGATGGCACGCCCTTGTTGTTCAAGATCGCAACACCGGGGCGACATTTTGCGATGAATGGCTTGGGCGCATTAGCTGTAGTAGAGGCGATGGGTGCTGATCTGGCTCTGGCTGCGCAATCATTGGGTCGCTGGTCACCCTTCAAAGGGCGCGGCGTGCGCGAGGTCATCGTGCTGGATCCGGTGGAAACCCACCTGACCCTGCAATTGATCGACGACAGCTATAACGCGAACCCTACGTCGATGGCCGCCTCACTTGAAGTCTTGGCCGCATCCGAGGTTACGCATGATATTGGGCGCGTGAGCAAAGGCCGTCGCATTGCGTTTTTGGGTGATATGAAAGAACTTGGCCCCGATGCAATCGCCTTGCACGCTGGCCTTGCTCATCTGGACTCTACCCAAACCTTAGACGTGGTGCATTGCGTGGGGCCGTTGATGAAATCGCTGCACGTCCTGTTGCCTGAGCATCAGAGGGGCGATTGGTTTGCCACCTCTGAGGAAATGTTGACAGGTCTGCGCGCGCGGTTGGACTCGGGCGATGTGGTGCTGGCTAAGGGATCGCTGTCGATGAAACTGGGTCTCATCGTTGACGCCATCCGTAAAATGGGCCATCCGGTGCCAAATGTTTAGGGCCCTGCGCCCACAATATGATGAGTTAGGACGCAGTATATGCTCTATTGGTTGACCCTTCTGTCGGATGGCGGCGATTTTTTTAACCTGTTTCGCTATATTACCTTCCGCGCGGGCGGAGCGTTTATGACGGCGCTGATCTTTGGTTTTCTGTTTGGCAAACCTCTGATCGCAGTGCTGCGTAAACGCCAAGGCAAAGGTCAACCGATCCGCGATGATGGCCCCGAAGGGCATTTTGCCAAGGCAGGCACACCCACTATGGGCGGGCTGCTGATTGTGGGTGCATTGCTGACTTCGACATTGCTTTGGGCGCGTCTGGACAACCCATTTATCTGGCTTGTGCTGTTTGTTACAATGAGTTTTGCCGCCATCGGTTTTGCGGATGATTACGCTAAGGTCAGCAAGCAAACCGTCGCCGGTGTTTCGGGCAAAGTGCGCCTGTTGCTTGGCTTTCTCATCGCGGGTATCGCCAGTTACTGGGCCGCGCAATATCATCCTGAAGGGCTGCAATACCAACTCGCACTGCCAGTATTCAAAGACACGTTGATCAACCTTGGTTTCTTGTTCATTCCCTTCGCCGTAATTGTTATCGTCGGTTCCGCGAATGCGGTAAATCTGACAGACGGGTTGGACGGCCTTGCTATCATGCCTGTGATGATCGCCGCAGGCACATTGGGCGTGATCGCCTATGCGGTGGGGCGCGTCGATTTCACCGAATATCTGGACGTGCATTATGTGCCGGGCACCGGCGAAATCCTGATCTTTACTGCGGGCATCTTTGGCGGAGGCTTGGGTTTTCTGTGGTATAACGCCCCGCCCGCAGCCGTGTTTATGGGGGACACCGGATCACTGGCACTGGGTGGTGCTTTGGGCGCGATTGCGGTGGCGACGAAACACGAGTTGGTACTGGGTATCGTCGGTGGGTTGTTCGTGGTTGAGGCAATGTCGGTGATCATTCAAGTGCTCTATTTCAAACGCACCGGAAAACGTGTGTTCTTGATGGCACCGATCCACCATCATTATGAGAAAAAGGGCTGGGCCGAACCACAGATCGTGATCCGGTTTTGGATTATCTCTTTGATCCTCGCGATGATCGGATTGGCGACGTTGAAGGTAAGGTAATTGCGCCTGCGGCGGGCGTTGGAGGCGCGCGTTCCACGCGCCTTTGGAGGCGCTGCCTCCAAACCTCCGGGAAGATTTAAGGCCAAAAAGAGATTGTGAGGCGCGCCACAATATCGACTGTAGGTCTGAGTTGTCAGTGTTGATGGGTTGGAAAACGTCACCGCCTTTATCACGACGAAAGAAGGCGCAATCTTGAAAGTGCATTTTCGTCCCTTCACCTTGTGAAGGACGCATATTGCGATCATTCTCCACCACAACAGGCAATAGGGGTTTTGTCATGATTCCAGTACGGGGACTAGCGGGGGCACGGGTCGCGGTTTTAGGCTTGGGACGCTCGGGGTTAAGCGCTGCGCGGGCCTTGGTCGAAGGCGGGGCCGTACCTGTGTGTTGGGATGATAACCCAAGCGCGCGAGAAGTGGCCGAAGGCGAAGGGTTTGAATGCCTTGATCTGAAAAAGCAGGGCGCGTTTGATGGCATCGCGCGCCTGATCGTCAGCCCCGGTATTCCGCATCTGTACCCCGCGCCGAACCCGGTTGTGGCCGCTGCATGGGACGCTGGTGTGCCTGTCGACAATGACATCGGGTTGTTTTTCCAAAGCTTCGCCACCTCTGAGTGGGATAACTTCGACATCTCGCCGCGTGTGGTTGCGGTGACCGGGTCAAACGGGAAATCCACGACATCTGCATTGATCCATCATATTTTAGAACACGTCGGGCGGCCCTGCCAATTGGCGGGTAACATCGGGCGGGGGGTGCTGGATTTGGACCCGGCGATTGATGGCGAAGTTGTGGTGCTGGAGCTGTCAAGCTATCAGACCGACCTTGCGCGCAGCCTGACGCCAGACGTGGCGGTGTTTACCAATCTAAGCCCCGATCATCTGGACCGACATCATGGGTTGGGTGGTTATTTTGCGGCCAAACGGCGTCTGTTTGCTGAGGGTGGGCCGGACCGCGCGGTGATTGGCATTGACGAGGATGAGGGCCGGTTCCTAGCAGGGCAACTGAGCGAAGGGGCTGCGGATGACCGGGTGATCAAGGTGAGCGTTGAGCGCAAGTTGACCGGGCCAGGCTGGCAGGTTTTTGCGCGCAAAGGGTTCTTGTCGGAATACCGCAAGGGCAAGCAGGTGGCGTCGATTGATCTGCGCAGCGTGGCGGGGTTGCCGGGTGCACATAATCATCAAAACGCTTGTGCAGCATATGGCGCGTGTCGAACATTGGGGTTGGCACCCAAGGTGATTGAAGCGGCGTTTCATAGCTTTGGCGGCTTACCGCATCGCTCGCAGACCATTGGTGAGGCCGGCGGCGTGCGTTTTGTGAATGATAGCAAGGCGACGAATGTAGATTCAGCGGCCAAGGCATTGGCGGCATTCAAGAACATTCGCTGGATTTGTGGGGGGCTTGAGAAAGAGGGCGGGCTTGAAGGATTGGCGGAGGCGTCAGCATCGGTGCGCAAAGCCTATGTGATTGGTCGTGAAGCGGCGCACTTTGCGATGCAGCTGTCGGTCGAGGCTGAGGTCTGCGGCACTATGGAGGTGGCAGTGGCCCGTGCGGTTGAGGAGGCAGAGGCGGGTGATGTCGTATTGTTGGCACCAGCGGCGGCGAGCTTTGATCAATATGACAGCTTTGAGCGGCGAGGTGAGGATTTTGCAGCGCAAGTTGCAAAGGTCACAGGGGGCTAGCGGGCTGAAATGTCGCGTGCTGCGGCCATGGCAGAGGACCACGCCCACTGGAAATTGTAGCCCCCGAGCCAGCCTGTGACATCCACGGCCTCGCCAATAAAGTAGAGGCCAGATATGTCGTTGCTCATCATCGAACGGGACGACAGGGCATTGGTATCGATACCGCCAAGGGTGACTTCTGCGGTGCGGTAGCCTTCGGTGCCCGATGGGTGCAGCACCCAGTTTTGCAAAGTATCAGTCAAGGCTTGCAAACGCGCATCTGACCAATCCGCCAGATTGCCGTTGAGGTCTATTTGGGCGCTAAGATGTTCAACCAGTCGTGCAGGTAGGTGTTGCGCTAAGACAGTCGTCAAATTGCGTCGACCCGAAATTTGGCGCTGATCACGCAGGGCGGTGTAGATATCCATTTCCGGGCATAGGTTGACCGTTATCGGGTCACCGTCTTTCCAATAGGATGATGCTTGTAAAACTGCCGGGCCCGACAACCCGCGATGGGTGAACAACAGCGCTTCTTCAAAGGTCGTGTGGTTTGCCGTTACTTTGGCCGGTGTCGCAACGCCAGAAATCCCGGCAAAGCGTCCTTCGGAGAATGTAAACGGCACCAACCCGGCGCGGGTGTCAGTGACGGGCAGGCCGAATTGCGCGGCAATGTCATAGGCAAGGCCCGTTGCGCCCATCTTGGGGATGGATTTGCCGCCTGTTGCGATGATCAGATTGCGTGCCGTCACGGATTGCGTTTTGCCATCGGAGTGAAGGTCAAAGGTAAACAACTCGTTGTTCTTTGCAAAGTTGGAGGCACTGGTTTGCAAATGCAATTGCACGCCAGCCGTATCCATCAACCCACGCAGCATCGCAACGATGTCTTTGGCTGAAACATCACAAAACAATTGCCCCAGTGTTTTCTCGTGCCACGCAATGCCATGTGCATCGACCAATTCGATGAAATCCCACTGCGTGTAGCGCGCCAGTGCGGATTTGGCGAAATGCGGGTTGCCGCTGATAAAGGCATCAGGCGAACAAAACATATTTGTGAAATTACAGCGGCCACCGCCAGAAATGCGAATTTTCTCACCCGGGGCACGTGCGTGATCCACCACCAAAACGCGCCCGCCTGTGTGGGCTGCACACATCATTCCGGCGGCACCTGCGCCTATGATCGCTGTATCAACTTGCATGATCGGGCTGTGCCTTGTTCGGGCGGGGTGGTCAAGATGGTGTGAGGGGACTTGTTGCTGTGGATGCGCACGCTATCTCGAAGACATACAAACCCAAAGGAATGCACAATGACAACCTTAGAAGCCGGTAAGCCCTTTCCAAAAATCGAAGTCCACCAGTTGGGGAGTGACACGATGGCCTTGGGGGTGCCGGGTGGCGGACACGATTGGCAGATGGTTGTGGTCTATCGGGGACTACATTGTCCATTATGTAAAAAGTACTTAGCGCAATTGGATCAAATGGCTGCTGAGTTCCATGCGCTAGGCGTCGATGTTGTTTCAGTCTCTGGCGATCCCAAGGAAAAAGCCCAGACGATGGTTGATGAACACGACCTGAAATTACCGATGGGCTGGGGTTTAACGGTTGCTCAAATGAACACGCTTGGTTTGTACATTTCTGATCCCCGCAGTCCGCAAGAAACGGATCGTCCCTTTGCGGAACCGGGTGTGTTTGTGATCAACGGGGATGGTAATATTCAGATCATTGATATCTCAAACGCCCCTTTTGCACGGCCTGATCTGACATCGCTGTTGAATGGCCTCAAATTTATCCGTGGTAACGATTATCCAATTCGCGGCACCCACAAAGCGGCCTAAGCGAACACCCGTCGCGCCGAGGCACTTCTTTGGCGCGACGAGGATGACCAAAATACACTGGCCCCATGGGCAAAAAGCCGCTATGTTGCGCATTGAGACCCCGAAAAGGGGCCACCCGGCAACGGGAAATGAGGCAGTGCAAGGCAGTTAACCATGACAGAGATGGTCTATGGCGCGGTTCCCGTTCGGGACGGCGAACCAATTTTACCCAAATGGTGGCGCACCGTTGATCGCTGGGCGATGGGCTGCGTTTTGTTGCTTTTTGCCGTTGGGATGCTGCTGGGTTTGGCTGCGTCACCACCTTTGGCAGCAAAGAATGGTTTTGACCCCTTTCACTATGTTCAGCGACAAGCGTTCTTTGGCGGCTTAGCTATTTTCACGATGGTGTTGACGTCTATGATGTCCCCGACAGTGGTGCGGCGCCTTGCGGTGCTTGGCTTTATAGTGGCTTTTGTGGCGCTCGCGCTACTGCCGTTTTTTGGGACTGATTTTGGCAAGGGCGCGATGCGTTGGTATTCGCTTGGCTTTGCGTCGGTGCAACCGTCTGAATTCTTGAAACCCGGTTTTGTGGTTGCGGCGGCGTGGATGATGGCCGCCTCGCTTGAGATTAACGGCCCACCTGGTAAAACATGGTCATTTGCTTTGTGTATCTCGATTGTTTTGATGCTGGCGATGCAGCCTGACTTTGGTCAGGCTTGTCTGGTATTGTTCGGTTGGGGTGTGATGTATTTCATTGCTGGCGCGCCCATGGTGTTGCTGGTTGGTATGGCTGGGATGGTCGTTGTTGCAGGTACAATTGCTTATGCGAACTCCGAACACTTTGCCCGCCGCATTGATGGCTTCCTCAGTGTCGATGTCGATCCCACAACGCAGCTTGGCTATGCCACCAATGCGATCCGCGAAGGTGGATTGTTTGGCGTGGGCGTGGGTGAGGGTGAAGTGAAATGGTCACTGCCCGATGCCCATACGGATTTCATCATCGCTGTTGCTGCAGAAGAATACGGGCTGGTCTTGGTGATGTGTATCATCGCGCTGTATACGGTTGTGGTCGTGCGGTCCTTGTTGCGCCTTGTGCGTGAACGTGATCCGTTTATCCGGCTGGCGGGTACGGGTCTGGCCTGCATGTTCGGCGTGCAAGCGATGATCAACATGGGTGTTGCCGTGCGCTTGCTGCCTGCCAAGGGCATGACCTTGCCGTTTGTGAGCTACGGTGGGTCGTCGGTGATCGCGAGCGGCATTGCTGTGGGTATGTTGTTGGCCTTTACACGCACGCGTCCGCAAGGCGAAATCAGTGATCTACTTGGCCGGGGGCGTGGCCGATGAAAGCGCCCCTGCTTATCATCGCTGCGGGCGGCACGGGTGGGCACATGTTCCCGGCCCAAGCGCTGGCCGAAGTGATGTTGATGCGCGGTTGGGGGGTGAAGTTAAGCACGGATGCGCGCGGCGCACGTTACACTGGTGGTTTTCCAGAGGCGGTTGAGATCACTCAAGTGAAATCAGGTACTTTTGCGCGCGGTGGACTGGCGGCCAAGGCCATGGTGCCGCCGCGTATTATCGCCGGTGCATTTGGGGCGAGCTGGCGGATGATGCGCGACAAGC
>CALKXT010000109.1 GCA_938003685.1 uncultured Sulfitobacter sp. | reverse complement strand
GATGTGCCATCCCGGGCGTCCACGGCCCCATGGGCTGTCCCAACCGGGCGTGGCATCATCCGACGGCTTCCACAGGACAAAATCCATGGGGTCTTCTTTGTAGGGTGCCACCTCTACCCGCGCACCAGCGATCATATCATCCACGGACCGACCTGATAGGGCACCATATTCCGTGTAAGACCGCACGCGGAACATCACATGGCCCTCAGCGGCATAGGCGTGGTCCTTAGCGATCAATTCTTCAATCATCGTTACCATCTGCGGAATATACTGGGTTGCGCGGGGCATGGCGCGCTGGTTCTGGCCATCTTTGATCGACGGCTCCATCGCGCCGACGGCCGCCATATCATCCAGAAACCACTGCGTGGTCTCTGCGGTGATATCGCCTATCTCACGACCGCTCTCTGCGGCACGTGCGTTGATCTTATCATCCACATCCGTGAAATTGCGCACATCGGTCACATGATCCACACCATAGACATGGCGCAACAAGCGATAGAGCACGTCAAACACAATCACCGGGCGCGCGTTGCCAATATGGGCGCGGTCGTAAACAGTTGGACCACAGACATACATGCGCACATCATCCGGGTTGATCGGGGTAAAGACCTCTTTCTTACGGGTCTTGGTGTTGTGCAGCTTAATCGTCGTCATGGTCGTATCCTCGCGCAGGTGTGGCGCGGGGGTGCAACATATCAGTCAGGATGGAAACGACATGAACACGCCCGCGAGAAAACTCAGCAGGTAATAATACAGCAGATAATGCAGATTGATGTGTTCATACCCTTTGAGTAGCGCGGGGCGTGTGGCCGGGTCAAGGCGTTTATGTATCCCATAGGTTTCGCCCTGTCGCAGCTGACATTGACGAATCAGATCGCCTCTGCGCCCCTGCCCTTCAACACACTGGGGGGTTTGACCATGAAAGCATCACAACGCATTACGACACTTTTGGGCGGCGGCTCTGACGGTTGGGGCGTGTTCAACCGTGCACGCCAGATGATTGCAGATGGCATTCCAGTGACCGAGTTAACCATTGGCGAACATGACATACGCACGGCTGCCCCAATTTTGCAGGACATGCACCGTGCTGCGATGGAAGGGCATACAGGATATGCCGCTGTGCCTGGCACTGCGCATCTGCGTGATATTATTGCAGAGCGCGTACAAACGCGTACAGGCGTCCCCACAACGCGCGCCAATGTGATGGTCACCCCCGGTGGGCAGTCTGCCTTGTTCTCTGCTCATAATGCGGTCTGTGATCCGGACGATACCGCCCTGTACCTTGATCCCTATTATGCCACCTACCCCGGTACCCTGCGCAGTGTCAGCGCCACGCCGCTGTGTATTCAAACCCGCGCCGAGGATGCGTTTCAACCCCGCGCGGCGGATATCGCAGCACAGGCCAAAGGGGCCACTTCGCTGTTGATAAACTCGCCCAACAATCCCACCGGCGTGGTCTATTCTCGCGCCACCCTAGAGGGCATTGCACAAGTCTGTATCGACAATGACATCTGGCTGATCTCAGACGAGGTTTACGACACGCAAATCTGGGAAGGCGAACACATCAGTCCACGCGCGCTGCCCGGCATGATTGATCGGACCTTGGTTGTTGGGTCAATGTCCAAATCCCATGCCATGACCGGATCGCGCTGTGGCTGGATCGTCGGTCCTGAGGACGTGATCGAACACCTAATCAATCTGGCGACACATACAACTTACGGCGTGCCCGGCTTTATTCAGGACGCCGCCGCCTTTGCCATCACTCAAGGCGAAGCATTGGAAGAAGAAATTGCTGCCCCATTCCGGCGCCGTCGCGCCATTGCTAAGAATGTATTGGCAAAGCAAAACACTGTCGCTTTGGTCCCCGCCCAAGGGGCGATGTATTTGATGTTGGATATCCGCAGCACCGGGTTGAGCGGCGAAGATTTTGCAAATGCCCTATTGGATGCGCATCATATCGCGGTGATGCCGGGAGAAAGCTTTGGTCAGGCAGCGGCCGGACATGTGCGCGTGGCAATGACGATTGCAGATAGCGCCTTTGAACAAGCCCTCAAAACCCTGTGCCAATTTGCAGATACTTTGACCCAAACGGAAACCACCTGACAAAAATGGGTTACCGCATTAGAATCCTCTATATTCTTAGGAGGATTTTATGCGCTCCCTTTTTCTCACGCTTGTCTATATCATCTGGCCGCTGGTTGCCTCTGCTCAAAGCTATCCAGACTACACGTCCCTGACCGTCAATGACCTTGGCAACGTCCTAAGCGAGGCTGAGCAGACCAGCATTTCGCAACAATTGGACCAGTTGCGCAATGAAACGGGCATCGAGATGGTGCTGGTGACCCTCCCCCGGCTTAGCGATTACAGCAAAGCCAGTATGGAGCGTTTTGCAACGGGTCTCTTCAACACATGGGGTATCGGCAACAAGGACCGCAACGACGGTATTCTGGTTCTGGTGCTGCTTGAAGATCGCCAGATGCGAATTGAATTGGGCATAGGATATGGCCGCGCATGGGACGGCGTTGCCCAAGATGTAATCGACAATGGGTTTTTACCAGATTTTCGCGACGACGATTACCCAAAGGGCATCAAGAACGGCATCACCGCCACAATCGACAAGATCGCGCGCCCCTTTGCTGCCAACGCAGAGCCGCCAGAAAGCGGTGGGATCGACGTCTCGTGGATTTGGGTGCTTTTGGTGCCGCTGATTGCGTTTCCGTTTCGCCGTAAAATCACCGACATGTTCGCGCGGTTCAAAACCTGCCCGTCTTGCAACAAAAAAGGTGGATTGCGCGCAAACAGTACCACCACCCGCAGCCCCACGACCACAGCAACCGGCAAGGGCCAACGCCACGTCTATTGTACGTATTGCGATCACTCTGAACGATCAGATTATATCATTAACAGACGCTCAAAAAGCAGCTCAAGCTCGTTTGGTGGGGGTCGCTCAAGCGGTGGCGGTGCATCGGGTAGATGGTGATCCGTGCTTGGTGACCGCTAACCCTATAGTACGAACAAATACCGGGGCATACTAAGCCCCGGTATTTTCGTTTCCCATTGGTATCAACTCATTTAGAACCGCAAAGAACCACGAATACTAAAGGTCGTCGCGTCAATATCATTACCTGCAACGCCGCCGACATCATCAAAGCGATGCTCAAGGACTTCTGCACCAACCAAATAACGATCCGTCACTTGATACGCGACACCTAGCCCCAAGAACTTCCCGCTTTCATTGCCCACTGAAGTATCAGCGCGCGCCGCACCCGCCGTTGCATATACCAAGGTACGCCCAAGGTCATAGCCCCCGCGTATCTTGGCGCGCGCAACAGAATCGATTGAGGCCGCACCACCCCCAAGATTGATATCTGTCTTGTCATAATCAAATTCCCCCCCCAGTACGAACTGACCAAAGTCATAATCATAGCCAGCGTGAAAACCGTAGGACGTATCATCGCCATCAAGCGCACCTGTCGCACTATCGGCGTCTGCGTGACCAAGTTGCAAACCTGTGTAGAACCCAGTCCAATCGCCACCTACATTCACAGGGGCTGGCGTGAATACTGGCGGTGTAACGGATTGCTCAACAGGGGTTTCTTCAATGGTTCCTGCAAGTGCGACACTTCCCAGTGCCGATGCCGTCAGGGCCAATGCGATCATCTTGAATTTCTGTGTCATTACTTGCTCCTTTATTGCGCAAATCGCGCGCTCAATGTGCTGAGAACACCGCAAACCATGCGGCCGCTATCAGTCTAGGAAAGACATAGGACGTGAGTTACGGCTTTGCCCATCACGGGTTTGAGATGGGCAAATTGCTGCGTTTTGAGCGCAAATGGTCGGCCAATCCCTGCCATCTGACACAAATTCAGACAGATCGGCAGGGACGCAAATACGATGTCGCAAATGAAACAGCCGTCGCAAACAGAACAGCATACAACTTCTTAGTTTTGCAGCATATCGGAATAAGGGAGAGCGACAGTGACGTCTGATATTTGCATTTACTTGCGTGTGTCGCGCACAATTGGTGCAGATCGTGGCCGTGCAGCACGGGGCGCGCCTAAGAGGACGCATTGAACCTCGTCACTTCATTCCCTCTATTTCCCGGACCCACATCATGACAGATCAAACTCCCCTCCGCTCCGGTGGCCGCGCTGCACGTCGCGCTGCACGTGCTGCACCGCTTGCCGAACACCTACGCCCCATTCGCCCCGGCATGACGGGCGGCACCTATAAGCCGTTAAGTGATGCCGAAGTGCTGCGTATTCACACCGCTGCACTTGATGCACTGGAACAAATCGGGCTTGCCGATGCACCCGCCTCTGGGATTGCCTATCTTACGGGCGCAGGGGCAATCTTGGGCGATGATGGACGCATCAGGTTCCCCCGCGCATTGGTCGAGGACACAATCGCCAAGGCCAATCGCAGCGTGACCTTGCATGGCCGCGATCCTGCCTATGATCTGGAACTCTCTGGCCACCGCGTGCATTACGGCACTGCAGGTGCGGCGGTACATTTGGTGGATGCCCAAGGGCGCAACTACCGCGAATCCACCATTCAGGATTTGCACGATGCCGCCCACATTTGTGATGAATTGGACAATATCCATTTTGTGCAACGCCCGATGGTAGCACGCGATATCCCCGATACCACGGAATCCGAATACAACGCCGTCTATGCCTGTACAGCTGGCACAACCAAACACGTCGGCATTTCCTTTTCTGAAGCCTCAATTGTCGCACCAGCATTGGAAATGCTCCACATGATAGCGGGCGGTGAGGATAAATGGCGTGAGCGGCCTTTTATCAGCAATTCCAACTGCTTTGTTGTGCCTCCAATGAAATTCGCCACTGAATCCTGTGAGGTCATGGAGGCCTGTATCAAAGGTGGCATGCCAGTACTGCTGTTGTCCGCAGGCATGGCCGGGGCCACCGCACCCTCGACCGTTGCGGGCGCAATTGTGCAGGCGACAGCCGAATGTTTGGCGGGTCTGGTCTATGTCAATGCTGTGAAACCCGGCGCGCCTGCGATATTTGGCACCTGGCCTTTTGGGCTGGATTTACGAAGTGGTGCGATGACTGGTGGATCAGGCGAACAGGCACTTCTGACTGCGGGATGCGCACAGATGCACAAATTCTATGACCTGCCCGGCGGGGCCGCAGCCGGTATTGCCGACAGTAAACTGCCCGATATGCAGGCTGGATGGGAACAGATGTGTTCCAACGTCATGGCAGGTTTATCCGGGCTAAATATGGTCTATGAGGCCGCAGGTATGCACGCGTCATTGTTGGGGTTTTGTCACGAAAGCCTAATCTTGGGCGATGATCTGATTGGTCAGGCGCTGCGCTGTGTGCGCGGGATCGAAGTCACCGATGATACTTTGGCTTTGGAAGAAATCCGGCAGGTCTGTATCGGGGGGCCGGGACATTACCTAGGCACCGAACAAACGCTTAGCCGGATGGAAGCCGATCATGTCTATCCTGCCCTTGGCAACCGGATGTCCCCTAAGGAATGGGCTGAAATGGGCAAACCTGATTTGATTGAAAACGCAACAGCGCGCAAAGAACAGATACTGGGAGAACGCTCAAAAGCGCGCTTTGATCCGACACTAGACGCTGCGATCCGCGCAAAGTTCAACATTCACTTACCCGCGTAAACCATTGAATAAAAAGAGGCCCGGCTATCTGGGGATGCCGGGCCTCTCTTAGACGTGTCTGGCGGCTAAGAAGCTGCCGTGCCGCCAATGCACGCCTTTCTCTTAGCCCTCAGAAGGGGCTGCGGGCATCACGCCTGCTTCGGTCGCTGCCTGTACTTCTGCGTCATCCAGCGCGCCATCTGCATTCAGATCCATCGCTGAAAACTGCTCGGCTGTGACGTCAGGATAAACCGCCTGTACTTCTGTGACGCTGAGTAGGCCATCGCCATTGGCGTCTACTTCTGCGGCCCCTGCGCCCATCGCATAGGCAGGCACACAGAGTGTTGTGAGGGCAATCGCGGCAAGTTTGTTCAATCGGGTCATCGTAATACTCCCTTTCAGGGTTGTTGCTGTATGAAGGTGTGTTTTGCGCCTTCACATAGTCAGACGGGTCAAATCGCCTTTGCGTCCCTGCTCGATGCGGGGTGCATGCTTTCGCGCGGTGGCTTGCCTATTGTTCTGATCAGCTTGGGCAAAGGCCCGCCCAAAAAGCCCCTCAACGCGCCATAGGCGAAAACACCCTCACTGGTTGAAGGCGAAAATTCAGGCATGGTGTGGGAAAAACAAAAGAGGTAACCAATGAGACAGACCCCGAGAGTAACAACAACAGACACACTATCAGATATCCTGCCCCGTCTGAGCGCACGGGCGCGCCGATTAAGTCGTACGCAAGACGAGGCAGAAGATTTGACCCAAGAAACCGCCTTGCGCTTGCTGCAAGCCATGCACAAGGACGCTGAGATCGCAGCACCCGATCGCTATGCCATGATCACCTTGCACAATTTGGCCCGCAGCCGCTGGCGCGCGCGCCGCGAGACCGAAGAATTGTCAGATGACATGGCCCAAACAGAACCAGCGGCCCCTGCCCGGCTGGCCTGTAAAGAAGTACGCGCAGCAATCGCGCGCCTGCCTGCTGATCAAGAGGCCTTGATGGCATTGGTTTTGGCGGGTGAAAGCAGCCCTCAGGTCTTGGCAGATCGATACGGAGTACCTGTAGGCACCGTTATGTCACGACTGGCGCGCGCGCGTGTGCGCTTGCGTATGGAGATGGGGTTGGAAGGACAGGCATCGGTTGTAGAGTTGTTATGATTGTCTGTGCAGATGGGGGCGCTGCCCCCAAACCCCCGGGATGTTTAAGGCCAAAAAGAATGAGGGGGTGCGTTTCGTCATAGGTACGACCCTGTTATCGAGCGCTTTCACCCAGAAGGTTCAGCGTGATTTGGCTATCGGCGTGGCGTAATCCTTCGAGGACAGTAAAGTGGTTGTGCTGCCCCTCGATCACACATTCTGTCTGTGTATCAAGGCCGCGCCACATCTGTGCCATCAGTTTTGATTGGCGGATAAATTCCGGGCGTTCGCCGCCACCAACCCAACAGCAGATGGGAATAGCGCTGATTGGACGATGTAACACGGCGCTCTCAAGTTTTGCCTCCTCTTCGTCCAGATGCAGGATGTCGTTCATTTTGGTCTGCATCAGCGGCCGTAGGTCATGCAGGCCGCTGATCGATTGCACGGATGCGACCCGCCCCAGTGTATCAGCACTTAGAGGGGTATCATCGCAGATCATCCGTGACGCCAGGTGGCCACCTGCCGAATGGCCCGCAATTCGGATAGGGCCAGAGACATGGCCTGCAGCACTGTCAATCGCGCGCGCAATCTGCCCGGTCATATGGCTGATCCGGGCCTCAGGGGCCAAGGTATAAGTAGGGATGCACACCGCCCATCCACGCGCCCGCGCGCCTTGTGCAAAATCGGTCCAATAGGATTTATCCAACCGCATCCAAAAGCCACCATGGATGAAAACGACCAAACCTTTTGGCACCGCCTCTGGCCAGATCAAATCAAAGCGTTCACGAGGGTGATCGCCATAGGCAATGTCTTGGTCGATCTGCACCCCACTGGCGCGGTACGCCGCAGCGCTGTCCGTCCAAAGCTGCGGCAGTTTCTCTGAGCCCGCCACATGTGCCATGTTTGCAAAGGCGTCGTCCCAATCTTGGTTTGGCTGTAACATCGCTGGTCCCTACCTCAATAGCCCTACAAGCCCCACGGCAATGAAAGGGAACAATATGATCAACACCAATGCGATCACATCCGCAAATACGAACGGGATAACGCCCTTGAAAATATGCCCTAGTTTGATGTCAGGCATAACTGCACGCACGGTAAAGACATTCATGCCGATGGGTGGCGTAATCAGGCCCATTTCAACAACCACCACCATGATGATGCCAAACCAGATCATGTCGACACCCATCAGTTGAAGTGTCGGCAAGAACACAGGAACGATAAGCAGCAGTAGGCCAACCGCTTCAAAGATCATGCCCAGAACAATGCAGATCGCGCAGACAAACAACACCACGCCAATGGGCCCCATGTTCATAGCTTCCATCATATCAAGCAGATCGTATGGCAGACCGGACAGATTGATGAAGTTGGCGAACACCAACGCGCCGAAAATAACCGAGAACAGGATCGCAGAGGTTTTTGTGCTGTCGATGAGGATATCAAGCAAGGTGTTCCAGCTACGCAGATGTCCTTTGAAAAACGCAAATGCGGCCGCCCCAAATGCGCCGATTCCAGACGCTTCGGTTGGGGTAAAGGCACCGATATAGATGCCGCCGAGGACCAGAATGAACAGCGCGATAACGGGCCAAACCTTGGCATAGGCCGCGAACCGTTCCGACCGCTCTAGTTTGTCGCCCGCGCGTCCCAAGGACGGGTTACGCCAAACTGAGAAGCGCACAGCCCCCAAAAACAAAAACACCAACATAATGCCGGGAATGGTACCCGCGATGAACAGCTTGCCGATGTCTTCTTCTGCAACCAAGCCATAAATGATCAGCGGCACAGACGGCGGGATCATGATGCCCAACGTACCACCCGCAGCGACAACGCCAGACGAAAGGCTGTCAGCATAGCCGTATTTGCGCATATGGGGCATGGCGACCTTGGTCATTGTGGCAGCGGTGGCCAGCGACGATCCAGACACAGCAGAAAAGCCCGCACAGGCCAATACTGTCGCCTGCGCCAAGCCACCTTTGCGGTAGCCAATGAAGGCATAGGCGGCACGAAACAGGTCTTCGGAAATGTTGGATCGGTGGATGAAACTGCCCATCAGGATGAACAGCGGGATCACCGACAGCCCATAGTTGGCCCCGGTTTCCATCACCTGTTGGCCGACCATAGTCATGGCCCCTTCCCAGTTCCATTCGCGGGTATAGGCAAATCCCACAAACCCAACGAGCAAGGTAGTAAAGCCAAGGGGAAAGCCGCAAAAACTGAGGAAAAGCAGGACCGCGAAGCCGTAAAGGGCAAGTTCCATGAATTACAACTCCGGTCCGTGATTGTCATCAAGCGCCGTATGGTCAAGCCTTTCAAGCCGACCTCTGGTC
>CALKXT010000108.1 GCA_938003685.1 uncultured Sulfitobacter sp. | reverse complement strand
ATTTTGCTGATCGTATTGTTGATCAAGCCAACGGGCCTACTCAAGGGGCAGTCCACATGAGCCAAATTCAGAAAAATGCGCTGCTGTTTGCGATCGTTGCCGGATTGATCCTGTATGTCGGGATTTCGGGCAGTTGGGACTCGGCCATGCTTATCATCATGATGGGCCTCATATCCTCGATCATGGCGCTTGGTGTGAACCTGCAATGGGGCTTTGCGGGTCTGTTTAACGTCGGCATCATGGGGTTTGTCGCCTTGGGTGGTTTGGCTGCTGTTTTGATGGGCATGCCTGCGACTGAAGGCGCTTGGTCTGCGGGGGGCAACGGTGTGTTGATTGCACTGTTGTTGGGCGCTGGCACTGTACTGGCCGCTATCATCTTGATGAAAGAAATGCGCGCTGGGTGGCTGCGCAACCTATCGGTCATTGCTATTTTGGGTGTTGGCTTCTTTGTGTTTCGCAGCTTTCTGGACCCATCTGTCAGCGCGATTGAAGCGATCAACCCTGCACAGACCGGATTTCTGGGTGGCCTGAACCCAGGGACCGACGCAAATTACAAAGACAACGGTTTGATCATGCTTTTGGCATGGCCTTTGGGTGGTGTGTTTGCGGCTGGCGCGGCATGGCTGATTGGTAAGACCGCATTGGGCTTACGCTCTGACTATCTGGCGATTGCCACGTTGGGAATTGCAGAAATTATCATCGCCGTGCTGAAGAATGAAGAATGGCTGACACGCGGAGTAAAAAACGTCGTCGGTATTCCACGCCCGGTGCCGTATGAGATTGATCTTCAAAGCAGTGCAACATTTGTCGAAACGGCAACCAACCTTGGGTTTGATCCGGTAGTCAGTTCAACACTGTGGGTAAAGCTTCTCTATATCGCGCTGTTTGCTGTTGTCTTGCTGATCTTGCTCTGGATGAGCCAGCGCGCGCTACATTCGCCGTGGGGGCGCATGTTGCGTGCTATTCGCGACAATGAAGTTGCCGCCGAGGCCATGGGTAAAGACGTCACTGCCCGGCATTTACAGGTGTTCATTCTGGGATCAGCCATTTGCGGAATCGCGGGTGCGATGATGACCACGCTGGATGGCCAATTGACACCAACCACCTACCAGCCGCTGCGCTTTACCTTTTTGATTTGGGTGATGGTGATTGTTGGGGGGTCAGGCAATAATTTTGGGGCAATTCTGGGCGGATTTTTGATCTGGTTCCTCTGGGTTCAGGTCGAACCGATGGGACTGGCGTTGATGAATTTTGCAACCTACGGCATGGCTGAAGGGTCTGCCCTTAAGGCGCATCTGCTCGAAAGCGCTTCTCACATGCGTTTGCTGACCATGGGTCTGATATTGTTACTGGTTTTGCGCTTTAGCCCGCGTGGTTTGATACCCGAGAAATAAAAGTACAGCCCTCACTCTGGGGGCTGTTTTGCGCATTTAGCAATTTGTTCAGTTCGTTTCTGTACACCCTGACTGGAAACCAGTTGGGGGAGCATCCGTGCCCGGTTATATTTCAGAGTTCGATTACTTCGGGACGGACCCGGACGAGTTTATTGAAATCGCTGTGCCGACAGGTACGGATGTATCATCTTACACGCTGGTTTTCTATCAGGCTGACGGAACCATCTATAGCACCGTTTCGCTGGGGTCTGTTGTGACTACAATCGACGGGCAAGATGTTTATGTCGTCGACATCAGCAATCCGGGCTTTGATTCTGGTGGGGACGCTATGGGGATGTTTTACCCCGATGATGCTATTGCCCTTGTTGATGATAGCAACGCTGTGTTGCAGTTCATCTCGTGGGAAGGAAACACCGTTTCCGCAATTGAAGGCCCGGCAAGTGGTCAAACCAGTACCAATGTCGGAACGACTTCTGGGGATGGGTCACTGCAATCTGACGATGGCGGGGCAACCTATTACGCGCAATCAAGTTCCAACAAAGGGACGATCCCCTGCTTTGCGGCAGGCACACGTATCCTGTGCGAAAGTGGTGAAGTCACTGTTGAGGATTTGCGGCCCGGTATGCGCGTGATGACATTGCAAAATGGGTTACAACCGTTGCGCTGGGTTTGGTCAGGCACCCAGGTCCCAGATGCAGAGGATGCAGAAGGTGCTTTGCCGATCTTGATCTCAGCGGCCGCATTGGGGGGCGAACAGCCAAAGACAGACCTAATTGTGTCAGGACAGCATCGTATTTTGATGGGCGCACAAAACCAGATGCAGCAGCATATTACGACCCCAGCCTTGTGCAAAGCAATCCTGCTCACGCAGTTCCCGGGCATCCGCATCATGCATGGAAAAAAGCGGGTTAAGTGGTTTCACCTGCTATTTGATCGGCATGAGATTATTCAAGCCAATGGATGCGCTGCTGAATCACTGTTGCTGGCACCGATGGTGTTGGAACGTATGGGGCGCAGGGTACAACGCCAACTGTCGCGCGCTCTCGGGCTTCCGGCCCATATCGTCCCACCCCATATGACTGCCGCCGCGCCAATTCTGACACGGCGGATTTTGGAAAAACAAAGGATCAAAGAACGGGCATTGATTGCGGAGCATTAGCGCCCTTTAAACAAGCCGCCCAAGATGCCACGCACAATTCGGCGTCCTGTTGTGCCTTTGAGTTCTTTGATCACCACCGATGCGATGGCACCGCCGAACCCTTCGGAAGCTTTGCGTCGCGGCGCACGTGAGGTAGAGCGTTCAACCCCTTTGCCAGCATAGCGCCGCGCCTTGGTGAATTCACGCAAGGACGGCGTGGCCTCTTCGGCTTCTGCTTTTTCTTCGGCATCAGCGGCTTCTTTAGCGGCCACATCAGCGCGTTTTTTCAGCATTTCAAAGGCGGACTCACGATCAAGTCGTTCACCGTATTTGGCATCCATATCGGATGCCGCAATCAGCGCTGCCCGTTCTGCGGTATCAATGGGTCCCAGATGTGATGATGGCGGGCGGATCAGCGTGCGCTCTACAATGCCCGGCACACCTTTTTTCTGCAGGAAGGACGTAACTGCCTCGCCAACACCCACTTCACGGATCGCTTCTTCGGTATCAAAGCGTGGGTTCTCACGGTAGGTTTCAGCCGCCATGCGCAGTTCTTTGCGGTCCTTGGCGGTAAAGGCCCGCAAGGCATGTTGAACACGGTTACCAAGCTGGCCCAAAATGTCGTCAGGTACATCCGCCGGGTTTTGCGTGATAAAATAGACCCCAACCCCTTTTGATCGGATCAAGCGTGCGACCTGTTCAACCTTATCGACCAGCGCCTTGGGGGCATCGTCAAACAGCAGATGTGCTTCGTCAAAGAAGAACACCAGTTTGGGTTTTTCAGGGTCACCAACTTCCGGTAACTCTTCGAACAGTTCAGACAACAACCAAAGCAGGAAAGTTGCATAAAGTTTCGGTGCGCCCATCAATTGGTCCGCAGCCAAAATGTTGATGAAACCGCGCCCATCTGTGTCTGTGCGCATCAAATCACTCAATGCCAGCGCGGGTTCACCAAACAGATCAGCTGCACCTTGGTTTTCCAGAACCAACAAACGGCGCTGGATGGTGCCAACCGATGCGGTCGACACATTGCCATAGCGCAAGGACAGCTCTTTGGCGTGTTCACCGATCCAGACCAAAAGTGCTTGCAAGTCCTTAAGATCCAACAACGGCAAACCATCTTCATCCGCAACTCGGAACGCGATGTTCAAGATACCTTCTTGGGCCTCGCTAAGGCCTAGCAATTGCCCCAACAACAACGGTCCCATTTCGGAAACCGTGGTACGTACCGGATGGCCTTGTTTGCCAAAAAGGTCCCAAAAGGTAACTGGAAATGCCTCATAGACATAATCCTCAAAACCGATTTTGGCGGCGCGGTCCATGAAGGGCGTGTGCAATTTGTGATCCGCACTGCCCGATTTCGCAAGCCCCGACAGATCACCTTTGACATCTGACAAGAACACAGGAACGCCTTGAGCGGCAAACCCTTCGGCAAGGATTTGCAGTGTCACGGTTTTACCGGTGCCGGTGGCCCCCGCGATCAATCCGTGGCGGTTGGCATAGCCAATGTTTAGAAACTGTTGCGTGGCATAGTCTTCGCCGCCACCGCCAATAAAGATGTCATTCGTCACAAGTATTCCCTTCGTGCATTTTGCGCACTTATCCGTTCCGCCAAAGCATACAAACTTAACCTTTGCGCGCCATAGTCTATTTGTCCTGATCTGCGCGTGTCCTCGCTTGGGTTGGGGCATTTCCTCCCTGTCAGACTGGCCGTGCCTTCGGGTGCGGCCTTTTTTCTACCCCGGGTAGAAGATCGAAAAAGTGATGATAAAAGACCCATTTTGACTGTTGACCGACGTCACATCGTTTCGTAACGTCGCGTCAATAAGTCGGCCCAGTCCGACGGGGAGAAAAATGTTAAAAGAGAGTGCCTTGCGCTCTCTTTTTTCTTTTTGTGGTTCCTCTTGCGGATCAGCGGGAAATTGCCTTTTATCAGTGCAATATCTGCCAATCGCCACTGACATTATATTTGTGGCGTGATAAAAAGCGCCAACACAACAAACAGGAATAGACATGAGCAAATTTTTGACCGCGCTGCCGCTGTGTGCTGCACTTGCATTGATGGTACCTGTCGCGTCCTTTGCCCAAACGGCAACCGATGAAGCGGCAACTGAAACCCAAGAAGGTGAACCAGCGCCAGGAACAAGCGGTACAGCTGCTGAAATCCAGGATCAATTAAGCCTAGGCGAAGATGCGGACAAAGATCCTGCATTGGGCCAGCCCTATACCCGTGAAGAAGTCGGCGCATGGGAAATCCGTTGCATCAAGACCGAAGAAGAAGTTGACCCCTGTCAGATGTATCAACTGCTTGATGACGGCGAAGGTTCACCTGTCGCTGAAGTATCGTTGTTCCGTCTGGCAAATGGTGGCAAAGCCGATGCTGGCGCAACAATTGTTGTGCCACTCGAAACATCCTTGCCACAGCAGATGACAGTGTCCGTCGACGGTGGCAAAGCACGTCGTTACCCTTTTGCATTTTGTGACCCAGTTGGGTGTTATGTCCGTTTGGGTCTGACAGCGGCTGATGTTGCGGCCTATAAGCGCGGAAAAGAGGCAGTGATCACAATCGTTCCGGCCCGTGCGCAGGATCAAAAAGTTGAATTGAAACTGTCATTGGAAGGCTTCACCGCCGGATATGACGAGGTTTCCGTCATCGAACAGTAAGATCAAAGTCAAGTTAGAGAGAAGGGCCGTCCTTGTAAGGGCGGCCTTTTTGCATTTTGATGGCGTGTTGGTCTTACACCTTGCGCAATGCGATCACGGCATTCATGCCACCAAAGGCAAAGGCATTGCTGATCGCAAAATCAACCTTGTGATCACGCGCGGTGTTTGGCACCACATCCAATGCACATTCTGGGTCTGGTTCTTCATAGCCGATTGTTGGTGCAATCACGCCGTCACGCAACGCCATGATACAGGCCAGTAACTCCACCGCACCAGTGCCGCCAATCAAATGGCCGTGCATGGATTTGGTTGATGAAATCATCAACTGATCTGCATGTGGGCCAAAAACATCGGCCACGGCCGCACATTCGGTTTTATCGTTGGCTGCGGTTCCTGTGCCATGGGCGTTGATATATCCCACGTCTTCGCGGTTGATACCCGCATCTTGCAAGGCAGCCGCCATCGCGCGCGCGGCCCCTGATTTTGAGGGCATCACAATATCGCTGGCATCCGAGGACATGGCAAACCCCGCAACTTCGCACAATATCTCAGCGCCACGCTGTTTGGCATGTTCATATTCTTCAAACACAAAGATACCCGCGCCCTCGCCCTGCACCATACCGTTGCGGTTGGCTGAAAACGGGCGGCAGGCATCGCGCGACATCACGCGCAGCCCTTCCCACGCTTTGACGCCACCAAAACACAACA
>CALKXT010000107.1 GCA_938003685.1 uncultured Sulfitobacter sp. | reverse complement strand
GACGAAATTGAGATCGTTGGTATCCGCGACACCAAGAAAACAACGTGTACCGGCGTTGAAATGTTCCGCAAGTTGCTGGACCGTGGTGAAGCAGGCGACAACATCGGCGCATTGCTGCGCGGTGTGGACCGTGAAGGTGTTGAGCGTGGTCAGGTTCTTTGTAAGCCGTCCTCCGTTATGCCGCACACCAAGTTCGAAGCTGAGGCGTATATTTTGACCAAAGAAGAAGGTGGCCGTCACACGCCATTCTTCGCCAACTACCGTCCACAGTTTTACTTCCGTACCACGGACGTAACCGGCACGGTTCAGCTGGCTGAAGGCACAGAAATGGTCATGCCAGGCGATAACGTGTCGTTTGGCGTTGAGCTGATCGCACCAATCGCCATGGAAAACGGCCTGCGCTTCGCCATCCGCGAAGGTGGCCGGACTGTTGGTGCGGGCGTCGTTTCGAAGATCACTGAGTGATCTAAGAAACACGCCCAGTGCGACGCCTTGTGGCAGTGCCTTTTCCTTCTTCAGGAAAAGGTCACGAGAACAAGGTGTCAGCACACGGTTGTTATGACTAACAAAAGGCCGCTCCAAATGGGGCGGCCTTTTTGCTTGTTAGCTATTCGAGCTCACCTTTATCTCATTGAAGTAATGTAGTTTGTATCACATAGATATATTCTACATATGATTGAATTTCTGGGGTTACGAATGAGGTTTGCTGGCAATGTTATTTGGTTTGTTCTTGGTGGTTGGTACACGTCACTCATCTGGGTCGTGGGAGCCTTCCTTTTTGCGATTTCTATAATTGGTCTGCCCCTTACGCGTGCCGCTATAGAAATGGCCAAGATGTCAGCTTGGCCATTTGGCAAAGAAGTAGTGCACATTCGCGATCTGGATCGAAAATCTGCATCCGCTCGAACTGTTGCTACTGGTGGTATTGGTTTTGTAGCTAACGTGGTCTGGGCCTGTACTTTCGGGATTCTGCTTTTCATTGCCTATTTAGTGGCAGGCATTCTATGTTGCCTAACCATCATCGGTATTCCATTTGGTCTTCAGAGTTTTAAATTGGCGGGCATTTCATTTTGGCCAGTGGGACGCAGAGTCGTAACCCTCGAAACCGCAAAGCTGTTACGGGCGGAACTGGCTGCGGACACACTCGAGAAGTATCGCAAAAAGTAAGTTGTATTTGCGGCTAAAATTTTGTTGTTCTGTGGCGCTTAATTGGCCCTAGACAGGTGGAACTTCTGCCTCACGCTTACCACTCACAAACGCAACCCTACGAAAACCACCAACACCCACTGACATCCCACGCGCTCTCCGTTACAGTGCCCATATGAAAACACTTCTTCGTACTCTATCCGTCCTGCTATTTGCCCTGCTTCCCATCACTGGGATCGCCGCTGACATTGACCGCTTCATTGGCACATACGCGGGGGAGGCCGAATTTACCTACAAAGGCGAGGCGGAACAGCGTGATATGAGTGTTTCTATCGCTCAAAAGGGTGATGGTTTTAGTGTGCGTTGGTCGTCGGTAACTTACAAAACGGACGGACGGAAAAAGGAAAAGACCTACACAATCGATTTCGCGCCAAGTGCCCGTGACCATATTTATGGCTCGACGATGAAAACCAATGTGTTTGGCAAGGCGATCCCGCTTAATCCGTTAGAGGGCGAACCCTATGTTTGGTCCCGAATTGTTGAGGATACGTTCACAGTTTATTCTTTGTTCATCAACGAAGCGGGCGGGTATGAGATGCAGGAATATCACCGGACACTGACTAGTGGTGGGTTGGATTTGTTGTTTCGCCGGATAGGCCCTGGATTGCCAGAAAAGGAAATCAAAGCCTTTCTGGAGCGTATCGATTGAACAACTTCAGCGCTTCGTTGATAGGCTGCGCGCTTTTGAAAGCCTAGATCATGGCATTTACATCGGATGACGCGCTTAAATATCTGCAAATTGCGCTGGAAGAAGCACAAGCGACGGTGCGGGCCTACGATACAAAGGCGCAAATTGTTGGTATCGGGTATACCTTTGCTCTGAATATCGTTGCTGGGGTTATGGGGGGATTGCCGAGTACCTATGAGGGCGGTGTTCTATTGGTGGTTCTTTTTTGGGCGGTTGTGATGGCCCCGTTGTTCTTGTTTGGTTATGTGCTGTATCCCTCAAGGCGCAGCGCGCCAAAGGTTGGCGATACAACCGAGTTGGGTCTGCAGCGCGTGTTGTATGTTGAAACAATACGTCACAAGACGGTCGCTGACTTGCAGAGCGCAGTGAAAAACAGCGATTGGCAGGCTGAGCTTGCTTATGAGGTTATCAAGGTTTCCAAGCTGCGGGAAATAAAGCGTGGCAGATTTATCCGCGCGCTTTTCACCACTGGTTTTTCCTTCACAGTACTGGCGGTACTGCACCTTTGGTCAGCGATATGATAGGTTCCATCAAACGGCGATCAGAACTTTCCAATTGGCCGTATGGTTGGTACATTTGGTTCAAGCAATGGAGGGTGACATGAGCAATCCCATGATCTGAGCAATTTCTAACTTTGATCAAAGGACGCATTATGTCTGACTATCCTACACCGAACTCTCAATATCCGATAACTTTACCTGATGGTGCCAAGTATGCTGGCACAGTTTTTCTTGCTGCTGCGACTGATCATCCGCGTCTTGAGGTCGGTGATTATACCTATGCAAGTGCATTTGATCCGCCCGAGGATTGGGCCGCGCGCTTGGCACCCTACTTGTTTGATTTTAGTCCAGAGCGTCTGATCATCGGCAAGTTCTGCCAAATCGCGGATGGTGTGAAAATCATCACCGCCTCGGCCAATCATCGCTATGACGGGATCAGCAGCTATCCTTTCGCGATCTTTGGTGGCGGTGCGCGTGAGGGGCGACCATCCATGCCTGAACCGGGACAAGATACAATTATCGGGCATGATGTTTGGATTGGGCAGGGGGCAATGATCTTGCCGGGTGCGCAGGTTGGGGACGGGGTGATCATAGGTGCGGGCGCTGTGGTCAGGGGCGTTGTACCGCCTTACACCATTGTTTCGGGCAACCCCGCACAGGTTACGCGTGTCCGGTTTGATGCGCAGACTGTTAAGCGCTTGCAAGCGGTCGCATGGTGGGACTGGTCGATTGATAGGATCCTCGCCCATGAGGCGCAAATTTGCGGCGGCGATGTTGCAGCCCTTGAGCGCGCCGCGCGGCGCGGTACTGCACTGTGATCTCTCTCTTGCTGTTCCCGTTTCGGGTCATCTGGTTCTTGATCAGGGCGGTATTGTATCCATGGTACATCACGATGTTCTTTCGTTTGCCGTGGTGGATATTGGCGGGGTTGGCTGTGTTCTTAGTGACATTGGTCATTGAGGACGCGAGTAAAGCAATTGAACGTCAGGTGTTGGTTGAGCAGGCCATTGCAATGCCCCAACCCGCCACGGTGTCGTTGTGGTCTTTCAATACGGCACGTGATTCGAATGGGGCTGGTGAGGTACATTTCAGCGGATATTATCGTGCCTCGTTGGGGGTGCGGGCTTGGGAGGCTGTGGGGCCTGACATGGCCTATGTGCCGATTTTTGCGGATGAGGCTAAAACCGTTGGTGCCGTTCTGCTTGTTCTGAAAGTTCAGGGTGATGATGTCGTCGCATGGCTTGAGGGCAAGCGACAACGTGATGGTCGTGCGGTCAACGCCGCCATGACATTGGGTGGTGTGCTTAAACAGACAGCTCATCAGAAGGGCATTTTTGCAGCGCTAAAAAATGATGGTTTTGACGTGCTGCCAAATGCGCCGGTTATTGCTCCGTTTTATCAAGGCCGCGCGCGCGGGCTTGATAAAACCCTTGGCGGGAGCATCGCGCTGGCCATAGTTTTGGGTGCTGTTGCGCTGATTATCGCCTTGATAGCAGCGTTTAAATTCGTACGCTGGTGGGGACGTGGGCAAAAGAAACCAAAGCATCAAATTAAACCAAAGCGGGCACCACAACCTTCTACAACATCGCTTAGTCTAGAGAGGCCAAAGCCCTCGAGAATCGCGCAAATACCTGCTGTGCGGCGTAAGAAACGGATCGCCTTGGCAGATTTAAATGCTGAGGAAGACATGTCCAAATTGTCTAATGTGTCTCTTCCCCCGATACGCCGACCTTTTCGGTTGCGCACACCAGAGGAAATTGTGGACGAGGTATTTGGGCCAAATGCAGGGCGCGATACGCCGCGGCGGCGGTTTTGAGTGCTGAATTTGGCATGTGAACGACCATTGCCTGTGCCGGTTCTGACTGTTTAGCATCTAATCCGCAGGAAAACTGAAGCCTTTGTGCCAATCGCTCTTGATCGCGACACAAATTGCGACTACGCCGTGCATCGGCATAGGGGTTTAGCTCAGTTGGTAGAGCATCGGTCTCCAAAACCGAGGGTCGTGAGTTCGAGTCTCTCAGCCCCTGCCACTCTCATCCTTCATAATCTCGCCATAATCTTGCCTAGCAAGGGTCCGAAACCGCGTTTATTCTGACCGTAACCCGGTGAGAGAGACATGAGATGACGACAGAATCAGAAAATAAGCCAGCAGTTGACGCAAGTGATCTCGATCCATCGTCATTGGCCGCAATTCGCGATCTTTTGGCGACCGAGCCTGAGGTGAAGCCGCAGCCCGTTGAGGAACGCCGCACCGCAAAAGCCGAAGCCGCTTTTGTACCGTTGCCAGATGATTTACCCCGATCACAAACACAGGCGGCATCTTCACCGCGCAGAGTAGCAGCGTCTCGAACCGCCAAATCGAGTGACCCAAAAGCGCCTAAGATGTCGAAAAAGAACAGCACGATATCAGAGGACGGTTTGGTTGCCCGAACAAAGGCAAAGATATTTAACTACCGTCCGACATCAAAACACATCGTATTTGCATGCATTGGCTTGCTGATCTTTTTCCGCCCGTGGTTGATCTTGGGCATTATATTTCTATCTGGCTTTGTCATCACCGGTATTTTTCTGATCCTTGGCTATGATGGATTTTGGCGTCGTGCCATGGGGTTGGCGCGTTGGTATGCGCGCCGCCGTCCCGAGCGTTCAGCAGAATTGCACCGTAAGCTTGATAGCTTTGCAATGAAATGGGATGGGGTGCTGGATCGTTTCCCAGAAGGGTCAGTAGATGGTCTTTATTTGCCTGACTTTGGCGATCTGGCAGATGTCGAAGCACGTCATGATGCGGCCCTTGATCGCCGCTTTGAGGGGCTACGCGAAAACGAGGCGTGAGCCTTGGGCCGGTACAAAGCCAATGCAGCCCTAATGTGTGACCTTGAAACGCTATCTTGAAACTGGGCAAAAGCACGGTTACATGGGATCAACCTGATACCAAGGATATACCCAATGGCAACGATCAACCCACTTCAGTTTATTCAGCAAACCCGCGCTGAAGTTGCGAAAGTCGTTTGGCCGACACGCCGCGAAGTGATGCTGACCACTGTGATGGTTTTCATCCTTGCTGCATTGACCGCTGTGTTCTTTGCGATTGTCGACATCATCATTCGTGGTGGGTTGCAGCAAGTGCTTGGGATGTTCGGCTAAACCCTACCTTAGGGTTTGGTGTGTCATCTGCGCCAAAAAACGCTTTCTATACTTGAATCCTGGCCGCGTGCGGGCTATTGCGCAGGCCTTACCTGATTGATGGGCGTGCGGGGATTCGAGTTGCGCGCCGATTTTTTGTTCAGGAAAGATTGGGTGGAAGCCCAATGTGATTTACGGAAATGGGTGTAGACGCTGATGCGCGCGCCACCAGACAGGGACCAGATTTCAGATGGCAAAACGTTGGTATTCGGTCAGTGTTCTTTCGAACTTTGAGAAAAAGATCGCTGAACAAATCCGCACCACTGCTGAAGAGCAGGGTTTGGACACCGATATTGATGAAGTGCTGGTGCCAACCGAAGAAGTGATCGAGGTCCGTCGCGGCAAGAAAGTGACCACTGAGCGTCGCTTTATGCCCGGTTATGTGTTGGTCCACATGGAAATGTCTGACCGTGGCTACCACTTGATCAACTCTATCAACCGCGTCACAGGTTTCTTGGGACCACAAGGTCGTCCAATGCCAATGCGTGACGCCGAAGTGCAGGCCATACTGGGTCGCGTTCAAGAAGGCGAAGATGCGCCACGTACGCTTATTCACTTTGAAATTGGTGAAAAGGTCAAAGTGGCCGATGGTCCGTTCGAAGACTTTGACGGTATGGTCGAAGAAGTTGATGACGAGAACCAGCGCCTTAAGGTGACGGTATCTATCTTTGGTCGGGAAACCCCGGTCGAATTGGAATTCACTCAGGTCAACAAACAGATCTGAGCGTAGAGCCACGTAAGTGGCCACAGCGGTTTGAAAGAGCCGTTTCATTGTGGGAGGCGAGGGGGCCGCGGCACCCGGACCAGACCACACAACACATATCCCGTAAGGTCGCGACCTGAGGGTGTTGAAAAGGAGAAGGCCAATGGCCAAGAAACTCGTCGGTACGATGAAGTTGCAAGTTAAAGCGGGTCAAGCAAACCCGTCCCCACCTGTGGGTCCAGCGCTGGGTCAGCGCGGCATCAACATCATGGAATTCTGTAAAGCGTTCAACGCCAAAACAGCTGACCTTGAGCCAGGTGCGCCTTGCCCAACCGTGATCAGCTATTATCAGGACAAGTCCTTTACGATGGACATCAAGACGCCACCTGCGTCTTATTACCTGAAAAAAGCGGCCAAAGTGAACTCTGGCGCGAAGACGCCATCACGTGAAACCGTTGGTTCTGTGACCACAAAGCAGCTGCGCGAAATCGCAGAAGCAAAAATGGCTGACCTGTCTGCGAATGATGTGGAACAGGCGATGAAAATCATTTTGGGCTCTGCACGGTCCATGGGCATTGAGGTCAAGTAAAATGGCAAAACTCGGAAAACGCACAACCGCAGCCCGTGAAGCATTTGCTGGCAAAGAAAACCTGACCATCGAAGAAGCGGTCAAGTTGATCAAGTCGAACTCAAACGTAAAGTTTGACGAGACGATCGAAATCGCACTGAACCTTGGTGTTGATCCACGTCACGCGGACCAAATGGTACGCGGCGTTGTGGGCCTGCCGAACGGTACAGGCAAATCCATGCGCGTTGCAGTATTTGCACGTGGTCCAAAAGCCGAAGAAGCGACAGCGGCTGGTGCCGACATCGTGGGCGCAGAGGACCTGATGGAAATCGTACAAAGCGGCAAGATCGAATTCGATCGCTGCATCGCGACACCTGACATGATGCCAATTGTTGGCCGCTTGGGTAAAGTTCTGGGTCCACGTAACCTGATGCCAAACCCAAAAGTTGGCACAGTGACCATGGACGTCAAATCAGCTGTTGAAGCCGCCAAAGGTGGTGAAGTTCAGTTCAAAGCCGAAAAGGGCGGTGTCGTCCATGCAGGCGTTGGCAAGCTGTCTTTTGACGAAGCCAAACTGGTTGAAAACGTCCGTGCCTTTGTGGGTGCGGTTGCCAAAGCCAAGCCAGCGGGTGCCAAAGGTGCTTACCTGAAAAAGATCAACTTGAGCTCAACAATGGGTCCAGGCGTGTCTGTTTCTGTGGATGACGCAGCGGGCGAATAACCCACACGCAGTTAGATTTGAAAAGGGCGCTGAGGAATTCAGCGCCCTATTTGTTTGTGTGCCGATTGAGGTGAGATGGAAAAAAGAGATCTGGCTTTTGACGTTGGCTGTTATCTTTTATAGGATATCATTGACTTTGCTGTAGTTGATTTTATTGCTTGAGAAGCTCGAACAAACAGTTGTCTGATTAGAATTTCTGAGATCATTAAGTTTAGGACCCATGCGCTGACCATCATAATCTCTCGCAGTAGGCCACTGGCCTCGGAGCCAGCGATGATCATCCAAGTAATGCCAAAAAATACCTGCGTGGATGCCCCTTGACCGATTGCATAGGCGCGTAACATCATAGCGCTATGCCGCATCACGTTGTGCGACCTTACTGCGACTACGGCCCATACAATGAGGCCTATCATAAGTGAGCCAAGCAGTATCCGAACCCAATATAGCAAGCTTCCCTGAAGTTCTTGGGGGAAGGTATAGTTATGCGTCATCCACAAACCGGTTGCCGCTGAGATGCACCCGGCGATCACTACGATACGTCCGATTGTACGGTGTGCTGTTGGATGTCTGCGCCGGATGCTTGGCATGAATTGCATTGCACCCAGAATACAAAACAAAAAACTACTCAGGATGTGGAGCACAATTGGAGTGGGGTCGAGCAGGGCACGCGGGTTTTCTGGAATAATGGCTGGGCCGCCTGCCAGCTCAAGGACACGTAGCAGCCCACCAAAACTGGGGATGAACGAATAGATTATTATAAGTACAAAAATGATCCCCTCGGTACGGGTAATGGACTGCATAGCAGGCTGTATATGCCGAGAGTTAGGGCGATTACTGACAGGCGTTGCTATTCTAGTGGCGGGTTTATTAAGTGTCATTTGCTACCCGTCATTCTGTCAGAATCCATCTTTGACTTTGTTAATAGGTTTTTAGTCTCAGATACGAAATTGCGTATCTTTGTAGTTTTGGTATACGTAAATAATGGAGTGGAAAAAATCTTCTTTTGATTGGAACCAAGCGCGTGCGTTTCTTGTGACCGCAGAAGAAGGATCATTGTCTGCTGCGGCACGCGCGCTTGGGCTAACTCAGCCGACCCTAAGCCGTCAGGTTGCAGGGTTAGAAGAGGCTTTAGGGCTAACTCTGTTTGAGCGTACACCGCGGGCATTGTTACTGACACAAGCAGGAACAAAGGTTCTTGAGCATTTCCGGAGCATGGGGGATGCTGCAAACCGCATCTCTCTGACGGCAATGGGGCAATCCCAAGCGATTACAGGTAAAGTGGTGATTGCTGCTACCAACGTCATGGCAACTTATTTCTTACCGCCAGTTCTAAAAAGGTTGAGAAGCAAAGCGCCCGAGCTTCAGATCGAAATTATTGCGTCCAACGACATTAGTGATTTGCGACGACGAGAAGCCGATATTGCGATCCGGCATGCGCGCCCTCAAGATGAAAACCTGATAGCCAAGCGTTTACGGGACACAACAGCGCAGCTCTACGCTGCGACAGATTACCTAGATGAAGTTGGTCGCCCAGCAGATCCCGACGATCTTTCTAAGATGCAGTTTGTTGGTTTTGATGATCCTGAACGGCGTCTTGGTCTCATGGCATCACGTGGGATTAACCTTACTACGTCTAATTTTAACTTTCTGACTGCAAGTGGCACACTGTCACTTGCACTGATTAGGCAGGGTTTTGGAATTGGCATTTTACCAATCGAAATTGGGGACGCATACCCAGAACTGGAAAACCCGCTGTCGGATTTCGAGCCACTTAAAATAGAAACGTGGTTGGTTGCACACCGTGAACTCAGAACGAACCTACGCATTCGGCTCGTTTTCGACGTTTTGGCTGAAGGTCTTGGGCGCGGATGAATTTCTGTATGAAAATTTGGTATAGAGGCCATGGACGTCAATGCAGCAGGCGAAGCTGCTACAATTCAAGGCTCAGAAAGCGGACAGTGCAGTCATTTAGGTGCAAACTTGAAGCAGAGGGAAGGTCGTAGTCGGCCAATCTCGCCTTAGAGAGAAAAGTTGAGAAATACCGTTCTAAGGGATGGATCGCTAGTTGTTGATCTAGGGCGCACCACGTGGCCTGATAGTTATTAGACTACCGTGTGCGTGTCGAACCAGTGCCAACGAAAACTGGCGGCAGCTCATCCAAAAAGTAAGGGAGATATATGTTCGGCGGAATAAGCTGCTGGCAATCGTCACGTTTGTTGATGGCGAGGGCTTCACATCCCGCCTCATACCGACTATCTCCTCCTCAGCAGAGCAGCGTGCGATTCGTCGTGCGCTTTTTGCTTTCGTCCGAGACGGTGGGTGGG
>CALKXT010000106.1 GCA_938003685.1 uncultured Sulfitobacter sp. | reverse complement strand
AAGGCTTTGACTGCGTGACCAAAGATGATCGGGTCAGAAACCTTCATCATCGTGGCCTTCATGTGCAATGAGAACAACGTGCCGTCGGCTTTGGTTTTTTCGATCTCATCCGCAAGGAATGTTTTAAGGGCAGCCGCGCTCATGAATGTAGCATCAACAACCGTGCCTGCGGGATAGCTGATGCCGTCCTTGAGCACTGTTTCACCTGCGTCGGTGGTCAGCACGATCTTGGCGGTGCTATCTTTGTCTAGTGTTGCAGAAACTTCGTTTGAAAAGAAATCACCGCCCGACATTGAGGACACGTGGGTTTTGCTGTCGCCAGACCAGTCACCCATGCGGTGTGGGTTCTTTTGTGCAAAGCTTTTTACAGCCTTTGCCGCGCGGCGGTCAGAGTTACCTTCACGCAGGACTGGGTTCACAGCGGACCCTTTTAGCGCATCATATTTGGCGCGGATCGCCTTATCTGCGTCACTGCTGGGTGCCTCAGGATAGTCAGGCAATGCAAAGCCTTGGGATTGCAGTTCGGTAATGGCGGCAACCAACTGCGGCACAGATGCCGAGATGTTTGGCAGCTTGATCACGTTTGCATCGGGTGTTTTTACCAAGCGGCCCAAATCAGCAAGGTCATCTGACTGGCGCTGCTCTTCGTTCAAATGCTCAGGAAATGCCGCGAGGATACGACCCGCAAGGCTGATGTCTTTTGTCCCGACAGACACGCCTGCTGCTGCTGCGAACTTTTGGATGATCGGCAGAAAAGATGCGGACGCCAGTTCGGGTGCTTCGTCCACTTTGGTGTAAATGATGTCGGACATGGGAATCTCCTAAGAAGTTGCTTTGCCGTTTGTTACCCTATGCCTCAACGGTATACCAATGTATACAGCAGAGAAGCGGAATGGATGCAAAACTTGCAAGACACGTTTCTGCCAGGGCAGTTTCAGTGCGTAGAATGTATATTTGTCGTTATGTTTAGTCGCGTCAAAATACGTGGTCCACATTATGGATCACATATTTTGACGTCTTTTAGCACCAGCCAATTGATCTTGGAAGGGATGCTACCACCCTAGTTGTGCCCAATTCTAAGTTCTTGAGCCAGTAATGGCAGACTAAATTACAAAGCCCCCGTCGAGGACCAATCAGAGCCTGTATCCATCAGCGCTTTGATCTGCGCCTCTGAAGTACCTGCTACAACGCGACCCAATTCCGCATCGCCGCGCAGCACGATCAAGGTTGATCGGCGCGGAATGTCGCGAAACACGGTCACGTCCTCATTTTTATAGGTATCCCAATCAACCTTAACAAAGGTCATCGCAGCATCATATTTTGGATCCGCAGTCCGCAAAGACTGGATCACGCGTTCCTGACGCTTACACGTGCCACACCAAGGTGCAGAGTAATCAACAAAAACTGTCTTGCCCGCGGCCAAAGCTTTATCAATCACGCCCGGTTTATAATCGACATAACCCGCAGCGAATGCAGCAAAAGGTGTCACGCTCATTGCGGCTGCGGTCATTAGGAAACTGCGTCTTTTCATTTTGTTTCTCCAGATATCAAACGGCGACCGACAGGTCTTGCAGCCAAATTGGCATCACGTCGAGCAACCATGCTTCGATGTAGTGGTTGAGGTTGAAATATAGCATCAGGCCCACAGCGATAAATGTGGCCCCAAGGATCGGCTTTGATCGCTCTGCCAAACTGCGCAAACGCTGCGCACGGGTTCTGATCGCCTCGCGCGCGCCCATGCCAAGGCCGATGATCAAGGTCGACACGCCCAGCGCAAAGAACACCATAATCAAAGTGACGTAGCCAAGGTTCTCGCCTTGAGACGCCAGTGCAATCGCGCCCCCTAGGGTTGGCCCGATACAAGGTGACCAGACCGCCCCAAGTAACAAGCCACCCAAAAACTGTCCCTTGAGGTCGGATGCATCAATGCGATCCATACGACCATCCGCACCGGACGCCACACCAGCGGTGACCATTTCGAAGCGACGCGCAAACATTGGGACGATCAACACAATGCCAAAGGCGATCATCAACAGCGCACCAATTTGTGCCAAACGATCCTGCGTCAGCCCAATTGACGATCCAAACGCTGTGACAAACACCCCAAATACAACAAACGAGGCGCTCATCCCTGCGGCCAGTGCCAGCGGGCCAAAACGGTTGGCATTCAAGGCGCTGACCAGCACAATTGGCAGCACCGGCAGAACGCAAGGATTGATCAATGTCAGCAAACCCGCAAGATATGACAATACAAATTCCATAATTATGATCTGAAGATATAACCAAATTTTATCAACAAAAATACGCATATCCACGTTTCACGATACCGTTAGCGCCACGTGTTCAAACCTGTCACCCCCATAAGTCCTTGCTCGAGATGCAACATTCCTTCATATTCCAATAAACGAATTTGGGGGAAGATGATGCGCATTAAAAGACGGGGTTTTCTTGCTGGTGGTGCAGGTATCATGGCGACGACTGTACTGGGCATGGTGCCCAAATCTGCCCACGCGCAGCTTAAACTGGGTGATATGCAGATTGATGTCGTGAGTGACGGATCATTGACCCTGCCCGGCAGCTTTATTTTTGATCCTATGCCCAAAGACGAATTGGGGCCAATTCTTGAGAAATACGGTCAATCACCGGATGTTCTGACACCACCTTGCAACGTGACATTGATGCGGCGCGGTGATCGGGTGGTTTTATTCGACGTGGGTTCAGGGCCAGATTTTGCGCCAAATTCCGGTATTCTGTTGGAATCTCTAGATGCCCTAGGTGTCACGCCAGAGGATGTCACGGATGTCGTCTTTACCCATGCGCATCCTGATCACCTTTGGGGCTTGTTGGACGATTTTGACGATCCGTTGTTTAGTGAGGCGACCTATATGATTGGTCAAGCTGAATGGGATTATTGGATGAACCCCAACACAGTGGATGAGATCGGAGAGGCACGAGCGTCTTTTGCAGTTGGTGCTGCGCGCAGATTGGAAATGATTGAGAACAACATCGCCTTCTTCAAGGACGGTGATGAAATCATGCCCGGCGTGGCAGCGCGTGCGACCTTTGGGCATACACCGGGCCACATGGCCCTAGAGGTACGTGCAGGATCAGAAGCAGTGATGATCCTTGGCGATTGCATCGGGAATGATCACGTCGCGTTTGCGCGGCCCTCATGGGATTCTGGATCGGATCAAGACCCCGAATTGGCGGCGAAAACGCGTGTTGGCCTTATAGATCAACTGGTGCAGGAAAAGACCCGCGTGATCGGGTATCACCTGACTGGAAACGGCATTGGCTATGTCGATACGATGGCGGACGGTTATGTGTTCGTGCCGGAGGTATCATGATGAGATCGTTCATATGTGCAATGCTCGCCATCGCAGCCCCTGCGTTTGCCGATGAAAATATCGCTGATCAATACCCCGGTTCGGTTTTATACTCGAAACCGGTCGAGGTGATACCACACGTGTTTTCAGCCATCGGAGCCACTGCGCCACCGACCTATGAAAACGCAGGACACAACAACAACCTCAGCTTTGTTGTCACTGGGGATGGTGTGGTCGTTGTGAACAGCGGTGGATCATATCAATTGGCGCAAGCACTGCATGAGGAAATCAAGGCAGTGACGGACCAGCCGGTAAAGTTGGTCTTTACCGAAAACGGCCAAGGCCACGCGATGCTTGGTAATTCTTACTGGGTGGAACAGGGCGTCAAGATTGTTGCGCACACAGACGCAGCCCATGAATTTAAAGAAAACGGCGGCGGGTCGCTTAGGGCTACGCAAGCGCGCGTGAAAGAACGTGCAGATGGTACAACCGTTATGCCACCCACTGAAACTTTCGAAGATGTCTATCATGTAGAGATGGGCGATATGCAGATAGAGGCGCGCTATCTTGGCCCAGCCCACAGCCCCGGTGATATCGTGGTGTGGCTGCCTGAACAAAGTTTGGTCATCTCGGGGGACATGGCATTTCACGAACGGATGTTGCCAATCTTTGATCATACGATGACCGCTGATTGGATCGAAACATGGGACAGTGAATTTGAGGCGCTGAATGCGACCTACGTCATTCCCGGCCATGGTCATCCCACGAATATGGATCAGGTGCGCCGTTATACCCGCGACTACCTTGTCTATCTGCGCGAAAAAGTGGGGGCACACCTAGAGGACGGCGGCGATCTGGCTGATGCGTATTACGTTGATCAGACGCCTTATGCGCATCTTGATACGTTTGAGGAATTGGCGACCAAGAACGCTGGACGTGTCTATGAGCAGATGGAATTTGAATAACGGGCTGCTCTAGGGCCAGTGTATCAAGGCTACCGTTACACAAGACGGAATGCTGTATCCTTTGACCTAAATCAAAGCACACGGTCCTTGTGCGCCTTAACGCTAAAGCGAAGGGCGCAGCGCGATGAACATGGAAAATATCATTGATAATTACGGCGAAGGGGCGGTGCTATTTGCCTGTGCTTTAGCTGTTGGTGGTCTCTTTGGTGCGGCGGCGCAACATTCGCGGTTTTGCTTGCGCTCTGCCACGATAGAATTCTCTGAACGTGTCTGGGGGCCAAGCATTGCAATATGGTTTGTCGCGTTTAGCGGTGCCGTTGCAAGCGTTCAGTTTTTCGTGGCTCAAGGTCTTCTTGATACATCACAAGCACGTCAAATAGCAGCAACAGGCAGCCTGTCTGGCGCAATCATCGGGGGGCTTATGTTTGGCATCGGCATGATCCTTGCGCGGGGCTGCGCGAGCCGTTTGCTGGTGCTGTCCGCCACGGGAAACCTACGCGCAATCATCACAGGCTTGGTGCTGACCTTAACCGCCCAAGCATCATTGCGTGGTGTATTTGCGCCGATGCGCGAGTGGCTAAGCGCCCTTTGGACGATACCGGGCGGTGCGTCACGTGATCTATTGGCTTACCTGCAAATTCCACCTCAGGGGGCTTTATATGCTGCTATTGTCGGGCTTTTAGGTGCGATCTGGTTTGCGCGGAACCGCCAAAATAAGACCTCGCGCATCATCGCAGCCCTCTGCGTTGGCCTGTCTATCGGTTTGGGCTGGTTTGGCACCTATCTGGTGGCCCAAGCCTCTTTCGAAGTTGTCCCAATTTCCTCAATCACTTTCACGGGTCCGTCGGCTGACACCTTGATGGGTTTGGTGAATGAACGACAATTGCCCTTGGGGTTTGGATCGGGATTGGTGCCCGGTGTATTTCTGGGGGCATTCTTGATGGCACTCGCGACCAAGGAAGCGCGTATTCAACGGTTTGAGCCTGCAATGCCGATGGAACGCTATCTCTTGGGCGGTGTTCTTATGGGATTTGGCAGCATGTTGGCCGGTGGGTGTGCCGTGGGTGCGGGTATGTCTGGCGGGTCAATCTTTGCCTTAACCGCATGGCTCGCCTTGTTGTCGATGTGGGTTGGGGCTGGTGTGACGCATCTGAGCATTGGATTGTTTCATGCCCGCAACAGCGCATCAAAACCGGCCTAGTAAAGTATCAAAGCCAGCGCCGTGTTTGTTTGAAATACTGTTCAGCAGCATCGCCAAATGCCTCACGTAGCCCTTGTTCCTCGGGCGCTGCAAAGCGTCGGTCCAGCGTGAACCAAAGCGCAACAGCCATACATATCCCAATGACGGATCCATGACCTAAGGCTGATGCGACCGTTAGCATGACCAGCGCCAGATAGATCGGGTTGCGCGATACACGATAAGGGCCTTCTACGATCAGGTCTGTTGGACTGTGGTGCGGCTCGATTGGTGTTTTCTTGCGAAAAAACCAGATGGCTGACCAGCATAGGATCACCATAGCCGCAGCAAAAATGCCCCATGACACAATGGTCAGCAGCGCTGTTTCAAAATGCCATCCGGGAACCAAGAACTTGGCAAGATAGATCACCCCGATACTGCCAAGCCACCATAGCGGCGGAAGATCGGGAAAACCCTTCATCTCAAGCGTCCTTCAAGACATGCGGCGTGCGCATTATTCGCCAACGGCTTCTTTGACGATCTCATCCAACAAGGCTTGAACTTCTTGCATCGGCCCCTCGGGATAGGTGCGATATCCAACCACAACCTGTCCGTCACGATCAGCAACAAAGATGCCATAGGGGCAATGCGCGATGTTCATCGGATCGGCCTCCATCATCTTGCGCGAAATCACGGCTGAGCAGAACACAAAAATATCGGCTGCATCAAAAACCTTCACGTCACTGCCGACATCAGCCCCAGTTCGATTCAGCATCTCACCAACGTGACTAACATAATCGATCACCAACCCCTTGCCGACAATTGCGCTTTCGACGCTAAAGGTAGCGTCTTCAAAGCTGCCATCATAGGAATAGGTCGTCGACGTCCCCTCTGCGCTTGCAATAGTCGCGGATAACGCGATTGCACTGCCCAACAAAAATGTTCTCATCAGAAAATCCTCCATTTCGCTATACAGCTTAACACAGATGTTGCCGGGCACCTTGATAGAGATCAAGATGCCCGATCAATCTTATCCGAACATGTCCGCAGTGATGCCTGCATACCAACCTTCAGATTCTTCATAGGTGGCTTTACGCAGATCGGCGCTTTCGCCTGTCGCTGAGATAAAGCCGTCAACCTTGGCGATTTTCTCGTCTGTTGCTTCGTATGTAGCACCAACTTTCACACCATTGTTGGTGTCGATCAGCGACCAGCATGTGTTTGAGAACTTCGCCGGGAACACCTTGGAGCCCGTCAACGCACCGCGCACAGCATTGGCGCAAACCTTGGCTTGGCTGTTGGCAGAGAAACCGGATTTCGGCATGTCGCCTTGGCTTGAAGCATCCCCCAGAACATAGACGTCTGCGTCTGCCTTGGTCGACATATCCACCGCGTTTACAGGTGCCCAATTACCATCTGTCACGCCCGCTAGTTCCGCGATCCGTCCGGCTTTCATGGCAGGAATGACGTTACACACATCAACTTTGGTGACTTCACCGTCAATCGTCACGGTCATCGCGGCGGGATCAACTGATACGTTGCCACCACCGAAATCTTCACCGATCCAATCAATCATCCCATCATAATGATCTGCCCAACCTTCTTGGAACAATCCCTGTTTTGAGAACTTTGGCTTGGGGTCCGCGACAATGATTTTGGCCGTCGGATTGTTGGACTTGAGATAATGCGCGACCATCGACACTCGTTCATATGGGCCGGGGGGGCAGCGAAATGGGTTTGGCGGGGCAACCATCGCGAATGTACCACCTTCGGGCATCGCTGCGATCTGCGCCTTGAGCAGTTCAGTTTGTGATCCACCTTTGTAGGCATGCGGCATGGCGTTTTGTGCGGACAGGTCCCAACCTTCAACCGCACCGTCGACAAAATCGATACCCGGCGACAGGATCAGCTTGTCATAAGGAACCGATCCACCACCCGCGAGGGAAACAGTCTTGGCATCACGATCAACGCCAACGGCCCAATCATGCACCACATTCACGCCGCCAGCGGCAAGGCCCCCGTAAGAATGACCAAGATCATCGATTTCCTTGACCCCACCAAGATAGAGGTTTGAGAAAAAGCACGTATAATACATGCGCGTGGGTTCGATCAGCGTGACCGCAATCTCGCCCTTGCTGTCTTTGGCGATATAACGGGCAGCCGTGGCACCCCCTGCACCACCGCCCACGACAACAACGCGCGGTTTACCATGGCCGTCTGCAAATACTGTGGGCGCGGCAAGTGTGGCCGCAGCCGCAGCACCAGTGCCGAGAAAAATACGTCTGTTAAGTTTCATGAATAGTTCCTCCCTTGGGTGGCCCCGATTATTCGAGGTCCTTAAAATACGCAGCAAGTGCTGCGATCTCTTCTCCAGACAAACGCCCTGCCATCATTTGCATGACAGGATGCGGTCTGAGTTTTTCTTTGTAAGCATACATGGCGACAATGAAGTCTTCGGTCGGCCA
>CALKXT010000105.1 GCA_938003685.1 uncultured Sulfitobacter sp. | reverse complement strand
TCTTCTGGGTTGGAAATGTGCATATATTGCAAGGCAAATGTGCCGCAATAGGTGCTTTTTACGATGTCTACGATTTCACGCATTGTCGCGATTTCAAGGCCCAACACATTGTCGATAAAGATTGGGCGATCCATGTCTGCGTCGGTGAAGCCATAGGATTTTGGATCAAGTTCGGCGTGGGCACCTGTGTCACGCATCCCCAAGGGGTCCAGATCAGCGGCCAGATGACCGCGAATACGGTAGGCCCGGATGATCATCAACGCGCGGATACTATCAAGTACCGCTTGCTTGAGATTAGCGTCACTTACGGGCACGCCTTTTTCAGCAGCTTTGGCTTTAATCTTGTCACCCGCGGCGGCAGCTTCAACCGGTGCGGGCCATTCCCCTGTGAGGGCATAGGTCAGATCGCCAGTAGGTTGCGGTGGCCAATCGGTGCGTGCCCAAGAGGGACCAGCGGCTTCGGCTTGGGCAACACCGTTGTCATCACCCATGGCTTTGAAAAATGCCTGCCATGCCTCATCAACCGCGTTTGGGTCGTTGGCATATCGGGCATACATATGTTCCAGATATTCGGCGTTTTCCCCTTCCATAAAGGAAGACGCATGGAACTGGTCATTGGCTTCTTGTTTGGTCATCATGTCACCTGCGTTTTGGCTGGTTATGCGCGCCGTGGATAGCGTTGGCATTTAAGATATTCTGGGGTCGGATATGTCTGGTCAGCATGCGCGCGCCTGCGCGATCTGCTCTGTCACAGCTTTTGGTTTCTGCAAATAATCTGCGGGATCAGTCGAGTAACCAAAGCGCTCAAACGCCCAATCAAAGCGTTCAATCACAGCAGCAGTTTTTTCGGGACTGAAGTAGTCCGGCACACTGTGACCTACACGAAATTCGCTGCTTTGTTCATGGTGTGGTAAGACAGGTGCATCTTTGATGCCAAGACGTTGACAAAGCTGGGCGATCTGCGCGGTCAGGTCTTCGAAAAAGATCACCTCGTCGATCATAAATTCACCATCGATGAAAAAACCTGCGTGGTGGCCAACCGATTGTCGGGATCGGAATGTCAGTGCATTAAATGCGGCACGTTCTTCGTCAAAATTGGCGAAAGGGCCGAATTGTCCATGTTTAACGCCGCGAGAAAACGCTGACAAAACAACGGCAAAGGGATTTCGGATATTTGTGATCTTAATGCTGTCAGACCATTGTTCATCTGTCAGCCGATCACGAATTTCTGACAGGGGCATATGGACATAGAAACGGGCATTTGGGTCAAAGTCACCACGCTGACCGACAATGCCGAAGTCGCTGATGATCTGTGGCGTCGCCCGACCCACCTGCATGTCAGGGGGGTGGCAATATTGCTGTAGGAAAACACCGGTCGACGTGCTTGCCGACCGGTGGCGTTGTGAAAATATAAATTTTTTCTCAACGCTATAGAGCATGGATTAACCAATGGCCTCTTTAACGGCTTCACCCAAAGTAGCTGGGCTGTCTGCGACGATGATACCTGCGGCGCGCATTGCTTCGATCTTGTCCTCAGCGCCACCTTTACCGCCCGCAACAATCGCGCCCGCGTGGCCCATACGACGGCCGGGAGGGGCGGTGCGACCCGCGATGAAGCCAGCAGTTGGTTTCCAGCGACCTGCTTTTTTCTCATCTGCCAAAAATTGTGCTGCGTCTTCTTCGGCGGAGCCACCAATTTCACCAATCATAATGATCGATTGGGTTTCTGGGTCAGCAAGGAACATCTCAAGCACGTCAATGTGTTCGGTGCCTTTGATCGGGTCGCCGCCAATGCCTACAGCAGTGGACTGACCGTAGCCCAAATCGGTGGTCTGCTTGACCGCCTCATATGTCAAAGTACCAGAGCGGGACACAACACCACAGGTGCCGCGTTTGTGGATGTGGCCGGGCATAATGCCGATGTTGCAGGCATCTGGCGTGATCACGCCGGGGCAGTTCGGGCCGATCAAACGAGATTTTGAGCCCTCAAGCGCGCGCTGCACGCGCATCATGTCAAGAACTGGGATGCCTTCGGTGATGCAGATGATCAGTTCCATTTCGGCATCGATCGCCTCAAGAATTGAATCCGCAGCAAAGGGTGGGGGCACATAGATCACGGATGCGTTGGCGTCCGTGACGTCCTTGGCCTCGTGAACAGAGTTGAAGACCGGCAGGTCCAGATGCTTTTGGCCACCCTTGCCGGGCGTGACGCCGCCAACCATTTTGGTGCCATAAGCAATTGCTTGCTCAGAGTGGAACGTGCCCTGAGACCCTGTAAGGCCCTGACAGATCACTTTGGTGTTTTCGTCTACGAGAATGGCCATTTTTAGTTCCTTCGTGTGGTATTTGATGCCGCAAGGTGCAGCGGATTTGTGAACGATGCCTTGGCATCGCGTTGTTTGGGTGATCTTGTCTTACGCATATGAATGACTGGGTGCGTCATTTAGTAGGACAGGCCAGATGCGGCCAAAGCGGACGGGCTTGGATGCACAGCTTGCGGTCCATTGCGCACGGATTCGTTGTCTTTGTCGCCGCCACAGCCTGACACCAACGCACCGGCCAGAATGACAGCAATGAGAGAGGTTTTTGAAAATGTCATGGTGTTATCCTTTTGAGGGAAGGCCAAGCCCGTCATACAGACGGTCCACGGCCATAAAGGTTACGGTTGAATTTGTGGTGTCACGGATGCCGACATGCACAACAGCGACGCGCCCGCGCAGTAGCTCACGTCCTTGGATGAGGGCGGTGCCTGCCTTGGCGGCATGTGTGTTAGGAAGTGCAATGGGCGTACCAAACTTTGGCGGTGTCGCCATTTGTGTGCGCAACGCGGTGATCGCGGCATCTGTGTGATCGCCATCGAATACTATTTCGCAACGCCGCTCTACCCCAACAGGGGCATCTGCCGGGCGCGGCCCAATGCTGTCGTCCCAGAATGTGAGTGCAAAGTCACTGTGATCCGCCTTCATATTGGTGCGGGCCTGAGCTTCGGTTTGGCCTGCTTTGAAACACCATGTGTTGAAGGCAGCGATGGCAGGGTTTGCAGCAAGGGGATCAGTGCCCATAAAGGATGCAGCGCATATTAAGGGAAGAACAAATTTCATACGGGCACACATCTTATATGGGCGTTAAGGATGATGCTTTTGCCCATCCCTTTGCCACATTCAATGGCCGCAAATCTCTGCAACATATTGTGCATGAGGCGACCTGCGCAGGGCAAAGTACACAGCAACGCAGCAGCCAAGGATCCGCCAGATGGCGCGATCATTGAATTTGTGTGCGTGTTGAGTGCCATGTCTTAATCCAGTGCGTCTGCCAGTCCTCTGGCGCTTTATTTGTTAACCGCGCCAAAAGTTACTGTGATTGACGTTGTGCCTAGTTGTTTATTCTGACTCGTAGCGACCACGTATTCGACACCTTCAGCGCTGAAAATCCATCCATTCACCAAGGGAAATGGTTTTGTATCGGGATAGTTG
>CALKXT010000104.1 GCA_938003685.1 uncultured Sulfitobacter sp. | reverse complement strand
TATCGGGCTTATCGTTCTACTTGGTGTGGCCATTGCGGTTGATCCAATTTGGGCGCTGCTGGCCTGTATCGGTATCCCCATAATGGTTTTACCTGCGACCCTCGCCCAACGGTTTGTGCGCCAACGCTCGCGCGAAGCACGTGATTTGGGTGCCGATCTTGCCACACGTTTGGACGAGGTGTTCCACGGTATTGTGCAGATTAAGCTCAACGCATTGGAACGCTACCAAGAGCGCCAGTATAAAGATCTTACGAAAATTTTTGTGCGTACCGAAGTACGTGCCGCCTTTGGTAACTCTGCCATTCCGGGCATGATCGACATCATTTCTGGCATCGGGTTCATGGCCGTGATCCTTTATGGCGGTTCTGAAATCATCTCGGGCGATAAAACCGTCGGCCAGTTCATGACGTTCTTTACCGCTATGGGCTTTGCGTTCAACCCGCTGCGCCGCCTTGGTGGTGTGACAGGCTTGTGGCAAATTGCAGCCGCCGCACTTGAGCGGATCAAAGAACTGATGGACGCGCCACTGAGTTTGAAAGAACCAGTCAACCCGGTCCCGGTTCCTACTGGCCACCCAGACGTTGAACTCAAAAATGTTGATCTGTCATATGGTGAAGCAAAGGTACTTGACGGTATCAGCATGACGGCTGCAGCGGGTCAAACCACCGCCTTGGTTGGTGCATCTGGTGCGGGCAAGTCTACAATATTCAACGTCCTTACCCGCCTTATTGATCCCCAAGCGGGCAGCGTCACGATCAGCGGTGTGCCAACCACCGATATTGCGCTGGCGGACCTACGCAGTCTGTTTTCTGTGGTCACCCAAGAAGCGCTGCTGTTTGATGAAACCCTACGCGAGAACATCGTATTGGGGCGCACAGACGTCAGCGATGAACGCTTGCAGGAAGTTCTCAAAGCCGCCCATGTCGCAGATTTCTTGCCAAACCTTGAAAACGGTCTTGAGACCCGCGTGGGTCCGCGTGGGTCGGCCCTGTCTGGTGGTCAGCGTCAGCGTGTGGTTATCGCGCGTGCATTGCTGCGCGACACGCCTGTGTTGTTGCTGGATGAAGCCACCAGCGCCTTGGATGCTCAATCAGAACAAGTTGTCCAAGACGCGCTGGATCGGCTTTCCTCAGGGCGTACAACAATTGTGATTGCCCACCGGTTGGCGACGATCCGCAGCGCGGACAAGATCATCGTGATGGATCGCGGCAAAGTCATGGATGCCGGCACCCACGAGGAACTTTTGGAGCGTGGCGGCATTTATGCGGATCTATATCGTCTGCAATTCCAAGATGGCAAAACCGTCAGCGATGCACGTGGGCTGCGCGCGCAACGTGCCAAACAACGTGGTGAAAAGATAAGTGAGCCGAACTTGCTACAACGCTTAGGCCAAGCGTTGTTTGGTTGACCTGATACTCATCCTTTTAAAAATACTATCCACCGGTTTTGCGCCGTGACAGCCCGACTCTGGTAGGCTCAAACAAGCCAGACACACGTCAAAAACTGTAGCGCCAAGGGCGTCCTTTAGATCACTTGCGCGCACGATAGCTTTTGGCGAGAACCTCGGGGGATACACCAAAACCATAGCGCACCAATGTCCACAAATTGCGCCCCCCACGGCGTAACCACCCTTGATCTAGATATTTCGCAGCACTTGTCACAGCTTTGATTGGCAAGCCCGTCAATTGCCCCCGCAACGCGCGCGCCAATGCGACGTCCTCCATCAATGGTTGATCACGGTATCCACCCACACCCTCATACAACGCACGTGGCAACAGCAATCCTTGATCACCATAAGGCAGCCCAAACCGACTGCGCAGATTGGCCCATCCGGCAACCAGACGCCCCGCTAGCCCGCCCTGATCAAAGCAAAGCTGAAACCAGCCAGCGTTATCCGTTCTCAGGTGATGCGCGATGCCTACGGCCCATCCGGGCGACAAAACCGTATCCGCGTGCAGCACCAACAACCACTGCCCATTGCCCGCCGCACAGCCCCGGCGCAACTGCCCGCCACGTGATGCAGTACCAACCAACACCTCAGCGCCCCACGCCTGCGCAATGGCGCCAGTCGCGTCCGTCGACCCACCATCGCTAACGATCAATTCACGGATTAATCCCGCATCCAGCCCTTCGACCAATGCCGCCAAACAATTGGGCAAAGTTTCCGCTGCATTCAACGTCGGGATAATCACAGATATCGGTGCCCGCATGCTTACCCCCCTTTAGAATGGTGATTGCAGACTATATGTCATGCACAGCAGTCAAAGGACAATAAATCATGACCCAACGCCGCATCTTGCGCCTGACAGGCGACGACACGATGGATTTCCTACAAGGGTTGATCACCAACGACGTCAACAAACTGGCACAGTCACCTATTTATGCCGCGATGCTCACGCCGCAGGGCAAGTACATGGCGGACTTCTTTGTTGCAGCGGACGGGGACACTGTGTTGGTGGATGTGGCCGAAGACCTCGCTGATATGCTGGTGCAGCGGCTCAACATGTACAAACTGCGCGCAAAGGTTGTCATCGCATCCACAGACCTGCACCTGCATCGCGGTTTGGGGGATCCGCCAACAGATGGGTATGCAGACCCACGCAGTCCAGACATGGGATGGCGGGCCTACCGCGAAACGGTGCAAACGGATGATGCCACAGATTGGGATGCTTTGCGTGTTGAACACCTGATACCTGAAACGGGTATCGAACTCACGACTGACACCTTTATCCTTGAGGTCGGTTTTGAACGCCTGAATGGTGTCGATTTTCGCAAGGGATGTTACGTTGGCCAAGAAGTCACCGCACGGATGAAGCATAAGACAGAATTGCGCAAAGGCTTGGCACGTGTCGCGATTGACGGTGCGGCCCCCATTGGCACTGCGTTATTGGCGGATACAAAACCTGCTGGGACGCTGCTTACCCAATCAGGTGATCGCGCCTTGGCCTACCTTCGCTTTGATCGCGCCCAAGGGGTTCTGACCGCTGAGGGTGCCAAAGTGACGTGGACGCCCTAGAACCAATTGCCCATGACCCTTGCACGTAAACGAAAACAGCCCCGGAAAAATCCGAAGCTGTTTGAGTGTGTCTGATATGACGTGGCGTCATGCAATTAGGCGCGTTCGACGTATTCCATGGTCTCTGTGTTGACCACGATGTCTTCGTCCTGGCCCACAAAGGGCGGTACAGAGACCCGCACGCCGTTGTCCAACAGCGCAGGTTTGAATGAATTTGCGGCTGTTTGACCTTTGACGACCGGCTCTGTCTCGACGATTTTGCAGATCACTTTTTGCGGCAACCGTGCATTCAATGCCTCGGCTTCGTGGTATTCAACAACCACCATCATGCCATCCTGCAAGAACGGGCGCGTGTCACCCAACAAGTCCGCTGGCAGTTGCACCTGCTCATAGGTGTCTGTGTCCATCACAACCAAATTGCCGTTTTCTTCGTACAAAAACTGCTGATCCTTTTGTTCTAAACGCACTTTTTCCACTTTGTCGGCACTGCGAAATCGCTCATTCAATTTTGAACCATTGCGCAAATTCTTCATCTCAACTTGCGCAAAGGCACCACCCTTGCCCGGTTTCACATGATCAACCTTCACCGCAGCCCACAGGCCACCGTTGTGTTCAAGGACGTTTCCGGGGCGGATTTCGTTTCCGTTAATTTTGGGCATGCGACAAAACCTTGGCAAAAGCTTGATGATAAGATGACGCATCCTATATCTTGGAGGGTGACCCCCTGCAAGCAGGCGATATATGGTGTCTAGGTTCCATTAAGTTATGCGTCAAATGCATGGGAGTTATGCGATAAAGTTGTATCCGAATCGACGGCAATCAGTCATAAGGAACCTCAAGCCGAAATGACAAGAGCAAGAATAATGGAAAGGACGACGAGATGAAAGATTTCGTTGATGGCACTGCCTTTAACAATGAGCAAGGCAATCGTGCACGCAAACTTTTCGCAGCTGTGGTACTGGCTGCACTAGATGACGCAATTGCGGATGACAAGAAATATGGCAATGGCCCCGAGCAAATTGCACGCTGGGCACGTTCACGCGATGGCCGCGAAGTTCTAAGCTGCGCTGGCATTGACCCTAACGAGCGGGTTGTATCCGGCCTGATGGATTTTGTGGGCAAAGGTGTACGGACCTCTGTTGCGCTCTCGCGCGAAGAATCCGAGCGTCGCCATGCTGCACAGCAGGCAGAAGCCGCATAAATATTGCCCATCGGGACAAAGAAACGCAGCCTTAGGGCTGCTTTTTTTGTGTCTAAAGATGGCCCTAGGGTCGTATCTGGCTGGTCCTTTTCCCACAGGTTACGATACCTCTTTTTACAAGGGACACGTGGCGGAGCGCGATAAATGACCAAAGCAATTATGATCCAAGGCACTGGCAGCAATGTTGGCAAGTCGATGATTGTTGCTGGGTTGATTAGGGCCTGTGTGAAACGTGGGCTACGGGTGCGTCCCTTTAAGCCGCAGAATATGTCAAACAATGCGGCGGTGACCGAAGATGGCGGCGAAATTGGCCGCGCGCAGGCGTTGCAAGCACGTGCGGCGGGCGTGGCACCACATACGGATATGAACCCGATATTGCTCAAGCCACAAAGCGCCACAGGCGCACAAGTGATTGTGCAGGGGCAGATTGCGGGACATCAAGAAGCAGCAGCATTTGGCAAAAACAAAGCGGCCTTGATGCCAGCGGTTTTGCAATCCTTTCAACGTCTTGCTGGTGAATGTGATCTAATCATCATCGAAGGTGCAGGCAGTCCGGCAGAGACCAATCTACGCGCAGGTGACATTGCCAATATGGGGTTTGCAACGGCGGCGGACATCCCAGTGATCTTGATGGGCGACATTGATCGTGGCGGTGTGATTGCCCAAATCGTCGGTACGCAAGCCGTATTAGATGACACCGACAATGCGATGATACGAGGCTTTGCCGTGAACAAATTTCGCGGGGATCGCAGCCTTTTTGATGCAGGGCGCGATGATATTGCACGGCGCACTGGCTGGCCCAGCCTTGGGGTGATTCCGTGGTTTGATCAGGCACATCGTCTGCCCGCTGAGGATGTGATGGACCTGCCTGCGCGCGCAAATTCTGGCGGCAGCGGTGTCGTGATCGCAGTGCCGCGTTTGCCGCGCATTTCAAACTTTGATGATCTTGATCCCTTGGCTGCTGAACCCGGTGTGGATTTACGCATGATTATGCCCGGCAGCCCCCTGCCCGCTGATGCAGACCTGGTGCTGATGGTTGGTAGTAAGGCCACGATATCCGATCTCGCGGCATTTCGCGCGCAAGGGTGGGATATTGATCTGGCAGCACATGTTCGACGCGGTGGGCATGTTTTGGGCCTATGTGGTGGTTATCAGATGTTGGGCCAAACCATCGCTGATCCGCATGGGATTGAAGGGCCACCCACGACTGTTGACGGGTTGGGACATCTGGCTGTTGATACGGTGATGGCCCCGATCAAACATCTGTCACTAAAATCTGGCACGCATCCGCAAAGCGGCACCAGCCTAAGTGGGTACGAAATTCATATCGGGGAAACGGCTGGCGTCGATTGTGACCGCGCATGGTTGACCTTTGACGGTCAGCCAGAAGGTGCGGCAAGCAAGAGCGGCAGAGTTCAAGGTTGTTACATGCATGGGCTGTTTAATTCCGATGCATTCAGGCGCGCATATTTAGCGCCGTTTGGCGTGGCATCCTCGCTCGACTTTGAAGCGGGCGTCGAAGACACCTTGGACGCCTTAGCACAGCATGTTGAACGCTATGTCGATGTTGATTTGCTATTGTCGCTGGCGCAAGTCGTTGACGCATAAGGCGGTTTGACCCGCCCTACCTGTCATTCCAAATCTTGCGCCGTCAATGCACGGTGGATTTCACGGCGCACCAATTTACGCACATTACGGGTGATCCGTTCACCCAAAGCACCTTGCAATTCGGAACGTACAATGTCGCTGACCAGATCGCGAAGCGCTTCTTCGTCAATCAATTGATCATCTGGAGCAAAGGCAAAGCTGTCTTCCTCAACGCTGTCTGCTGTTTGTGTCGTTTCTGATTCCACATCAGCAACAGAAATAAATTCCTCAACACGATCAGAAACTTCATCTTTGGCATCATACAATGGTGCGCCCATCGCATCGCGCATCACGTCATCTTCCCACACCATTGGCGGTGCATCCGTCCCCGAATAATCATCACCACCTGTGTCGTCAGGTTCCCAAGTATCAGAGATATTGCCAATCGCCGTTTCCAGCGCTTCGATCTTGGCGCTTAGGCTTGCGGCCTTGCCCATGCCTTGATTATCAGCATCGCCCTCATCGGCGTCCAGATCGCTGTTACCTTGATCATGCAGGTCAGAGCCAAGTTCCTGATTCGTGTCAGATTCGGCGGCATCACTTTCGCCGTCTTCATCTTCTTCATCTGCGAAATTATAGGGATCGGCCTCATAATCGTGTGCCGGATCGTCAAACAGTACCTCGTCATCCGATACTTGGTCTTTCTCATCAACGGTTTCCTCGCTCTGATCCTCAATAGGATCAGCAACGCGCAGCGCAGGCGTCAAAACCAAACGGTCATTCACAGGCATCGGTTTTTGCGCCTGTAGGGGGCGTTTGTCTTCGGACACCAAGCGGCGGATTGAAGACAGAACATCCTCTACCTCGGCATTTGTGACGGGGTCGGACATATTATTTACCACTCTTTCCTCAACGCTCAGTTTAACCCGGCATAGAGATTCTCACAATGGGGTGCAAAAAATTGTCACTCTTTTTGCAGGGCGCGCAACACACGGTCCAATTTTTGCCCCTCACGGGAGGCACGAACCGGTCCGTCTTTTACCAAGTTGTAGTAAGCAGCGGGGTCATAGTTCTGCACAGGCAGCTTCAGATCTTGGGCGGTTAACTGACCCGTTGAGGCCAATACCGTATAGGCCGCGATGTAGAGATTGGCGCGCGCCGAAACACGTGCAGATTCCGCATCCAGCAATGACTGCTCTGCGTCAAGCACATCCAGAGTTGTCCGCGCGCCCAATGTGGCCTCTTCTCGCACGCCACGAAAGGCAATGCGCGCTGCGCGAATTTGTCGCTCAGATGCTTCTAGAACAGCGCGGGCAGATGCCAAGCTGGCATAGGCGTTACCAACATCTTGACGCACGTTATGGGTCACAACATGTAGGTTTGAACGCTGCGCATCACGTTGGGCCATGCTCTTGCGGGCCTGTGCCGATAGATTCCCACCGCCGTAAATCGTTTGTCCAATCTCAACACCAACAGACCCCGTATGGCTGTAGTTGGAAGAGCCATATCTTTCAGTCAGACCAAATTGCCCCTTCAGCTTAACTGTCGGGGCCATATCGGACTCACGTGCCTTGACCAACAAATCGGCGGCAGCAACCTGATGCTGGGCGGCCGACAAAAGAGGGTGGCGGCGTAGGGCTAACCCTTTTGCGCTCTCTACATTAGTACCGACATCGGGCAAGCGCGGTGGCGGGCTAAGGCGGCCAGGCTTGCGCCCTACTGCGTTGCGATATTCCTCAACAGCTTGCAGATAATCACCCTGCGCACCCGCAAGTCCACTACGCGCCTGCGCCAGTTGCGCCTCGGCCAGTGCAACATCAGTACGGGTTACTTCGCCCACTTCGAATCGGTCACGCGCAGCACGTAATTCCTGGGTCAAAAGACGCAGGTTATTATTGCGCAACGCAACGAATTCAGATGCCTCAATGACGCCCATATAGGCGCTAACGGCGCGTAGCAAAATCTGCTGTTCAATGTTCAGCAGCGTACCACGAGTCGCGAGGACAGTTTCTTTTGCAGATTCAATGCGGTACTGGCTCGCACCAAAATCATATATCAACAGTTCACCAATCAGGTTGATCGTAGCTGACAGGTTATCAGGGTTAGTGCTGACATTGTTATTACGAATAGTACCAAAGGTTTGCGTCAAGTCCCCGGCCCACCTAAGAACCGGTTTCAGCGTTGAGCCTACAATTGCAACATCTTCATCTGCGGCACGCAAAGTTGCGCGGTTTTGTTCAAGCAGACCGGAATGGTTGTAAGCCCCAACCAAAGCATCTGCTAAGGTTTCTGCAGATGCGCTGCGAGGTGCGGAAAGTCCAGCCGCCACAAGAACAATCGCCATCAAAGGGCGCGCTATTTTAAGATGTTTACTCAAACTCATGAGAGGCATAGCCTTTCGAAAATGGAAATATCAGGCACGCAACAACGCAACTGACCTTACAATTGAAACTCGGCTTGGCGCTCAAACCCGTTAAGCACAGGTGCGCCAGCGTTAAAGGATGCACGCCAACTGATGTCGTCACCGCGCTTGTGACCGATCCGCACTTCACCCAGTGCGCCTTGTATGAACAAACAGGCAATGCGACCGCCATCTTTCAACTGATCTGCAATCGCGCTTGGCAGTTCTGAAACGCCACCTTGGATAATGATCACATCATAAGGCCCATGTTGGATCGCGCCGTCCTTTAGAGGACCAGTATGGACAACCGCGTTATCCGCCCCTGCAAGATTCAACGCTTCTTGCGCTTCGATTGCCATTGCCTCATCTTCTTCAACGGCAATCACCGCCTCGGCCATATGTGCAATAACGGCAGTCGAATACCCCATGGCACACCCTATATCGAGCACCATTTCATCATTATTGATCGCCAAAGCGTCCAACATCTTAGCCAAAGTGCGCGGTTCCAACAGAACGCGGCCCTGCCCAAGATCAAGGTTTTCACCCATATACGCGGCTTCGCGTTGCACGCCGGGCACAAAATCCTCGCGCCGCACCGTCAACATTGCGTCGATGATCGGAAATTTCGTTACATCTGAGGGTCTTACTTGCGTATCAACCATCATTGTGCGGCGGGCGGTAAAGTCTGTCATCAGCTAAACTCATCTGTTCAGATTCTGTTGCAAGTAGATGTGCCACAAAGTGCTGCGGGCGGCAACGGCTCGATGCCATTTTCAGGTGCGCTTCGGTCTTGCAGGAGATGAAATGATCAGATAGCAGTGCGCCAACCACAAGGTAAGGCGAGTTGGCGGAGTGGTTACGCAGCGGATTGCAAATCCGTGTACACGAGTTCGATTCTCGTACTCGCCTCCAATAAAATCAACGGGTTATGAATTTTTCTACTCATTGGGTATCAGTTTCACGTTCTGTGCCTGTTCTGTTCGGGGTCATTTGCGCTTTGCTACCGCTTGCCGCGCCCGCATGATTTGCCGCGCCTCCCCCGCATATTTGATGATCATCTCTTTGGATGTGTGGCCGCTGTAGCTAGCGATTTCGTCGTCTGTGCAGCCCGCCCAAGCCAATTCCATCACGCCGCGATACCGCAAGGCGTGTTGGTCATGGGCCATCAGGCCTAACCGCTTGCGCTCACGCACCATCACACGCGCCATCGCGTGATAATCCATTTTGGAACCGTTAGCGCGCGTCAAGATATGGCGCGCTGGGTGGGACGCTGCACACTTCCGACGCCAATCTCAAAAATCAGGCGGGGCAATGGCTCACCCTCTTCCCGCATCTTTTCAACTGCCCAGTCGGTCCATGGCAGATGTGGCTTCTTACGGCCTTGTGGAACTTTGAGCTGTTCTATTTCGGTTGCAGGATTGTTGTCACGCCAACGCTTTCGGATCCAGCAGGGCAAGCGGTGCGAAATGCACCATT
>CALKXT010000103.1 GCA_938003685.1 uncultured Sulfitobacter sp. | reverse complement strand
TGCTTGCCGCGATCCATCTCGTATTGGCCGATGATCTCAAAGGTTTCGCAGTCCATGATAAAGATACCGGGCGGGCCATCGGTGCCATCCTCGCCGCCACCGCCAAGGCAGGACACATAGATGCCTTCGGGACCGCAATGGATCGTGTGGGGGCGCGAATAGCCGGTTTTGGCGAACAGCTCTTCTGGTTCAATCGTCTTGTGGATATGCGCCTTCAGCGGGTCTTTTACGTCGATAACATAGATGCGTGAGGACCGGATGCCCGGCACAATCAGATAACGCCGTTCTAGAAACGCATGGCCCGATAGGGGGGACAAGGATGACGAACAGGCGTTCCAGCCAAAGTGGTGAAATTCGTCGCCCTTATTGGGTACGATCACTTGATGCACGATCTGGCCATAGGTTTTTGAGTCTGGCTTTAGGTCGATTACTGCAATCCCGTCTGATTGCGATCCATCGGGGCTAAGCATCACGGTAAAGGCGTAGTTTTCAACCGGGGCCTGCATGGCCAATTTGGGTGATGCGTGAAATGTCGGATCAGGTCTTAAGTTCATATCGTTCCTCCCAGTAAAGCATGTGACTACCTTATTGAAATCGAACATAAAAAGTTCGCGGGTAGTCAGAGTATTGGAGATTTTAAGTACCTCCAAGTATCTGCAAAGATAAACGATTGCGTGAAACGTATCGCGCATCAAACAGATATAAATTGGTTTCTTGAACACAAAAAACCATCGACTTTTCAGGTGTATTTTGAACACTATGCCGATAATTTGACGTCTGGCAATGGTTTGCTCAGGATGGCGGAGTGTGTTTCATTTTATTGCCCGTCGAATAATTGGTTTGGATGACGGGTCAAACAACGCCTTGCTACTTTGGCCTTCGCGGTGGTGGCGAACTGTGTGAGTATCTGTGAAACCGATGTTGATCACGCATCAAACCTCAAGGGGCCATCATGTTTTGCAATCTTCTATCACCTGGACGTAGATATTCTAAGGCGCTGGGGTGTTTGACTTTAGTGGGGTCTCTCACCTGTGCTAATATCGCAAGCGCGAACGAGATTTGCATGCAGATGAATTTGCTGTTGCCGCAAGCACAATCAAATTTTCTGGCACGCGGAACCTCTGATCTGGTTGAACCGGATGTTATGCGGGGGGCTGACACCTGTAGAATGATACGCTCATCTTCGGGCGGTAACACGTTTCATTGCGCATGGAAGTTTGGCTATCGCGAAAAAGCGGCAATTGCATCTTTCAATAAGGTCAATCAACAGCTGAATGATTGTTTTGCACAAAGTATTCAGCGCGTTAAGGACGAAGGTGTTAATCACCCGGACTCGTATCAACAAAGCGAACATGTGATTGACGAGGTGACTGTCAGCGTGTCGATCAAAGACAAAGGTGCTTTGCAAGAAACCTACGTTTTTGTTGGTGTACAGGGCAGGGTTGCAGCCCAATAAAGATACAAAAAAAGCGGCGTCTGGTTGCCCAGACGCCGCTTTATCGTTGCTTGGATCAGCGCTTATTCAGCTGGCTGTGCCACGCTAGACGGGGCACCAGATGCGTCCCGACGGCCATCGTTGTACAGCGCTTTGATCAGCGAAATCACCATACCGACCATGATGATCGTAAAGGGCAGAGCCCCGATGATCATCGCGTTTTGCAAGGCTGAGATACCTTTGTCACTGGCCAACAGCAGCGTACCAATCACCAGCGTCAGGATAACACCCCAGATGATGCGGTGCTTGACGCCTGTTTCTTCGGCACCACCGGACATGATGGTGTTCATCACCAAGATGCCAGAGTCTGCCGATGTCACAAGGAAGGTCATGATCAGCACAACACACATGATGATCAGCGCCTGAAGAACGCCGCCCGACAACATCTGTTCAAGGGTTACAAACAGTTTGGCTGAGTTAGACGCACCAACGATGGCGGCCTTGGCCTCTTCGCTGTTCAGGGACAGATCAATCGCTGTGCCGCCAAGGATGGTCATCCACGCGAAACAAACGAGGGCAGGTGCAATCACCGCGCCAAGCACGAATTCGCGTACTGAGCGGCCTTTAGAGATGCGCGCAAGGAACAAGCCAACGAAAGGTGAGAAAGCGATCCACCAAGCCCAGTAGAACGTCGTCCATGCGGCCTGCCATGCGAACAGACGCCCTTCGGTCCCTGCGGCGTAGGCTGCGGCGATCTCTGCTTCTGGCAGGGATTTGGCGGCTTCTGGCAGACCATCGGTAAAGCCTGCAAGGCTGCCCCATGGGTTAGTTGCACCAGAATAGATGGCTGCCATATCTTCTGCACCCAATGCCTGAACGGCGGCCGGGGCGCTTGCGCTAAACGCGCCTGCATTAACAGGGCTAAAGGCACCAAAACTGATTGAGAAGAAGTTGATGATATAGTCAACCAAAGCTGTTGCATAGGTTGTCATGGCAAACATGAACGACCCAAAGATCACAAAGGTCATCAGCAAGATCAAGGACAACACCAGGTTGATATTTGACAACCACTTAACACCACGTCCCACACCGGAAACCGCTGACAAGATTGACAGTGACATGATCATGCCAAGAGCGGTGATTAGACCGGCATCAGATGCGACTTGCGCGCCGTCTTTTTCAGTCATCAACCAAGATGCATTGGTGATTGCGAACACACCGTCAACCAATTGGCTCACACCAAATCCGATGGTCACAGAGACACCCAGAATGGTTGCAACAACGCCCAGAACGTCAATGATGTGACCAACGGGGCCATTCGCCAGTTTGCCGATCAATGGGGTCAATGCAGACCGGATCGTCAGGGGCATGTCACGTGTGTAGGCGTAATACGCAAGGCTTAGACCTGTTACCACATAGATCGCCCAAGCATGAAAGCCGTAGTGTGCGAAGGTGTAGCGGTATGCAGATTGCAGCGCTTCTTCGCTGTTTGGGGCAATGTCTGAGGACAAGATTACCGGGTTTGACCCCCAAAGGCCAAGGGGTTCGGCAGTGGCGAATGTCATAAGACCCACACCCAGACCGGCCCCAAACATCATGGAGAACCATGAGAAATTGCTGAACTCGGGCTTTTCGCCTACCACACCCAACACGCGTTTGCCTGTTGAGGGGATGATTGCAACCGCAAAGAGGAAGAATGCGAACATGCCGACGGCAAGAATGTAAAAGGTGTTAAAGCTGAGCAAGAGTGATGTGTTCACCGATGACAGCATTGCACCTGCGTTAAGTGGAAAGATCAGCGCCCAAAGTACCAGCAAGACCATGCTGATTTTGGAAATGAGCGCGATGGGAAGGCTATAGCCTTCATAGAAGCCGTCATCTTGGGTATTGATGTCCAGCTCCGTAAATGGAGGTTTGACTGACATGTCGTTTGTGTCCCTGTTGTGTGGATTGGTTGTTCTTCGCAACCACATGTTGTGAGTATAGCATGGTTATGCACAAAACTTAAGCAGCTATCGATTGCAGAATTGTGCACAGGTTGAGGTCATTTAAGTGGTCTTACAGTAAACTCTTGAAGGGTTTAGATTGGACGACAAGCGACACAAACGAGGCAAAACCGACTTTTTACATCTCTTACAGTTTGTAATTTTAATCTGCACTGTATGGGGGGCGACAAAATCAAGGGGCAAGCGGTCAATGTCGTTTTTTCTTGATTGATGAGTCAGTAAATATCATTGTTGTTGGCAATATAAAAATAATAATCAGGGACATAAAAATAATGGCACTTAAACCTCCTCTCTCGGATCTGCCGATTAAAACGGCCGATGTGGGATTTTATCGCGGCTTTAGCGTGAATGTGACGGTGATCAGTAAGATCATCATCAGCGCGCTTGTGGTCTGGTGTATCGTTTGGCCTACTGAGGCTG
>CALKXT010000102.1 GCA_938003685.1 uncultured Sulfitobacter sp. | reverse complement strand
CTGCCACCTCACAGATCTCACTTCATTCATCCCTCGCCGCACCGATCAGCGGCAGTAAAAGGACCCGAACATGCCATTAGAATTTATTACAACAAACCAAACCACCCAATACAACGTCGATGACAGCGACGCCGTCTTTGTGATGCCTGGTGTGACCATGACATCAACTGACCTCGCGATTAGCTCGACTGAGGCGATATTGGATGGGGCGACATTGAATGTGCAGGGCACTATCGCAGCACGAATTGGGGTATACTTTTTTGCCACCACGACCGAAATCAACAACACGCATATCTTGATTGGCGCACAAGGATCGATAAACGCTTCATCCTTTGGTGTGCTCTTGAACGAAGGCGTGAACAATTCCGTTGTGAACTACGGTGAACTCTCTGCTCAACAGGCCGCCGTATATTCACAAGGCGGTGAGATACGTGTGGCCAACCACGGCACGATGACCACTTTTGGCGAAGGTGATTTTGGTGCGATCTTTTTCAGCTCTTCTACTGGCGGTAGCAACATCCGCGAGGTTGTGAACACCGGTGTGATCGACGGCACACCTGTTGCGTTTAGCGTCACGCCTGTAGCAACGATCTCCAACAGTGGTGGTGCTGAATTTCACCTCGACAATTCCGGCTCGATCCTTGGTGGGGATTTTCAGGCTATCTACAGTGCGGCGACCGAGAATTTCATCACCAACACCGGGCTGATTACCGGTGACATGGCATTTACGACAGGTGCCGAAATGACCAATACCGGGTTGATCACCGGTGACATTACCCTGTCGGGCCAAAGCGAGATGATCAACACAGGCATCATTGACGGTGATGTCACGATGAGCGGCTTGGCTGACACCTACCAAGGCATCGCAAATGGCGTCATCACGGGCGAACTTGATCTAGGGAACGGTGACGACACGGCCACGCTTGGCAACGTTGGTGGCACCGTGCGCGGCGGGTTTGGCGCAGACACCATCACGGGTGGCACTGGGGCCGACATCATTTTCGGCGACAACCAGAATGACCTCATTCGCGGGCGTTCCGGTGATGACATCATCGACGGCGGCACTGGCAACGACACCCTGCGCGCGGGGCAAGGCGATGATGAGATTTCCGGGGGTGACGGCGACGACTTTATTCGCGGCGGCGCGGGTGAGGATATTATCACAGGTGGTCAAGGCTTGGACATTCTTGTCGGCGGGCGGGACGCGGACACGTTTGTGTTTGAAACAGCCAGCGACAGCCCAGATGACAACAGCCTGCGCGATATCATTCAGGACTTTGTCGTGGGTGAGGATATCATCGACCTGCGCGAGCTTGGGTTTATGGACTACATCGGCACGGGTGGTTTTTCCGGCACAGGCGGTGCGGAATTCCAAGTCACCGCCGCTAATGCCATTGGTCGGGTCAAGATATTCATCGATCTGGATGGTGATGGCACGGCGGACATGAAGATTGTGCTGAACAACACCACGAGCCTGTCAGAGGATGATTTCTTGATCTCTGATCCGTTGATCATCTAAGCGTCTGCTTGTCGTCGACACGAAAAAGGCCCCTTCGCAGAACGAAGGGGCCTTTTTTGATTGTCAGATGTCAGCGCGATTACATGCGGCCTGCGACATTTTCCCAATCGACAAGGTTGTCGAGGAAGTTGGTCAAATAGTCAGGGCGCGCGTTGCGGAAGTCGATGTAATAGGAATGTTCCCAGACATCACAACCCAGCAGCGCCGTTTGACCAAAGCAAACGGGGTTCACGCCGTTCTCGGTCTTGGTGACCTTGAGGCTGCCGTCTTTGGCCTTAACCAACCATGCCCAGCCAGAACCGAACTGGCCTGCGCCTGCCGCTTTGAATTCGTCTTTGAATTTGTCGACAGAGCCAAAGTTTTCAACCAGCGCCTTTTCCAATTCACCGGGCATGGCATTGCCGTTCGGGCCCATCATCTCCCAAAACTGGTTATGGTTCCACAACTGGCTGATGTTGTTGAAGATACCGTTTTGCGCAACCGCACCGGCGTCATAGGTGCCTGTGATGATCTCTTCGAGGGTCTTGCCCTCCCACTTGGTGCCTTCAATCGCCTTGTTGCCGTTAGTCACATAGGCATTGTGGTGCTTGTCGTGGTGGAATTCCAGTGTCTCAGCGCTCATGCCTTTGGCGGCAAGGGCATCGTGGGCATAAGGAAGATCGGGAAGTTGAAAAGCCATTTGAGGCCTCCTTCATTTATAAATTACATCTAGGCTACATGAAGCGCTGTTCACCCCTTCGTCAAGGTTAGCGCCGGTGATTGGATGGGTTTTCCCCGTGATCTTACTTGCGTCGCGCACATTGCCCAGTGCCACGGACCTTAAAAGAATGTCCCGCCTGTTTGGCATAAACGGTCATGGCAAGCGACCCGGGCGTTACCTCAGCTGTATATAGGCGCAGTGGCTGGCGAGATTTGGTGACGCTTTTAATCTTGGTCATTTTCCATGTGATCACCCATTTGCCGCTGGGGCGCTTTCTGGCTTTGGCCTGCAACGGTACACCGCCCCCGAAAGACTGAATTTTGCTGTCCATCACCGTCACACCACCCTTACCGTCAAAGCGAAAGGTGATGTTTGGTGCGATCCAATTGCTTTGCGGTGACGTTTTGACCACAGAACATTGATAGGTCTGGGCATATGCTGTGCTTGCAAAAGCCGCGGTTGCTGCGATGACAGCCACCGTTAGGATTTTTCTAAGTTTCATTTCGCTACCCGCCCTCACTTATTGCGTTTTTTGCAGGTTCCGGTCCCACGCAATCCGCTGTCGTACCCATTGGGAATTGTCTTAACTTCAAGTGCGCCCGTCGCCTTGGAAATAGAGGCACGGTAATTCACCCCAGCAAAGCTTTGACCGTTGTCTGCCTTCACCCCTTCGATGTTCCATTTCACAATCACCCGCTTTGCGTTGTTACGCAAAATCGTACCCGCGACAGGTTTTTTGACGAAATTCAGGGTAAGCGCATCAACGATTTGTACAGTTTCAGCATCTGGAAAGATGATCGCAATCTTAGGAGAAATCCAGCCCCTTGCGCGTTCATGATCCTTCACATCGCATTCATAAAGAAAACCCGCAGCCGAGGACGGTCCGGCCAAAAACACAGCGACCATCGCGGAAAAGAGAAACTTTTTCATCGTAAAATCGCCTTCTAAACCTGTTATCTGGTCTCGATGTCGATCAAGTTTGCATTACTGGTCTGCCCAGAGATGAAAACACGAACAGATATCCAAGACTCTCACGCCTCTTAGGTATCATGCTGGCGTGGCGTCACAACCATGAATTGACGCCCTTAGGCGTCAATTCCGTGTGAGATTTTCGATCCTTTAGAAGTGGTTCACTTCTGAACCGGGCTGTGCGGCAATTTTCAACAGATCAAACACATACTGCGCGACGGAACGGAAGCAGATGATTTGAAATGTCTCATCATCGCGCATCCAGAACGCGGCAGGCACCTGCGCCATACGGGTGCGGCGGAACATACCGGGCGTGAACTGATCAGCGGCCAAATCAACCGGTGCCAATTTTCCCATCACCTCGCGGGCGCGTGACCCTTTGACCTGAAACACCGCGCGCGCGTCAGAAACATTCGCCGCCAGCGTGTGATCCGCACTGATCGTTCCATGAATTTCATCAAGGCTTTGTGCGACTTCATCATAAGGGCACATCACCAGCAATTCATCTGGTGACATCCACGCGATGCCCCGTTCGCCGTCGCTATTGCACATACGGGTTTCGGGATAATCTACGCCCGCTACAGCCGTAGATGCCTTGCGAATAGACGCGGACTTCAAATCACCGCGCAGCGTGATCATGCCCAGTGGACCAATCTCTGAAATGGCGGCGATGCCACCTTCGTAGCTGGCGTTCTTGAGGGCTGTTACCGGATCAGACATTGGCCTTCTCCCCTTCTTTGTCATAGAAAACCGCGTCCACGATCTTGGCCTCGTAGGTTTTGCCATCCGTACCGGGGAAAGTAAGCACTTCGCCCATGCGGTCAGGACCATGATGCACAATACCCATCGCAATACCCTTGCCCAATACGGGTGAATGATACGTCGATGTCACACGCCCAATGACATTTCGTTGACCGTTTTCATTGGTCCCCTCGCCCACTGCATAAGCACCATCAGGCAGCGTAGAGCCATCAACAGTCTCAAGGCCAACCAGTTTCCAGCGGTTCGGATCAGTCATATGCGAACGCTGTTGCGCGCGCTTGCCCAGATAATCCTCTTTCTTTTTAGAGATCGCCCAGTTCAAGCCCAGATCCTGTGGAATGATCGTGCCATCACTTTCATCCCCAATCATGATAAAGCCCTTTTCAGCACGCAGAATGTGCAGACATTCGGTGCCATAAGGCATCACACCCAGATCATGACCCGCCGCCATCAAAGCATCCCAAAATGCCTGACCTTGGCTGGCATCCACCGCGATTTCATAGCTAAGTTCGCCGGAAAACGAGATGCGATAAACACGGCACTTAAAGCCGCCAATTTCGCCGTCCGCCCATTCCATAAACGCGAGCGCCTCTTTGGACACATCCATGCCGCCGAGTTTTTCCAAACACTTGCGCGCGTTTGGTCCAACAACCGCAATCTGCGCGTATTGCTCAGTCACGTTGGCGGTATAGACTTTCCAGTCCCACCATTCGGTTTGCAGCCATTCTTCCATGTGGCCATGGATGTTCTCGGCCCCGCCCGTTGTCGTGTGGCACAGGAACGTATCCTCATCGATGCGCGCAACCACGCCATCATCAATCAGGAAACCGTTTTCCGAACACATCAGACCATAGCGACATTTGCCAACCTTCAGCGTCGACATCATGTTGGTGTACATCATGTCGAGGAACTTGCCCGCGTCCGGCCCTTTGACGATGATCTTGCCCAAGGTGGACGCGTCCAACATCCCCAGCTTTTCGCGGGTGTTGGTGACTTCACGCATCACCGCATCATGGGTGGATTCTGCGCCCTGTTTATAGGCATAGGGACGACGCCACTGGCCAACAGGTTCGAATTCGGCACCATGGCTTTCGTGCCAATCATGCATCGGTGTGCGCCGGATTGGTTGGAACACATCACCTCGCGCCTCACCACCAATCGAAGCCATCGAAATGGGGTGATAAGGGGGGCGGAAGGTGGTTGTGCCAACCGTTGGAATATCCGCGTCCAAAGCACCAGCAAGCGTGGCAAGGCCATTGATATTGCTCAGCTTACCCTGATCGGTTGCCATGCCCAAAGTTGTATAACGCTTGGCATGTTCAACCGATACAAAACCCTCTTGCGCGGCCAAGCGCACGTCGGACACCTTCACATCATTCTGGTAATCCAACCACGCCTTTTCGCGCAGTTTCACAGAAGCCCCTTGCGGCATCATCCAGACCGGAGCCATCGGCGCGTCTTCGCGACGTTCTGCTTTTGGCGCGACAGAATCTTTGGGCATCTTAAAGCCTAGGCTGGTCACGACACCATCAGCAGACGCATGCGCGTCACACAATACATCATCCAAGCCAAACACACCTGCAGCCATGCCCGCAGTGGTGACAAAGCCCATGCCATCGGCACCCTTCGGCGGGTTATCCACATCGGGGGAAAAACACGCATGGGTCGTATCCCAGCGCAATTTACCACCACAATGGGACCATAGATGTACCACTGGGGACCAGCCGCCAGACATGGCAACCGCGTCGCAGGTGATCTCTTCCAATACCGCGCCTTCGCCTGCTTGGCTGCATACCTCAACAGAGGTCACACGCTTGCCACCTTTGACGGAGGAAACAGCGTGGCCCATCATCACCCGGATGCCCAGCGCCTTGGCCTGTGCCATCAGTGGGCTGTCTTGCGGCAAGACCCGCGCGTCTAGGATCGCAGGCACATCTAGGCCCGCATGCTTCAGCGCAATTGCCGTAAGGTAAGCGTTATCGTTGTTTGTGACGACAACTGTGCGGTCCCCAACTGAGACGCCAAAGTTCACCACATAGTCGCGCACAGCAGCGGCCAGCATAACGCCGGGAATGTCGTTGCCTGCAAAACTAAGCGGACGTTCCAGCGCACCTGTCGCGGTGATCACATGGCCCGCACGGATGCGCCACAAACGGTGACGTGGGCCAGGCGTTTCTGGTGCGTGATCGGTCAGGCGTTCGTAGCCAAGGACATAACCGTGGTCATAGACCCCTGCCCCCATGCAACGGGTGCGGATTTGCACATTTTCCATGGAGTCGAGTTCAGCAACGATATCGTCCACAAACTTATCCACAGGGTTGCCATCAATGCTGCCGCCATCAACCAAGGCGCGACCGCCCCAGACATCTGTCTGCTCCAGCAAGATCACCCGCGCGCCAGAACGGCCCGCTGTGCGCGCTGCCTCTAGGCCCGCAACGCCGCCGCCAATAACCAGCACATCGCAGAACGCATAGAAATGCTCGTAAGTATCGTCGTCGCGTGATTTCGGTGCTTTGCCGAGGCCCGCAGAATGGCGGATGATCGGCTCATAGACATGCTTCCAAGCGGCACGAGGGTACATGAACATCTTGTAGTAAAAACCAGCCGGCAAAAAGCGGCTCAGGTGTTTGTTGATTGCACCCACATCAAATTCGAGGGACGGCCAGTGGTTCTGGCTTGCAGCCTCTAGACCTTCAAACAGTTCCGTCGTGGTCACACGCTGGTTCGGTTCAAACTTGCCATCGCGGCCAAGATTAACCAAGCCATTGGGTTCTTCGGGACCAGCGGCCACAATGCCACGTGGACGGTGGTATTTGAACGAACGCCCGACCAACATCTGATCATTGGCAAGCAAGGCAGACGCCAGTGTGTCGCCCTCATAGCCGCGCAATTGTTTGCCATTAAAGGTAAAGTTAACGGGCTTGGATTTGTTCAGCAGGCGACCGCCTGTGGCAAGACGTGTGCTCATTGCGCCAACTCCTTTTTGGACCAGCCGGGGCGTCTGTCTTCGATGACATCAAGTATCTCTTGTGGCGGTGTGTAAGTCTGCGCGCTGTAGCTGCCAAAAACTTCTAATGTCATGGTGCAACGCGCCACATGGAACCACTTGCCGCAGCCGTTTTGATGCCGCCAGCGTTCAAAATGCACACCCTTGGGGTTTTCACGCATGAACAGATATTCTTCGAATTGATCATCGGAAGAGCCGGGCCCATGACGCTTTAGATGCGCCTCGCCGTGGGCGTGGAATTCGGTTTCTTCGGCGGTGATGCCGCAGTTGGGGCAGTGAATTGTTAGCATTTTAGAAGTTCCCTCTGCGCTGGGTCGTCCGAATTACGAAAAGTGCTTTTGCGTTTGAGTAGAGTTCCATCAGTGCGCCACCCCCGCCGCAACGCTTTCATCAATGAAGCGGCCCTCTTGAAAGCGGTTCAATCCAAACGCATCTGTCAGCGGTGATTGCCCCTTGGCCATCAGTTCGGCCATCGCCCACCCTGAGCCGGGGATCGCCTTGAACCCGCCCGTGCCCCAACCGCAGTTGATGAACACGCCATCAACGGGCGTTTTCGACAAGATCGGGGAACGGTCGCCCGTCACATCGACAATTCCACCCCATTGGCGCAGCATTTTGAGGCGTGACACCATCGGGAAGGTCTCAACCAGTGCGCGCACGGTTTCTTCGATATGGTGGAACGATCCGCGTTGGGTATAGTTGTTATAGCCGTCCGTACCGCCGCCGATCACCATCTCACCTTTATCAGATTGCGACATATAACCGTGTACGGTGTTTGCCATCACAACCACATCCATGCAGGGCTTGATCGGCTCTGACACCAGCGCTTGCAGTGCAACCGATTCAATTGGCAACCGGAAGCCCGCCATATCGGCCAGATGGCCAGAGTGGCCCGCGACAACCATGCCCAGTTTGTCACATTCGATGTCACCGCGGTTGGTAGACACGCCTGTAACCTTGCCGTTGACCTTGTTGATGCCGGTGACTTCGCACTTTTGGATCACGTCCATGCCCATATCCGAACAGGCGCGCGCATAGCCCCATGCCACCGCATCGTGGCGCGCTGTGCCGCCGCGTGCTTGCCATAAGCCACCCAAGACTGGATAGCGTGGACCGTCGATGTTGATGATCGGCACAAGGGATTTAACCTTTTCCGGCCCGATGAATTCAGTTGGCACGCCTTGCAGGTTGTTCGCGTGCGCCGTGCGCTTGTAACCGCGCACCTCGTGTTCAGTTTGCGCCAGCATGATCACACCGCGCGGCGAAAACATCACGTTGTAGTTCAGGTCTTGCGACATTGTCTCATACAGACTGCGCGACTTCTCATAAATCGCGGCTGAGGGGTCTTGCAGATAGTTGGAGCGGATGATCGTTGTGTTACGACCTGTGTTGCCGCCCCCAAGCCAACCTTTTTCCAAAATTGCGACATTGGTGATGCCGAAATTCTTGCCCAAATAATACGCCGTGGCCAATCCATGCCCACCCGCACCAACAATAATCACATCATAGCGTTTCTTTGGCTGCGCATCGCGCCAAGCGCGGTTCCAGCCTGTGTGGTGACGCAGGGCCTCACGGGCCACAGCAAATACTGAATACTTCTTCATTTTAGGCTTCCCCGGCATGGATGGCGGCAGTCAAACGACGGAATCGCAGTGCAGGCACAATAGCTTCTGTTCTGGCGTGATCGGCAGAAAAGAGGATACTGCCCACGTCACTCCATATCAATTTTGCGACATGACTCGCAATTGCAAAGATATCCATAGCTGACAGGTCAATTTGTCCCCTTTTGCCGCCCTCCCGCACGGGATAGGAAGGGACAATGAGTAAGGTATTGAGCGTATTATGACTTTCTGGATCACAACAATCGCCATGTCCGCATTGGTGGTGCTGCTGTTGGGGCGCGCCATGTGGCGGGGTGCCGGTGCGACATTGCAAAGCAAGGCGCAGTACGATGTGCAGGTGTACCGCGATCAATTGGCCGAGGTTGATCGCGACGTGGCACGCGGTGTCGTCGGGTCAGAGGATGCAGAACGGGTGCGCACCGAAATTTCGCGCCGCATTTTAATGGCGGATGGCGCACGTGAGACCAAGCAACGCGCCACCTCTGGTCGCCCGTTGGTTTTGCTTGTCAGTGTCGCAGTGGTTTTAGTTTCGGGCAGTGTCGCCCTGTATGGTCAATTGGGTCAGCCGGGGTATGGTGATTTGGCCTTGGCAGATCGTATCGCCTTTGCTGAGGAAATTCGCAACAATCGCCCAAGCCAGAAAAGCGCAGAAGACAGTCTGCCGCCAGTGCCACTTAGCCAAGAGTTGAGTGATGAATACAAAGGCTTGATGCAAAAACTGCGTGATACAGTTGCGGATCGTCCCGATGATTTGCAAGGCCATCGCCTGTTGGCGCAAAACGAAGCCAACATCGGCAATTTTGCTGCCGCTGCGCGCGCCCAAAAGGAAGTGCTGCGTATTGTTGGTGAAGGGGCGACCCTTACAGAGGTTGGTGATTACGCTGAATTGCTGGTGCTTGCTGCGGGTGGCTATGTGTCACCTGATGCTGAAACCGCATTGCGCGCAGTGCTGGTGAAAGACCGCGAAGATGGCCGTGCGCTGTATTACATCGGCTTGATGATGGTTCAAACCGGGCGGCCTGATATCGCGTTCCGCCTGTGGGATCGGTTGTTGCGGCGTGGTCCTGCTGATGCCGCTTGGATCGCGCCAATTCGTGAACAAATCATGCCGCTCTCGCAATTGGCAGGCGTTGATTACACGCTGCCCAGCATTGGCGACGGCGCATCCAATGGTCCCTCTGCCGCTGATATTGATGCGGCTTCTGAAATGAGCGCCGAAGACCGTATGGCAATGATCGGCGGCATGGTCGAGGGGCTGTCCAATCGCTTGGCCACTGAGGGCGGCCCCCCACGAGACTGGGCGCGTCTGATCACGTCGCTGGGTGTAATGAATAACCGGACGCAAGCCCTTGCCGTGTTCAACAATGCTATGCAGGTGTTTGAAGGCGACGAAGGTGCGCTTGATATCATTCGCGCTGCCGGGTCACAGGCAGGGGTGGCGGAATGATCCATGACGACATCGTAGAATTTTCAGCCGCCCTGCCCCAAATGCAGGCCTTGATCGGTCTTGATCTGGGTGAAAAAACTATAGGCGTGGCGGTTAGTGACAGTTTTCTGAGTGTCGCAACCCCGCTTGAAACAGTACGGCGCAAGAAATTTGGGCTGGATGCCGCGCGATTGATTGAGATCATCAAAGATCGACGCATTGGTGGGTTGGTGTTGGGCCTGCCGCGCAACATGGACGGCTCTGAAGGCGCACGTTGTCAATCAACACGGGCATTTGCGCGCAATTTTGAACGCCTATCATCCTTGCCGATTACCTTTTGGGATGAACGCCTGTCGACTGTGGCGGCGGAAAAAGCACTGCTTGAGGCGGATACAACCCGCAAACGTCGCGCAGAGGTCATTGATCACGTGGCGGCGGCGTATATCTTACAAGGGACATTGGACCGCTTGGCGGTGTTGCGAAGGGCGGAAAGTTAAAATGGCAGATGACATTTGGAAGCGAGACGAGGTCGAAAGTCCCTGTATCAAGATCTGTGTGGTGCATCCTGAATCGCGACTGTGTACCGGATGCCTGCGGTCCATTGATGAAATTGGGCGATGGTCGCGGATGCATCCAGATGAGCGGCGCGAGGTTATGGATGAATTACCTGCCCGCGCGGGCGCATTTTCTAAACGCCGTGGCGGCCGCGCGGCACGTATGGCGCGACGTCAAGGGTAGTCGTGATTAGCGCGCTTGTGCGATGACATGTAGCAGATCAAGGCCAAGATCAGAGGTGATCGCACCCTCATGTCCGTTTGGCGCATGATTGCTGTTTCCAGCAAATGCAGACAGACGCGCAAATGCCCGTTCGCCTTCATTTTTGAAACGTCCCTGAAAACCAAAGGCATGTTGTCCAGCGGTCCGCGCGCTTGCGTCCCAATATCCTAGGTTGCCCTGTGGTCCTGTCAAAATAATCTTCATCGCCCATGCGCCTTGATTGTTTCCAGTTTCGATGCCTCCATTTATCGTGTCCGAAATGGCAACAATGAGGCACCGTCAAGGTCTTTATAGGGAAAAATCAACTAACAATTGAATAACCTAAACCATAAACCAATTCAGGGTAGGCCCTAGGTTGTGAACAGGGCAATCACCTATTTTTTCTGACTGCCCAAAGGCCGCGTGGATATGGCCACACAGATTCAGGCGTGGCCCCTTGGTCCGCAGCACATCCAAGATCGCAGCAGACCCATCATGGCGGCCATCGCGTTGACGATCACACACCCCTTTTGGCGGCGCATGTGTGATCAAGACGGCACCGACAGGGCAGTCTGACAAGGCGCGGCTTGCCTGAATTTCCGTCATCGCAAAATTCCATACATCAGTTGAGGTGCGTGGGATTTCCGCCCCCAAGCCAAAGAACGGCACACCCTGAATCCGCACCCCCTCCCCATGCAACACATGCCCATCGCGCCAGCCCGCGCAAAAGTTGCGCATTTCAGCCAGACGGTCATGGTTACCGGGCACCAATATCACGGGCCGTGGAATTGTCTTGAGCAACTCCAGAATGGGCAGAGCGCCCTCGCCCTTCGTCCCCAAATCACCTGCAACAATCACAACATCAGCCGCGCTCGCCGCGCCAACAAGGATCCGCGTCGCAGCTATATCACCGTGCAGATCAGAACCCGCGAGTATCTGCATCAGTGCTTGGCAAACCGCAACAAAGCGGCCCCCGAAAGCGTTGCAAAAGTTGCGAGGACTTTGGGCAGGTTCATCTTTTCGCGGAAAAAGAACACGCCAATGAGCAGACTGAAAACAATGCTGGTTTCACGCAGCGCCGTGACCAGCGCTATCGGCGCTTGTGTGAATGCCCAAATCACAAGGGCGTAGGCCACAAATGATGCGGTGCCACCGATGAAAAAGATGCGCAGACCCGTTGTAAATGTTCGACGTAAAACAATCGGTGCTGTCATCGCAAAATAAAGGGCAAAAATCACGGCGTTCAATAGCCCAAGGATGGCATAGAAGCCCCAAGGGCTGCCTGAAACCCGCGCGCCCAAACCATCAATCAATGAATATGACGCGATGAAGCAGCCCGTAATCAAGGCCAGTTTTGCCGCCGGTAGATTGCGTGTCCCATCGGCCCCGCGCACCAGTGCCATGCTCATCAATCCAAGGGCAATAATTGCAACAGCAAGTAGTTCAAACGGTTCCAATACGACGCCCAAGACGATCACCGACACAGCAGCGACGATCAGTGGCGCTGACCCTCTGGCGATAGGGTAGACTTGAGATAGGTCTCCTTTGGTATAGGCGTTCAACAAAAAGACCTGATAGCCAAAATGGCAAATGATGCCGCCGATCAGATAGGGCCAGCTTTCCCATGCAGGCAGCGGCACAAAACACAAAACCAGCAGGGCGACGGGCGTATGGCCCAATATCACGCAGGCCATGTTGACGCGTTTGTCAGCCCCACCTTTGACCAGTGCATTCCAAGCCGCATGCAGAACGGCAGCACATAGTACGGCGGTAAAAACGAGTGTGGACACAGTGGCGATCCTTAAGGTTGGTAAGCGCAAGCAATCACGCGCATCGCACAAGAACAAGCCCCATGTTCAGAGCGCAAGCCACTCAGCAGCTGAAAACTCAGGCCTAAAATAGGCAATCATGCGGCCTTCTGGCGGGGCAATCGCACTAGGGTGCCAGACATCCACACCGTGTAAAAGGTGGCGATGTAATAGGATGGCCTGACCCGGTTCTGCGTGAACCTGCACGGGGTCGATTTGATCAAAAACAGCACGGCGTGCGGCTTGGTAGATATCTGTTAGGTCTATTGCTGCGGGATCACCGCCAGCGATACCCGCACGAAAGGCATCCCCCATCACCACATGACTGCCCGGCCAGACCACCAGCGGTGAGGCATCAGAGACATTTAACGGCAGCCCAACAATAAATGCGTGGGGTTCGCGCAGAAATCTCCGCCTTGTAGGGCCAATGGGCAGCAAGCCATCCACATGTGCCGCTTTTCGGGTGATCCGATACCGATGGTTTGCGTCTGACTCGTCTGCGTCTTGCTGTGGGTAACCGGGATAGACGATGGATATTTGTGCGCGATGCCAGTGGGGTTGTGCGTGAACGTCAGAAGTCCATGACCCGGCCAAGGGTACACCCGACACACTCCCGTCCTCATCGTTTGGCAGTTCATCAACACCAACAAACCATGTCGCAGCATGACGTAAATTGGCAGTGCGTATTTCAGGATCTTGGCATAGCTTCATCGCAACTTGGTGCACCGTATGCGACCAGTTCAGCACTGCATCATCATGGGCATAGATGCGAAAACCATCACCTGTTTGCGCGCCTACCACCCCAACGCCTTGCGCAGCATATTGAGCGCCACAAGCACAAGGAACACCGCGAACACACGTTTTAGCGGCTTTGGGTCCATCGCATGAGCCAGCTTGACACCCAACGGGGCCGTGACCAGGGTCATCGCAATCACAATGAAAAACGCCACCAGATTAACAGCACCGAGGGTAAGCGGCGGCTTGCCAGACTGCATGTCCACAAACAGGAAACCTATGACCGATGGGACAGCAATCAACACGCCAAAGCCAGCAGCGGTCGCAACCGCGCGGTGGATCGGGGTGTTATACAGACTCATCAACGGCACACCGAAACTGCCGCCACCAATGCCCATTAACACCGACAAAAACCCGACGGCTGGCGACAATGTTGCACGGACGACCCCGGCGGGCATCGCTTGACCAACCCGCCAATGCGCGCGACCAAACCCCATGTAGAGGCCAACAATCAAAGCCAAGGTGCCGAAGATGATTTGCAGTGTATTGGTGCGCAATTGCGCGACCAGCAACATGCCCAAAATCGCCCCAATGACGATGCCGGGTGCCCATGTGCGCAGGATCGCCCAATCCACTGCACCCTTTTTGTTGTGACTGTGTACAGAGCGCAGCGAGGTGACAATGATCGTTGCCAGCGATGTCGCCAGACACATCTGCATCAGATGTGGTCCCTCATAGCCAAGCGTCTGAAATGCATAAAAGAACGCCGGCACCAGAACGATGCCACCACCAACGCCCAGCAGTCCTGCCAACACGCCAGCAAAGGCCCCGATGATCATCAGCAACGCACCCATTGCAAGCAAAAGTGACATATCTGGCATCGCGAATTTTCCTATTGTCTGGTTGGTTCAGGTCTGCCCTGATTGAAGCGCCATCACAATAAAAAAGGGCCAGACCACAATGATGAATATGAAAACGGACACAGGTCCACCAGGTACGGCACCACTTGTATAGCCAAGCCAGATAGGCAAGCACCACAAGACGATGAACAACAACTTATAGACCACCTGAAACACCAAAAGCGGCCAAAACAACACTGGGTTTATCAATGCAATAGCGGAGATGATCATAACACCACCCCAAAGGCTGGCCACCATAAACCGCAGAACGGGCGCATCTGTACTGCCCACGAACACAGTGCTTGATCCGCCGTCAGACATGCGGATCAGCGCCCAGACCACGGGGGCCAGAATGGCAATGTTCAAGATATAGGGGATATGATGCATTGTACCTCGCTGCGAATAATACGCTACTGCGGCCGCACTGGATCACATTACAACGGGTGTAGGTATCGCGTGCGCCTCAACCGTTTCAAGCGCTTCAAGCACCAGCGCCGATCCGGCACCGGGCAGATGCGCCTGTTCTGACAACATACGCCGCCAGATACGTGCGCCGGGGCGACCTGTGAACAGCCCCATCATGTGACGGGTGATCTGGTTCAACCTACCACCCTGATCGATATGCGCATCGATATAGGGCACCATGGCGCGCACAACATTTTCAGCCGTCGTGTCCGTCCCTTTACCAAAGATCACGCGATCTGCCGTGCACAAAATGTCACACGGCGCATGATAGGCGCTGCGCCCGATCATCACACCATCAAGGCCAGCATCCAGAAACCCTTGGGCCTGCTCCAATGAGGTAATGCCGCCATTCACCGAAATATGCAGGTTGGAAAACAACCCCTTCATACGCTGAACGATATCATAGTCCAGTGGTGGAATATCGCGATTTTCCTTTGGGCTAAGGCCCTGCAACCACGCCTTACGAGCATGGATTGTGACGCGCGTACAACCCGCCCCGACCACATGCGCCAGAAATTCTGGCAAGACCTCCTCGGGGTCCTGATCATCCACACCAATGCGACATTTCACGCTCACCTCGACGTCCACGGCTGCGCGCATCGCCGCGACACAGCGCGCAACCAAGGCCGGCTGCTCCATCAGCACCGCCCCAAAGTATCCTGATTGCACACGGTCCGACGGGCAACCAACATTGAGATTGATCTCATCATATCCCGCCTCTGCCCCAATACGCGCCGCCTCAGCCAGTTCAGCCGGGTCCGATCCACCCAATTGCAGCGCAACAGGATGTTCAGAGGGGTGATGATCAAGCAGATGTAACGCCCCACCCCGCACCAGTGCCGGGGACGTGACCATTTCCGTGTACAACAACGCCTGCCCGCTCATCAGCCGATGCAGATAGCGACAGTGTCGGTCGGTCCAGTCCATCATAGGTGCCACAGATAGGCGGGCGGAACGGGTAATATCGGTATGATTCAATTTGCGCGTCATGCTCGGTCTCTGTCAGGAATTCAGGCCCTTTAACACGCAGAAGCCGGGCGTGCAAAGCAGCGCCCGGCGTAAGCTGTTACCTTCAAAGGCGGCAAATCGCCGCGTGGGTTATAGCAGACCTCTCGGGCCCCTTAGCCCTCATCAGAAGATAAAATCAGAGGCATCCAAGTTGCCCAACAACACGTTGGTCAATGTGATCGTATTGCCGTTCAGGTCATTGATCACAACATCGCCGCCGACTTGCGTCATACGTCCACCCGCCTGCAATTGAGCAAAGTCAGTGATCGTGGACAGGCCTGACAGATCAATATCCTCGTCCCCGTTAGCCGCATCAAAGTCGCCAATCGTGTCATT
>CALKXT010000101.1 GCA_938003685.1 uncultured Sulfitobacter sp. | reverse complement strand
ACGGACGTCTTCTATTTTCTTACCAGAGATATGCAGCGCGTTCAGCAGCCCCGCCGCACAGATAACCGCCGTGCCGTGCTGGTCATCGTGAAAGACCGGGATGTCCATTTCTTCCTTGAGGCGCTGTTCAATGATGAAACATTCAGGCGCTTTAATATCTTCAAGGTTAATACCGCCAAAGGTAGGGCCCATCAGCTTGACCGCACTAATGATTGCCTCGGTGTCTTCTGTATCCAGCTCAATATCAATTGAATTCACGTCAGCAAAGCGTTTAAACAATACCGCCTTGCCTTCCATCACCGGCTTGGATGCAAGCGCGCCAAGGTTTCCCAAACCAAGGACCGCCGTCCCGTTGGAAATGACCGCAACCAAGTTACCTTTATTGGTGTAATCGTACGCCGTTTCAGGGTTTTCCGCGATCGCCTCGCAAGGCACTGCTACACCAGGCGAATAAGCCAAAGACAAGTCGCGCTGCGTCGTCATCGGGACTGTCGCAGAAATTTCAAACTTGCCGGGTGATGGCTCCAGATGAAAGGCGAGCGCTTCTTCGGAGGTAATGCGGGTTTTTGACACGGTCTATGGCTTTCTTTTGCTTTTGGGATTCATAACCACGAACGCAGCGACGCACAATCAGGCTACGTATCTTACCCACTCATGATTCCCCAAAAACGCATCATGGCGCTGTGGAAAATCCGCCTTGAGCCGGGACAATGCCCAGCGGATCACCTGTGGCCGTTTGCATCTATTTGCACACCAGATCATACGAACCAATGTCTGCCAACGCTTGGGATCAGCCTTGAACGCACGATCTAATGCGACAAGTTCAGATTTGGGTTCGTCTTGCTGCTTATGGCAATCCGCCTGCAACAGGCACAGCTTGGAATTGTCGCGTACCAAATCATCATGTTGCTCAAGCAGTCGCACCGCATGATCACCTGCCCCGACCTGCAAAACTTTGCGTGCTGTTTCTTCCAAACTCACAGCGCCAGACAGTTTGGGATATTGCCCTAATACCGTCACGACAAAAGACATCAACTGTGCCGTGCCTTGTTCAGACAAGAATACTGGTACGATGCCATCTTTTCCAAAAATAGGCTCTATAAAAGGATCATCAGACTTAAAGTCTGCAAAGAAATTCACGTATCGACATTGCGCGGCATTCGCTAAGGGCCAAAAATCGCCCCAACGAGCCTGCGCAGTTTGAAGCGTACCAATCTCAATTACATAGGCATCTGGGTTGGCGAACAGCATATTGGTAAAACCAGCACCATGATAAGAGATCATCATTTCCGCGTTCGCCATCAGTGCCACTTGTTCTAGCGGTGATAGGTTCTCAAACACCACATATTCAAACCCAAACAACTTGAGGTGATCAAACAACAGATCCTCACCCTCCATATGACGTGATCTGCTTTGTCTTGTATCGCGACCAACATAGAAACGGCGCGGCAAATGACTGAAATCTCCACCCTCAACCGTCCGCAAAGCCCGTGCGCGCAAAGCCAGAACCGTCGAACTGACTGAGTTCATTGCAAGAGTGGCCTGAAACCGTACGTCAGACAGCCCTTTTTCCTCTGCCATGTCACCCGTCGCGTGCTTTTCGATACCTTCAACATCTTGCTGTGGCATCAACGGGTGCGCCCCAATCAGATCATATGCAGTTAGAACTTTTTTGTAATCCTTAGGCGCACGTTCAAAAAATACTCTGCTCTCGAACTCAGGAAACAAGGCGGTCACGAATGCTTGCGCAAACGGGCGTTGCTTTTCTTCTTGGTTGGGAAAGTGGAAATAGATGTTCCCTTGGAAATCCAAACCGTCAAGCAGGGTTAGTTGCGACAGAGACTCTGTGACGAAATGATAGTAATTAAAGGTGTTACGACACTCGATCGCAAAGTCTATATTGGTCTCTAGCAATCCAGAATAGACTGGTACGTCTTTGCCGTGATTGTAATCTCGACATGCACTAAAGAACCCGTCTAGCCGAACATCTCCATCAAAACCCGCTTCGGTGCATTCCCAACGGTATTTGTTCAACAACCGCGTTGCTGATGCGCCGCTCAATATCATCCGATCCCGAGCCATAACGTAAGATTTTCGAAAACCAACACTGTCTAAAACCACAGGAACTGCGTTGTATTCTATAGCGTGACTAAAAGTTTTTTGCTGCTTGGTTGATTTGATACATGCGTTGATCTTTTGGTTAACCCTACCAAAGGCGCTAGCCGCAAAGCCTTCAATCCGGGCACGTGGCATTGGTCGCCAAATAAATTCTGGCTCAAGCAACAGTTTGAACCCTGGATCACGCCAAGGGTTCAAAAACAACGCATCAGGCGGAAGCCCAAATTCAACTTTGTTGCGCACAGTGGTTTGCAGCTTTCTTTTTGTCAGTGATGTTACTTTTTACCACGTTCCCGGCACTCGTCCACCGCGAACCTGGCGCACTACCTCTTTCCCTAAGAGGCGTGGTTTTGTACAGACAACTATGTAAGCGGGGGATGCTGGTGAGCGACGATAAAATCACACCGATGATGGCGCAATATCTAGAGCTTAAGGCCGGATATGCGGATGCTCTGCTATTTTATCGCATGGGCGATTTTTATGAGATGTTTTTTGATGATGCCGTCGCTGCGGCAGAGGCACTGGATATCGCACTAACCAAACGCGGCAAGCATGCAGGTCAAGACATACCGATGTGCGGCGTTCCTGTGCACGCTGCCGAAGGGTATCTGCTTAGCCTGATCCGCAAAGGTTTTCGCGTCGCAGTTTGTGAACAGATGGAAAGCCCCGCTGAAGCAAAAAAGCGTGGATACAAATCGATTGTGAAACGAGATGTTGTAAGGCTGGTCACACCGGGTACGTTAACCGAGGAATCTCTGCTTGATGCGCGGCGACATAATTACCTTGCCACATACGCAGAAGTACGTGACGCATCCGCCTTGGCTTGGGTTGATATTTCGACAGGCGCGTTTCATGTGATGTCCCTTCCTGCTGTTCGTTTAGCCCCAGAACTGGCACGACTGGCCCCATCTGAACTGGTCGTATCTGAGGCAAATGAGTCTGATTTACGCAATTTAGTCTCTGAATTTGGTATATCACTAACACCGCTTGCCCGATCTGCGTTTGATAGTAGCAGTGCCGAAAATCGCATCTGCAAGCTCTTTAAGATCGCAACGCTCGAGGCATTCGGAACATTCAGCAAAGCCGAAGTATCCGCAATGGGCGCATTGATTGAATATCTTGAGATAACGCAAAAAGGTAAGCTACCGCTGCTTCGCGCCCCTCAAAAAGAGAACGAAGCGCGGACAGTACAAATTGATGCCGCGACACGGCGAAACCTTGAGTTGACCCACGGATTAAACGGCGGACGCAATGGATCACTTTTGGCGATAATGGATCACACATGTACCGCTGCTGGTGGTCGCTTGCTTGAGCGCAGAATATCTAGCCCATCGAGGGTGCTGGACGTAATTGATGCCCGGTTAGATGCTGTCAGCTTTGCATACAACGACACCAAAACGAATAATGAACTGCGCGACCGTTTGCGTACGGTTCCCGATTTGGATCGTGCCTTATCGCGACTGTCACTGGATCGAGGCGGACCACGTGATCTGACAGCAATTCGCAACGGCCTTACCCAAGCGTCAGCCCTACCAGCGCAACTAAACAGTTCTGAGTTACCTGCTCTATTAAAGTCAGCGATTGATGGGATGACGGGCCATGATGACCTCATCAACCTTCTCGATGAAGCGTTGGTTGCTGAACCGCCCCTTATGACACGCGACGGCGGGTTTATCGCACCGGGATATGATGCTGATCTAGACGAGGCCCGCAAACTGCGTGACGAAGGGCGCAGCATTATTGCCCAAATGCAGCAACAATTTGTATCTGATACAGGCATTACAACGCTTAAAATCAAACACAACAATGTGCTGGGCTATTTCATCGAAACAACGGCAACGCACGCCGAAAAAATGTTGTCACCTCCCCTGTCTGAAACATTCATCCACCGCCAAACAACAGCCAATCAGGTGCGTTTCACAACGGTAGCTCTGTCAGAGATGGAGACTAAGATTCTCAATGCCGGAAATCGTGCGCTTGAAATTGAAAAAAGGCTCTATGAAAGCCTAAAAGGTGCGATTCTTGAACATGCCGCAGAGATTGGCGTGGCCTCTTCTGGCTTGGCAGAGGTTGATTTAGCAACGGCACTGGCCGATCTGGCTCACGCTGAGCGCTGGACAAGGCCAACAGTAGACAACAGCCGGGCTTTCGCAATTGAGGGTGGTAGACACCCGGTGGTAGAGCGTGCCTTGGCGCAGCAATCCGGCAACCCGTTCGTTGCGAATGATTGTGATCTAAGCGCAGAAAACACCGCGGCAAACATCTGGTTGCTGACCGGTCCAAACATGGCCGGTAAATCTACGTTCTTGCGCCAAAACGCTCTTATCGCATTGATGGCCCAAATGGGCAGCTATGTACCCGCGACCTCTGCGCATATTGGTTTAATTAGCCAGCTGTTCAGCCGGGTTGGTGCCTCTGACGATCTTGCCCGCGGGCGGTCCACATTTATGGTCGAAATGGTCGAAACCGCTGCAATCCTAAACCAAGCAGACGATCGTGCGCTGATCATTCTTGATGAAATTGGCCGTGGCACTGCAACATATGATGGCCTGTCGATTGCATGGGCGACACTAGAGCATCTGCATGATGTAAATCGGTCTCGCGCGTTGTTCGCAACCCATTACCACGAGATGACAGCCCTCTCTGGAAAACTAGATGGCGTCGACAATGCTACGGTGACGGTGAAAGAGTGGGAAGGCGAAGTCATCTTTTTGCATGAAGTCAAAAAGGGTGCCGCTGATAGGTCCTATGGCGTTCAGGTCGCACAGCTTGCTGGATTACCAGACGCGGTTATCGCACGCGCACGTGTTGTTTTGGATGCCTTAGAAAAAGGTGAGCGTGAAGGCGGTGCTACACAGAAAACATTGATTGATGATCTGCCGTTGTTTTCGATGCAAGCAACACCCGCGCCTCAACCAGCAAAAAAATCGGCGGTTGAAGAACAGCTAAAAGACATTTTACCTGACGAGCTGAGTCCAAGAGAGGCGCTTGATCTACTGTACAAATTGAAAGAGGCGGCCAAATCCTGACCGCCCCTTCATTGTTCTTTTAAATATGTAATTCTATCGTTGCAGGTTATCCCGCAGGCATTGATGAAACGCCAACTTGCGCCGGGCGCAACAAGCGATCATGCAACATAAAGCCTTCGGCAGCGACCTGAATAATGTCACCTGCCTTGGTTCCAGGAACCGGCGCTTCGAACATCGCTTGGTGAAGCTGTGGATCAAACCGATCACCAACTTCTGGCACGATCACTTCGATGCCGTGTTTTTTGAACACGCTTAACAATTCCCGCATGGTCAGCTCAACGCCTTCCAACAAAGGACCAGAAACAGCGCGCTGTTCTTCTGTTGCAGCTTCAAGCGCACGCTTCATGTTGTCATAGACTGGCAACATGTCGCGGGCCAATTTTGAGCCGCCATAATTCTCAGCTTCGCGGCGATCTTTATCGGACCGCTTGCGCGCATTTTCAGCATCCGCAAGAGCGCGCATAAAGCGATCTTTTAATAGGTCACGTTCCGCTCTGAGTTCATCCAACTCCATCGCTTCATCATCGATCTCAGCCATTTCATCAGCGTATTCATCCGCCTCGGCTTCATCGATATCATCCAAAAATTCATTTTCTTTCGGCTCTGCCATCTTCCACCTCTAACTCCGGTCAGAAATCAGTTTTCCAACCAGTTGCGCCGTGTAATTCACAATCGGCACGATACGTCCATAGTTCAGGCGTGTGGGGCCAATCACTCCGACGGCCCCAATCACCTTTCGATCAGCGTTCATATAAGGGGAAACCACCAAAGAGGAACCCGAAAGTGAGAAAAGTTTGTTCTCTGAACCGATAAAAATGCGCACACCGTCGCCACCCTCGGCCAAATCAAGGAATTCTGCGATATCGCGCTTACGTTCAAGGTCGTCAAACAGGTTTCGGATAAGTGCTAAATTTTCACTATCATCATCTCCGTTCAACAGGTTTGCACGCCCCCGTACAATCAGCCGTTCAGTAGCCTCATCTTCCCCCTGCCACAGCGCCAGTCCGCTTTCGACCAATTGCTGCGCCAAAACATCGATCTCTTGCCGGCGCTGTGCGATCTCCTTACCTATGGTGCGCTGCAATTCACTGATCGTTTTACCCTCAACCAAAGCATTCAAGAAGTTTGCGGCTTCCCTCATCGAACTTGGTGTCTGTCCGGGCGGTGGTGTGAACAAACGATTTTCAACGTGACCATCAGAGAACACCAAGACCACCAACGCGCGATCCTGTGACAATGATACAAATTCAATATGTTTGATTGGCGCTTCATGTTTTGGTGTCAAAACCAAAGACGCCCCATGCGTGACGCCGGACAAGGCGGAACCGATGCGATCTAACAAACCCCCAACGTCTGAAGCATTGTTACCCATCGTCGCGTCGATCTTTTCACGGTCCATTTCAGACGGATCACCAATTTCGATCATCCCATCAACGAACATCCGCAAGCCCATCTGTGTTGGGATACGTCCAGCACTAACATGAGGCGAACCAAGCAGACCCATAAACTCAAGGTCCTGCATCACATTGCGGATTGTCGCAGCGCTTACCTTTTCACTGAAGTCGCGCGTAAGCGTACGTGACCCCACAGGATCGCCATTGGCTAGATATCCTTCGACCACCCGGCGAAATACTTCGCGGGACCGGTCATTCATATCGTTTAACATTTCTGACGTTTCAGTCATGGCATCCCCTGTTCACCCCAATAAAGGTGCGCAACGTCCAAACGTCAATTGGGCAAACATCAAACAGGGTTGCATACCCTCACATCTGGACGGTATCCCCAAGTTAACAATGAAAAGGAAATACCATGCGTCCTTCTGGCCGGAAACTTGATGAAATGCGCGCTGTCTCTGTTGAGGTAGGCTTTACCAAACACGCCGAAGGATCTGCTTTGATCAAAATTGGCGATACTCACGTGTTGTGCACAGCCACAATCGAAGATCGCGTTCCCCCATTTATCAAGGGTTCAGGCCTTGGCTGGGTCACAGCGGAATATGGTATGCTGCCCCGCGCAACTAACACACGGATGCGTCGCGAAGCAGCATCAGGCAAACAAGGTGGCCGTACAGTTGAAATCCAGCGTTTGATAGGCCGCTCGTTACGCGCAGGTGTAGACCGGGTTGCGTTAGGCGAACGTCAGATCACCGTAGATTGTGATGTATTGCAAGCAGACGGCGGCACGCGCTGCGCGTCTATCACTGGTGGATGGATTGCCCTGCGCCTTGCGGTGAACAAACTCATGAAAGCTGGTGATGTGATAAGTGATCCGTTGGTTGATCCAGTTGCGGCGATCAGCTGTGGTATCTATGCGGGCCAGCCTGTGCTTGATCTGGACTACCCAGAAGACTCAGAGGCCGGAGTTGATGGTAACTTTATCATGACAGGATCACACAAACTGATCGAAGTTCAGATGAGTGCAGAGGGATCAACATATTCGCGCGATCAAATGAACCAATTGATGGATTTGGCCGAAAAAGGTGTTAGCGAGCTGGTTGAAATTCAAAAAGCAGTGACCGCATGACCCGCAAGTTCACCGATCACCGCATTTTGATCGCAACCCACAATGCCGGTAAGCTTGAAGAGATGGGGCAGCTTTTTGCCCCGCGCGGGGTTACCGTAGTGGGTGCGGCAGAAATGAATTTGCCAGAACCAGAAGAAACCGAAACAACATTTGTAGGCAATGCACGGATCAAAGCACATGCCGCGGCAAAGGCGACCGGCCTACCTGCGCTTGCAGATGATTCCGGTATTCAGGTTGAAGCATTGAATGATGCGCCCGGTGTATATACCGCCGATTGGGCAGAAACCCCGAATGGCCGTGATTTCATCATGGCTATGACCAAGACCCACACCTTACTTGAAGAAGAAAACGCACCTCATCCTCGCCGTGCTCGGTTTTGTGCAACGCTCGTACTGGCGTGGCCTGATGGACATGACGAGGTGTTTGCGGGAAAGGTAAACGGAACCTTGATCTGGCCGATGCGTGGCAAACAAGGTCACGGGTATGATCCGATGTTTCAACCTGACGGCCATGAGATCACATTCGCAGAGATGGATGCGGATACCAAAAACGGCATAAGCCACCGTGCAGATGCCTTTAGCAAACTCATGTCCGCTTGTTTTGACTGAAGATTGGCAACAGGGCGGTTTCGGTCTGTATATCCATTGGCCGTTTTGCGAGGCAAAATGCCCTTACTGCGATTTCAACTCGCATGTCAGTCGTCAGATCGACCAGATAGCTTGGCGCGACGGCTATTTGATGGAACTAAAACGCGTAGCGGCTGAAACTCCCAACCGGATCCTAAATGCCGTTTTTTTCGGTGGCGGCACACCCAGTTTGATGGAGCCGGAAATAGTTGCCGATATTATTTCTGAAATTAGACGTCTTTGGCCCTCTGCCAACGATCTCGAAATCACTCTTGAAGCCAATCCAAGTTCTGTTGAGGCAGGCAGGTTTGCGGCTTTCCGTCAGGCTGGTATTAGTCGGGTTTCTATGGGAATTCAGGCTTTAAATGACGATGATCTACGTCGCTTAGGTCGCATTCATACCGCAGCAGAAGCCATGATTGCATTCGACATCGCACGCACGGAATTTGATCGCGTCAGTTTTGACTTAATATATGGCAGGCAAGATCAAACCATCAACGCATGGGAAACAGAGCTAAAACAGGCTCTAAATATGGCGATAGATCATCTTTCTTTGTATCAACTAACTATTGAAAGCGGTACCGCGTTTGGCGACAGATATGCCCGCGGTAAACTACGAGGTCTTCCAGATGACGATTTAGGTGCAGATATGTACGAGTTGACCCAAGATATCTGTGGTGAAATGGGAATGCCTGCCTATGAGGTTTCAAATCATGCTAGAGATGCTGCACAATCTAGGCATAATTTGATTTACTGGCGGTACGGTGATTATATCGGGATTGGCCCTGGCGCCCATGGGCGGCTAACAGTAGATGGGCAAAAGTGTGCGACAGAATGCTTTAGCAACCCAAAGCGCTGGCTAGACGGCGTTAAAGTTCAGCAAACCGAAAAACCACGAGAAGCGCTATCCATTAGAGATCAGGCAAATGAATTTCTACTTATGGGTCTTCGGTTAAAAGAAGGTGTTAGCCTCACTCGCTATAAAAACTTACTTGGTGAACCATTGCCATCTACGAAAATAGACCATCTGGAAAGGATTGGAATGGTTCAGAAGAAAGAGAGTCAGTTAATCGTTACGGATCAAGGGTTTATGGTTCTAAACGCTATAATCGAAGAGCTTTTGACAGACTAAACTCCACCCAACATACGGCAAAGTTCATCTAAATCATCCAACGATTTATAGTGAACCGTTATTTGACCGGACTCCTGTCCCGGCTTGTGATTAAGATCAACTTTCATTCCCAAGCTAGCAGACAAATCGCTTTCAAGCGCCTTAGTATCTGCATCTTTCTCGCCTTTAGCCTTGGCGCTCTCTTTCTTAAATATGTTTTCGCTTGAACTAGTCTGTTCTTTCTTAACTAGTGCTTCGGTCGCGCGTACAGACAATCCACCCTTAACGATTTGGCTCGCTAGCTTTAGCGGATCTTCAGCTGGAACCAATGCGCGTGCATGTCCTGCACTTAAATCTCCAGATCGCAACATATCCAACACTGGTTCAGGCAGATTCAATAATCTAAGTAGGTTTGCGATATGACTTCGACTCTTGCCTAATGCCTCCGCCATTTTCTCTTGAGTATGCCCAAATTTATCCATCAACTGACGATAGCCAGCAGCCTCTTCAACTGAGTTCAAATCAGCGCGTTGGATGTTTTCGATAATCGCCACTTCGAGGACTTCAACATCCGTAAAAGACCGCACAACAACCGGGAGCTCATGTAGCTTTGCCATTTGCGCAGCACGCCAACGCCGTTCTCCCGCTACAATCTCAAAAGTACCGTCATCACGAGAACGAACAATTAGAGGCTGAATAACACCCTTTTCCTTAATTGAAGCAGCCAAATCATCCAAGTCGCCCTGTTCAAACCGCTTTCGAGGTTGCTCTGGGTTTGGTGATATGCGCTCAATTGGAATAATTTGCTCAACCGCCCCACCAAGGGCCGCGCTTGTTTCCGTCTCAGTGACGTCAGCCATCAACGCTGACAAACCGCGCCCCAAACCACGTTTACGATCTTGCTTGTCCGCCATCTTTTTTTACCCTCAGATAGAGTTATTTTTAATCACTTCTTTTGCCAATTCTCGATACGCCTGCGCGCCTTTCGATTGACTATCGTAGCTTAGCACAGGCATCGCAAAACTTGGCGCTTCGCTTACTCGAACATTCCTAGGTATCATCGTTTTGAATACAAGATCGCCCAAATTACTGCGGGCATCCTGTTCAACCTGTTGTGAAAGATTATTGCGACGGTCATACATTGTAAGCACAACCCCCTCAATTCTTAGTTCCTTGTTTCCTGCCTGGCGAACCTCGCGGATGGTCAACATAAGCTGCGACAATCCTTCTAGCGCAAAAAATTCGCTTTGTAGCGGCACAAGTATTGAATGAGCCGCAATCATTGCATTTACAGTCAAAAGGTTCAGGGAGGGAGGGCAATCGATCAAAACATAATCAAATGAATAGTTATCCATTTGAGTTTGCCTGAGCGCATCATGCAGCAAGAAACTACGCTTTTCATTTGAAATAAGCTCCATATCTGCTGAACTTAGGTCAACCGTTGCTGGCACAATTGATAGATTCTCTATGTTAGTTTCTTGAATAACTTCATTCAGATCAATGTCTTCTAGCAACAATTCGTATGTTGTGAACTCCCGGTCCTCTAGATCAACGCCCAGGCCAGTCGATGCATTTCCCTGTGGATCCAAATCGATAAGCAATACACGCTTACCTAACTCAACCAGCCCAGCCGCTAAGTTAATTGTTGTTGTCGTCTTACCAACACCACCTTTTTGGTTTGCAACGGCAATAATCTTGGGGCCGTTTGGTCGAGACAAGTCAGACACGGGCAATATCCTTGATCTTTAAAACTGCTGCTAAAGGGTTTGTCGTGCTTTTAATAGGTTCGCATGAGTATGACCATATCAGTTGCGCATCAGAATGCTCTTCCTCCCACCTCGCGCCTTTAGGGAATAGTGCAATCCCATCAACCTTCAGATGGATTTGGGTATATTCCAAAAGAGAACTAAGATCCGATAATGCCCGAGCCGATATGATATCAGCGTTAAGCGATTTTATCTGCTCGACACGGTCTGAGATCACTTTTGCATTTAGACCTAACTCTCGTATGGCTGTTCGCAAAAACACAGACTTTCTCTGATCACTTTCAACCAAGATTACTTCATGATTAGTTTTCCCGCCAAGCGTCAATATCGCAACTACAATACCAGGAAAGCCGCCGCCACTTCCCAAATCAACCCATTTCCCAGAAGTCGGAGCAACAGAAAATAGCTGAATAGAATCAAGAATATGACGTTCCCAGATATCGGGTACTGTTGACTTTGAAATGAGATTAATCTTTGGATTCCATTTTTCCACTAGCCGTGTGAACTCTTGGAGCTTCTCATATGTTTCACGTGAAACATTCCCACCTCCGATCTCAATCATCCTAACTTCCTCTTAGAATCCCGGCGTAGGTGGGCGAGGATAAGCGTAAGCGCGGCAGGCGTGATTCCATCAATCCTAGCTGCTTGCGCCAAAGATGATGGATGTGCAGAAGAAAGCTTGCCTTTCAGCTCATTTGACAGACCTTGAAGGGCAGTAAAATCAAATTCGGAAGGAATCAAAAGCGCCTCATCTTTCCGCAATCGGTCAATGTCTTTCTGTTGCCGATCTATGTAATTTGCATAAAGCGCATCGCGCTCTATCTGATCACGAATATCTAAATCAATGGTAGAAAAAGTCGAATCTAATAGAATAAGCTGTTCAAATGACACGTCTGGAAAAGATAACAACTGGAATGCAGTTCTACGAACCCCGTCTTTCCCACTGACGATCCCAACTAAAGACGTTTCCTTTGGGGTGAACGTATCAGCAGTGAGCTTTCGTTTAGCATCCTCAAGTAGAGATTCTTTTCTTAAAAACACATCAGCCCTATGCATCGAGGCGCATCCAAGATCAATTGCTAAAGGAGTCAACCGTTGATCTGCATTGTCAGCACGCAATGACAACCGGAACTCCGCACGCGACGTAAACATCCGATAAGGTTCGCTCACACCGCGTGTGGTAAGATCATCGATCATAACACCAATATAGCTATCTGATCGACCAAATATAATTTCTGGCTTCTCTAAAGAACGTGACGCAGCGTTCAGTCCAGCAACTAGACCTTGTGCTGCAGCCTCTTCGTATCCAGTTGTTCCGTTAATTTGCCCTGCCAAATACAAATTCGGAACGCTCCGAACCTGTAGTGTTAGCTCCAAAGCTTTGGGGTCGATATAATCATACTCAATAGCATATCCTGGCTGCAAAATTACTGCCTGCTCTAACCCATTGATTGAACGAACATATTTCTCTTGAACGTCAACCGGTAAAGAAGTGGAAATGCCATTAGGATAAATCGTATGATCATCAAAACCCTCAGGTTCCAGAAATATCTGATGCGATGTCTTTTCCGCAAAACGCACAACCTTGTCTTCAATTGATGGGCAATATCTAGGCCCAACGCCATCAATTTGACCACCATACATTGCTGATAGATGTAGAGATTCCTGAATAATCTCGTGCGTTCGTTCGTTTGTATGCGTAATACCGCAAGAAATCTGTGGTGCTGTGGCGGCCTCTGATAAAAAAGAAAACAACACCGGATCATCATCACCCGGTTGCGTTTCAAGAACATCCCAATTTATCGTACGTCCATCCAGCCTAGGGGGAGTGCCTGTTTTCAATCGTCCCATAGGTAGATCAAAACCATCTATCCGTTCTGCCAATTTGACGGAGGCCTTATCGCCCATGCGGCCACCAGAATGACGTTCATCACCGATGTGGATAATACCACGAAGGAAAGTTCCTGTCGTAAGGATAACTGATTTCGAATGAATGACGCCGCCATCTGCAAGCGTTACGCCACAAACCTTGCCACTATCCATCTTTAGATCGATGACTTCGCCTTCAACGACAGTAAGATTTGGTTGCTTCAATATCTCAGCAAGCATCTCCCTCTGATATATTTTTCTATCCGCTTGTGCACGCGGGCCCTGAACGGCTGGACCCTTGCGACGGTTCAACAGGCGGAATTGTATCCCTGCTCTGTCAGCTACCCGGCCCATTACACCATCCATGGCATCAATTTCGCGCACCAGATGCCCTTTTCCAAGCCCACCAATTGCTGGATTGCAGGACATGACACCAATTCCGTCATACGACATCGTAATAAGTGCAGTCGAAGCACCCATACGGGCAGAAGCGTGTGCAGCCTCACAGCCTGCATGCCCACCACCAATAACGATTACATCAAAATGTTTCACGTGAAACACTCCATTATTTACCAAGACAAAAGCTTGAAAAAATTTCGTCGAGTAAGTTTTCGACGTCTATGCGGCCAACGAGCCCTTCAAGTGATCGAATCGCAGATCGTAATTCTTCCGCAGCTATATCATAATCTTCGGGCCCAAGTTCGAGGGTGATCTTGGCCGCCTCTAAATAACCTTGCGCATCAACCAATGCAATCCTATGCCGTTCATGTGTGGCAAGACCAACAGTAGCACTGCGTTCAAAAAGAATAGTCTGGATCTGATCAATCAGGCCAGAAATACCTTGGCCAGTTTTACCCGATATCCCAAGTGATCCTTTGGGTAGCGTATCAACCATAGGCGTCACAATAATATCGTTTGGTTTTGGTGTGAGTATTAGTGTTTCATCAGATTTCACCAAAAATACCCTAAGATCAGCAGACGTAGCTCGTTCAATTGCACGATTAACACCTATTGCTTCAATCTCATCATCACTTTCTCGGAGACCAGCCGTGTCAAGAAGCGTAACAGGTAATCCATCTAGATCCATACGTACTTCGATGACGTCCCGAGTTGTTCCAGCTGTTTCGGAGGTTATAGCAGCATCACGGCCTGCCAACGCGTTTAGCAGCGTTGACTTACCCGCATTCGGCGGCCCCACAATCGCGACCTCAAAGCCCGATCTGATCCGCTCAGCTACAAGCGTACCTCTGATCTCTTGAGTTAGTTCATCGCTAACTAAAGATAAAAGCGCCTCAACTTCTGGGGTCACATCAACAGGAACTTCTTCATCAGCAAAATCTATTGTCGCCTCAATCAGGGCTGCCGCCCGTATAAGGTTGCTCCGCCACAATTCTACTTGATTACCAAGGTGTCCCGACAAAACCCGTAGCGCTTGTTTACGTTGCGCTTCAGTCTCCGCCTCAATCAAATCTGCTAGACCTTCTACTTGCGCGAGATCCAGTTTTTGGTTCTCTAATGCACGTCTGGTGAATTCACCAGGTTCAGCAAGCCGAGTCCCATCGAATGATCCCAGCACATCAAGCACCGCACGCACAACGGCAATACTCCCGTGTAAGTGAAGTTCGACAATATCTTCACCTGTAAAGCTGGCTGGTCCCTGAAAAGAAATAACCAATGCTTGGTCTATTACTTCATTGGTTCGGCCACGTATTTCACGCAAAGTTGCCATGCGTGTCGTAGCAAGAGAACCGCAGATATTTTCAGCAACTTCGAACGCCTTTAACCCCGAAATACGAACAACAGAAACGCCCGCCCTCCCTTGGGCGGTTGCCAAGGCAAATATCGTATCCATTTACCATAACCTACTGTTAATATTATGTAATTAGGTGTTCATTGAGTCAAAGAAATCAGAATTTGTCTTGGTCTGCTTCAACTTGCCAATCAAGAACTCAATCGCATCTGTCGTCCCCATTGGATTCAAAATACGACGTAATACAAAGGTTTTTTGCAAATCTACCTTGTCGATTAACAAGTCTTCTTTGCGCGTCCCAGATTTAAGGATGTCCATAGCTGGGAACACACGCTTGTCAGCAATCTTGCGATCAAGAACAATCTCAGAGTTACCAGTACCTTTGAATTCTTCAAAGATAACCTCATCCATGCGCGAACCTGTATCGATCAGCGCTGTTGCGATAATAGTTAACGATCCACCTTCTTCGATATTACGCGCGGCACCAAAAAACCGCTTGGGGCGTTGCAATGCGTTCGCATCCACACCACCAGTAAGAACCTTACCAGAAGACGGAACCACAGTGTTAAACGCACGACCAAGTCGTGTGATTGAATCAAGTAAAATCACAACATCGCGTTTGTGTTCAACCAGACGTTTCGCCTTTTCTATGACCATTTCAGAAACCGCAACGTGACGTGTCGCAGGTTCATCAAAAGTTGATGAAACCACTTCGCCCTTAACGGATCGCTGCATATCTGTGACTTCTTCTGGACGCTCATCAATCAGCAACACAATAAGATAGCATTCTGGGTGATTCTTTTCGATGGAATTAGCAATGTTCTGCAACAGTACTGTTTTACCAGTACGGGGCGGCGCCACAATCAAACAACGCTGACCTTTACCGATTGGCGAAACAAGATCAATGATACGCGCTGAACGATCCTTGATCGTTGGATCATCCACTTCCATCGTCATCCGCTCATCAGGATACAACGGTGTCAAGTTTTCAAAAGCAACTTTATGACGCGCCTTCTCAGGCTCTTCAAAGTTTATCTTGGTCACTTCGGTCAAGGCAAAATAACGCTCGTTATCATCAGGCGCTTTAATCAATCCCTCGATGGTATCGCCGGTGCGCAGAGAGTGAAGTCGAATCATGTCAGGTGACACGTAAATATCATCTGGGCCTGGCAGATAGTTTGCCTCAGGTGAGCGCAAGAAACCAAAACCATCTTGCAAGACTTCTAACACGCCATCGCCGGAAATTTCCCAGCCTTCATCTGCGCGTTCACGCAGAATCTGGAACATCATCTCGCCTTTACGCATCGTTGATGCATTTTCAATCTCAAGCTCTTCTGCCATCGCCAAGAGGTTCTTGGGTGTCTGCGCCTTTAGATCAGCAAGGTTCAATGTATCGATTGTCATAGAAAATCCCATTCAGCAGCGGCTTAATGCCGGCTGGTCGTGTTTGAAAATATGCAGATAACTGCCATCCCCGGACGGGGCGGTTGTGTTCATATAGGCAGATGGGCAGTTCAAGTCAATTAAATCAGAATTTCAAGACAACTGAAAATACGATGATGATCATAAGAACGGTCGGTACTTCGTTCATCATCCGATATTGACGACCTGTCAAAGTATTCTCTCCACGGCCAAAGCCTTTGACCCGAATGACCAACCAAGTGTGAAACGCTGTCATTGCGATAACACTCACTCCTTTCGTCCATGGCCAAATCATCGACCAATCAACGATACCGGGGGTAAACACGAGACATAGCCCAAAAACCCACGTGGCATGCATAGCGGGTCGCATGATGACATTGGATAGCTTAAACTCCATCATCGCAAAGAGATCGTGTGTTTCACCACTCAGAGTAACTTTTTCAGTGTGATGTACCATAAGCCTTGGCAAGTAGAACAACGCAGCCATCCACGAGATCACTGAAATGATGTGGAATGCTTTAGTCCAAGGGTAAATGAGGGCAAGAATATCTGTCATGTCTTACTCCAAGCTGTTTACCCTTCTTATAATAATAAAGAAGATAAGAAAGATGATGATGTAAGTAGGGAAGCTATTTTCTGTGGATTATTTGGTTATCCTATGTGTTATCCACTAGTGAATAACTTATCCACGGTCGATCTTGGTATTTAATATTTTGATATAAATATCAGTCTGTTAAGTTAATTTTTGAACACTTAAAATGTTAACAACTGCCTAATAACTCGATGACTTCAAGGTTTTTGAAAGATGCTGCGTTTTCCCTATCCGCAGGTGTAAGAATCGGTTGATGAGCCTTGAAAACTAGGAGTTTTAGGGGACTTGTATCAATCAAGCCAATTTTGCAGAACATCCCCTTAAGAAATCCTTAAACTTACACATAGGTTATCCACATGCCTCAGCCTTTCATACTTGCTTCTGGATCTGACATTCGTGCAAAGTTGCTGATGCAGGCGAACATTGATCACGAAGTGGTAAAGCCGCGTGTTGATGAAGAAATGATCAAACAGGCGTTGTTAGCAGAAGCAGCGCCATGCCGTGATGTAGCGGACGCATTGGCAGAAATGAAAGCACGCAAGGTTAGTGAAAAACATCCCGGTGCCTTGGTTTTGGGATGTGATCAGGTGTTGGATCTTCGTGGTACGTTACTCTCCAAACCTGAGAATATAAACGCTGCAATCGACCAACTGAAATCATTGCAAGGTGATCGACACAGTTTGTTGTCGGCAGCCGTTATTTGTGAAGATGGTAAACCGATCTGGCGTCATGTTGGGCAGGTTCGTCTGCGCATGCGTACCATTAGTGAAAGTTACATCACCGACTATGTGACCCGAAATTGGGATAGCATCCAACACGCTGTGGGATGTTATAAACTTGAAGAAGAAGGTGTGCGATTGTTCTCAAGCATAGAAGGGGATTACTTTCACGTCTTGGGTATGCCACTTTTAGAACTCATTAACTATTTGACCCTACGCGGAGATCTTGCATCATGACATTGCTAAAAATACCGCTGGCGGGCGTTATCGGGTCACCGATAGCGCAGTCTAAGTCACCGCAACTGCATGGTCATTGGCTCAAGACCTACGGAATTGCTGGGCATTACATTCCGATGGACGTGACCAGTGATAATCTAGCTGATGTGATCCGCATGTTACCAAAAATGGGATTTGTAGGTGTTAATGTTACAGCACCCCACAAAGAAGCAGTGTTGGCAATTGCTGATTTGGTGACGGACCGTGCAATTTTAATCGGGGCCGCTAATACGCTTATTTTCCGCAAAGACGGGAAAATACATGCCGATAATACAGATGGTTATGGGTTTTTGGAAAACCTCAAGACAGGCGCACCCGGATGGCAACCCAAGGTAGGACCAGCTGCTATCTTAGGTGCAGGCGGTGCAGCGCGTGCAGTAATTGCATCGTTGATAGATGCGGGCGTGCCAGAGGTTTTCTTGTCCAATCGCACACGTGTGCGCGCGGAAAAGCTGAAATCAGACTTCGGGAGTCGTGTGCGTGTGTTTGATTGGGTACAAGCTGGTAACATGTTGGAACACGCAGCCTTAGCTGTGAACACCACGTCATTAGGCATGATTGGCAAAAGCGAGTTGCGTGTCCCGTTGGATGGGCTGCGACCACAAACATTTGTGACAGATTTGGTCTATGCACCGTTGAAAACCAATTTCTTAGAAACCGCAGAACAGATGGGGTGTGTCACCGTTGATGGCTTGGGCATGTTACTTCATCAGGCAGTTCCGGGTTTTGAACGCTGGTTTGGCACACGTCCAACGGTAGATCGCGCAACCCGCGCGGCTGCGTTGAGATAGTGTTTCTTCTGGGATTAACGGGTTCCATAGGTATGGGCAAATCCACAACTGCAAAACTGTTTGTCGATGAGGGGTGCGCCCTTTGGGATGCCGATGCTGCTGTTCATCGCTTGTACGACAAAGATGGCGCTGCTGTGAAACCCATCGGTGACTTATTTCCAGATGCAATCGTTGATGGAATGGTGTCACGGCCTGCTCTAAAGAAAACCATTTCTCAGCGATCAGAGGCGTTGCGGCAGATTGAAAAAATTGTTCACCCCTTAGTAGCTCAGGATCGAACAACATTTATAACCGCCGCTAAATCTGACATTGTTGTGTTAGATATCCCACTTCTATTCGAAACCGGTGGAGATGCTCATATGGATGCGGTTGCTTGTGTTACCATTTCAGCTGAAATCCAAGAACAGCGGGTGATGGATCGAGGCACAATGACTTTTGAACAGTTCAATGCGATCAAGGCAAAACAGATACCGAATGATGAAAAATGCGCGCGGGCAAATTATGTGATTGAAACAGATACGATTGAACACGCGCGTCAGCAGGTTCAAGAAGTTGTCGCTGATATTCGGGAAAAGATGAACCATGCGTGAAATCGTTTTAGATACAGAAACCACTGGATTTGATCCTGAATCTGGGGACCGCATCGTCGAAATTGGTGCTGTCGAGCTGATGAACCATATGGCGACTGGTGAAACGTATCACCAATATATCAACCCTGAACGTGGCATGCCGGACGAAGCGTTTCAGGTGCATGGCTTAGGTGATGACTTTTTGCGCGATAAACCAAAATTTGCCCAGGTTGGGCGATCATTCCTCGACTTCATCGGCACTTCGAAACTGATCATTCACAACGCAGCGTTTGACATAAAATTTCTGAACGCTGAACTGCGATGGATGAACCTACCGCAAATTCCATGGGAACAAGCGTTGGATACTCTCGCCATCGCCCGTAAACGCTTTCCAGGATCACCGGCGTCGTTGGATGCACTGTGTCGTCGCTTTGGTATCGACAATACGTCACGAACACTTCACGGTGCCCTGCTCGATAGTGAAATTTTGGCGGAAGTTTATCTTGAATTGATTGGCGGGCGGCAGCCAGACTTTGCGCTATCTGCTCAACCTACACAAAACTCTGCTGGGGCAGTTGAGGTTTGGATACCAAAACAGCGTCGCGCGCCCCTGCCCTCGCGAATAAGCGAAAACGAAGCCGCCGCCCATGCTGAATTCGTCAGCAAACTGGGCGACGGGACATTGTGGGGTAAAGGTTAGGCGTCTGCCTTTGGTGGCGTTTCGGCCTGGCGACGCGCCACTTCGTTGCGATAGAGCGCAAGGAAATCAACATTTTCTAAGTTCAGCGGCGGGAAGCCACCGTCACGTGTGACGTCGCTTACAACACGGCGCAGGAACGGGAAGATCATCCGCGGGCATTCGATCATCAAGAACGGATGGATTTGATCGTCTGGTACATGCTGGATGTCAAAAATGCCGACGTAATCGATTTCGAACAAGAACAAAGTCATGTCGCCATCTTTGGCTTTTGACGTGATATTCAGTTTGATCGCAGTTTCGTACTGATTTTCGACGCTACGTTTTTTCGCATCCAAATTGACCTGAACTTGAACGTCAGGCTGCACATCGGATGGTGCGCCTTTTTGTGCCATGATGTTTTCAAAAGACATGTCGCGGATAAATTGACCCAAGACGCGCAATTGCGGCGGTACTGGTTGTTCTGCTTCTGCCATGATCGGCTCCCTCAGCTGAAATAAATCTAGGCGGGCTTAACAGGTTGCCCCGTTGCCCTCAATGCTTTGTCCATTTTGATGGACCTTTGTTACCGGAAGGTATGGTTTTCTCGGCGTCCGTATCTTTTATTTCGTGATATTCAGCGTCAATCACATCATCGCGCGATGGACGAACTGTTGGTCCAGTATGGCCTGCTTGTGATGTGCTAAAACCGCTCATTTTCACACGTGACCGGATCGCATTGAATGCAGCCTGCCGGAATTGCGGAATAAGCAGCGAAAAACCGACAGCATCTGTGAAGAATCCAGGTGTCAGCAACAATGCGCCAGCAAAAAGTATCATAGCTCCGTGAACAAGCGGTTCTGTCGGATCGCGCAAGTCAGAAAACGAAGATTGTAGCTTGCTGAGTGCCATGATGCCCTGAGCACGGACCAACCAAGTGCCCAATACAGCCGTGAGAATAACAACAGCCAGCGTCCAGCCTAACCCAATTGTCCCCCCGATTTGGATGAACAAAGTGATTTCGATCAAGGGAACGGCGATAAATGCGATCAATAGCCACATGGCTTAGGCTCCTTTTGGTGGGGTGATAGTGGACTTGCCCCGGTCAAGCACCTACATAAGGCTTCAACATACATGTTTCCATGCTTTGCCCAATGAGGTCCCGATGAATTCACCTATGATACAGCTTCTGGTGTTGGCCGGTATCGCCGTATTTCTGATATTGCGTTTGAAAAATGTTCTTGGCACGCGTGAGGGTTTTGAAAAACCTCCCGTTGCTGACCAACGCCCGGAACGCAGTGCTGGCCCAGCGTTAGAAGTGATTGAGGGTGGACCAGATTTGGACATCACTGATCACGTCGATGCAGACAGCGACGCTGGTAAAGCACTGGCTGAGATGAAACGGATTGAACCATCCTTCGGCGTTAATGATTTTCTGGGTGGTGCAAAAGGTGCCTATGAGATGATCGTAATGGGTTACGAGCACGGTAATCTAGCTGAAATTCAACCATTCCTGTCCGAAGATATCTACGACAGCTTTGTTGACGGAGTTGCTGCACGTGAAGATAAGGGGTTGACCATTGAGGCGAACTTTATTGGTGTGCGTGAAACCACATTGGTTGATGCAACCCTGGATCCTGATACAAAAGAGGCGGAAATGACGCTTCGCTTCGGTGCTGAATTGACATCTGCCGTACGCGATAAAGGCGGTGATATTGTTGAAGGCAGCACAACTGAAATCAAACGCCAAAAAGATACTTGGGTGTTTGCCCGTATCATGGGCTCGGATGATCCAAATTGGTTGCTGGTTTCTACAGACGGATAAGCCATGCCATTTGTGCACTGGTATTGGCAGGAGCGGTCGTTGTGACTGGTCCTGCCAAAGCCATGGATGTCAAATATCAAGTTTTAGAATTTGATCAGCTTGATGGCTGGGCAAAGGACGATCACACCGCAGCACTCAAGGTTTTTCTGAACACGTGTCGAGACATGAAAGGCCCCGATTGGCGCGCTTTATGTAAACTGGCTGATGATGATCCAGAGCCGCGGCAGTTTTTTGAACTCTTCTTTCGTCCGGTTCTGATTGATGATGGTCAGGACGCGTTGTTCACTGGGTACTTTGAACCGGAACTTGACGGCGATCTTTATCAATCCTCACGCTATCGCTATCCAATCTATGCGATGCCGCCAGAGGCGCTTCGCTCAAACCCTTGGCTGACCCGCCGGGATATCCTTGATACCAATGTGATGAAGGGGCGCGGCCTTGAAATCGCTTGGGTCGATGATCCGGTGGAATTGTTCTTTCTTCAAATCCAAGGATCAGGACGGGTAAAACTGCCCAACGGTGGATATATCCGTGTTGGATATAGAGGAGCGAACGGGCACCCTTATCGATCGATCGGAACCGAACTGGTACGCCGTGGTGTGTACAACGCGCATCAGGTCAGTGCGGATGTGATCAAAAACTGGGTGCGTCGTAACCCTGTCGAAGGCCGCGAATTGTTGCGCCACAATCCATCATATGTGTTTTTCCGAGAGGTCAGCAAAGTACCGGCTGATCGTGGACCATTAGGTGCGATGAACCGTTCAGTTACCACCATGCGTACAGTCGCTGTTGACCCTAGTTTCATAAGGCTTGGATCGCCCGTTTGGATCGAAAAAGACGGTAAAAAGCCGCTGCGCCGTTTGATGACTGCCCAAGACACAGGTTCGGCAATCAAGGGCGCACAGCGCGCTGATGTGTTTTTTGGCACGGGTGACCTGGCAGGTCGCGAGGCGGGCAAGTTGCGTGACCCCGGTAGGATGATGGTGTTGATGCCAATCCAACGCGCCTATGCCTTACTGCCCGAAAGCGCGATATGAAACGCGAACGATCTGGTGGTCGTCTGAACGACGACGATCTTGAGCTATGGCGCAGAGTGACCGACCGGACAGAACGGTTGGATCTTAATTCTCTTTTTACACCTGAAATTGATGATCCTAGCCCTTCATCACCTGCTTTGCGCAAAGCAAAAACTATAGTGATCGGCAAGCCCGAAGGTAAGTTGCGCCGGACTGCTCACAACCTCAGTCCTTCATTGCCTGAACAAATCAGTAGTGCACCGGTGCAGATGGATCAAAAGGCATTCGGAAAACTCAAACGGGGCAAGTTGAAACCAGAGGGGCGGATCGATTTACACGGTATGACGTTGGATCGCGCGCATCCCGTTTTGACTAGGTTCATTCTATCTGCTCACGCCGATGGCAAGCGATTGGTTTTGGTAATCACTGGCAAAGGCAAGATGCGCGATGATGGTGGGCCAATCCCTGTGCGTCACGGTGTATTGCGCCATCAAGTGCCACAATGGTTAGCGATGCCACCGCTGTCCTCAGCTGTGTTGCAGATTGCGCAAGCCCACCTTAGCCATGGCGGCGGTGGTGCTTATTACGTATATCTTAGGCGTCATCGTTAGCGGTACGAAATACCCGCGCTGGATAGATCAGTAAAATTGCCGCAACGGCAAATATCGCTGCATACCCCAACATTTGGCTTTCATAACTCACGCCAATATCAATCAACCAACCACTTAGGCCCGGGCCAATAGCGGAACCAAGGACCATCAAAGCGGCCGCTGCGGCCTTGATCGACCCGAGAAAGCGGGTGCCGTAAAATTCAGCCCAGCAGGCGTTTAGCAATGTTGCCTGCCCACCCCCCGAACTTCCCATCAAAATAACAGCCAGCGCCGTCCATATCAGTGAAGGTGCGTACCAATGCAAAACGAACGCGGCAACATATGGGATCAGATAAAGCGGCAACAATCGCACTGCTCCAAACCTATCGATGGCCCACCCAAAAACGATGGTCGATAACGCCAATGTTGCCGTACCGAGTGGGAACACAGCAACCAATGAAAGATGTGACCAGCCTTTGACCTCGGCAAAATGCACCTGGTGAAACCAGAATGCGGTGCCAAAGCCAGAAAATGACATAACAGCTGGGATCATCGCCCAAAAAATTGGATGGCGTAAGACCTCAACACGGGTCCAGTGCTTGCCATATAGACCGGTTGATTGTTCGTCCTCTGTTGCCGATTGCGGCGTGCGTTCTAGGCGAAGCAACTGGAACAATACGGGGATCATAACAAAGCAGAAAAGGGCGAAGCATACCCAAAGAACGCGCCAGTCGACCAATGATTTTAACCAAACCATGATCAGTGGCAATGTCGCCTCGGCCAACATAAAACCCATGGCTGCAACCGCTAGAGCCCTTCCCCGCGTAGCAACGAACCATCGCGCCATTGCCACTACGGCAACATGTGATGTCATGCCTTGCCCCGTAAATCGTAAGGCAAAGATTACCAAAACCAGTAACCCTGCAACGGTGTTAAACGCCATGGTGAGACAGGCAATGCCCAACAGAAACACCACACTAATGCCAAGGGTCCGTACCCTGAACCTATCTGCCAACCCGCCCGCAAAAACCATGACCAACGCCGATGCACCGGTGCCGATCATATAGACCATGCCCCAGTCGCCATTGCTTAATCCGAATTCAGTTCGGATTTCACCGCCAAAAATCGCAATGAAAAACGTCTGACCAAAGCTGGAGAGAAACGACAGCAATGCCCCTGTCGCCAGAAAGGGCGCATTTTCACGGATAAAGGCAAGGTAACCGGAAGGCTGTGTCATGCCTTCTTGATGATCTGGTTTCGTAGCGGCGAAAAGCCCAAAAGGTATTACGCCGCTAACAAATGATCAAAGCACGTAGCGGCTTAGATCTGTGGACCGTGTCAGCGCACCAAGATTGGTTTCGACAAACTCTGCGTTCACTTCGACTACGTCACCAGCGCGATCCGGCGCGGTAAAGGACAATTCCTCAAAAACCCGTTCCATCACTGTATAAAGCCGCCGCGCACCAATATTTTCGACGGATTGGTTGACGTCTGCCGCGATCTTGGCCAGCGCTGCAATACCGTCATCTGTAAAGCTAACTGTTACTTCTTCGGTGCCCATCAAAGCTGTATATTGCAGGGTTAACGCATTGTCGGTTTCGGTCAGGATACGCACAAAATCTTCTTCGGTCAGTGCGCGTAATTCTACACGGATCGGCAAGCGGCCTTGTAGCTCAGGTAACAGGTCAGATGGCTTGGCGATGTGGAACGCACCAGAAGCGATGAACAAAACGTGGTCGGTTTTAACTGGCCCATGTTTGGTGCTGACTGTTGTGCCCTCAATCAGAGGAAGCAAATCGCGCTGGACACCTTCCCGGCTTACATCGCCACCACGTGCATCTGATTTCGCACAAACCTTGTCGATCTCGTCCAGAAATACGATGCCGTTCTGTTCAACCGCTTCAATCGCAGCGCGGTTCACGGTTTCATCATCTAGCAGCTTGTCGGCTTCTTCACCTATGAGAATGTCATAGCTGTCAGATACAGACAGGCGTTTCTTGGTTGTACGGCCACCCATGGCTTTGCCAAACAGATCGCCAATGTTCATCATGCCTGCCCCGGCACCGGGTTGGCCGGGAATATCCATCATCTGAAAGGGGTTTGAAGTCTCTGATACCTCAAGGTCGATCATAGTATCGTCTAGCTCGCCAGAACGTAGTTTCTTGCGAAACATTTCGCGGGTGCCATCACGTGCATCCGCACCAGCGATGGCATCAATCACGCGTTCTTCCGCGGCTTGCTCTGCGTTGGTTTTTACGTCTTCGCGCATGTGTTCACGAGTCATGACAATCGCACCATCCACCAGATCGCGAATGATCTGTTCGACATCCCGGCCCACATACCCAACTTCGGTGAACTTCGTCGCCTCAACCTTGAGGAATGGCGCCCGCGCGAGTTTTGCCAAGCGGCGGCTGATCTCGGTCTTACCAACCCCGGTGGGTCCGATCATTAGGATGTTTTTGGGATACACCTCATCACGCAAATCATC
>CALKXT010000100.1 GCA_938003685.1 uncultured Sulfitobacter sp. | reverse complement strand
TCCGTCAACGTGACCTATTAGAGGAAACAGGCGAAGCCCCGGTGATTCAACTCGTCAATCAATTGCTGCGCCGTGCGGTAACGGCTGGTGCCTCTGACCTGCACATCGAACCTTACGAAGGGGGTCTGCGCGCACGAATGCGAGTTGATGGATTTTTGCAACAAGTGATGGACCGCTCTGATGTACCTGTGCGGCGCGTTGTGTCGCGCCTCAAAGTGATGGCAGGTCTTGATATTGCCGAAACACGGCTACCCCAAGATGGGCGTATTCCACTTTCCCTTGGCGGACGAATGATCGATACACGCGTCAGTTCACTGCCCGGCAATTACGGCGAACGGATTGTGCTGCGTATCCTTGATCGTTCTTCTGGGTTGATGGAACTCTCCGATCTTGGTCTGTCAGAAACTCAAGTTGCACTGCTACAGCGCATGGCCTCAATGCCCAACGGCATCATCCTTGCGACCGGGCCAACGGGTGCGGGCAAGACAACCACACTTTATTCACTCCTCAAGCTGGCGAACCGTGATGAACGCAATATCGTCACCGTTGAGGACCCGATCGAATATGATCTACCCGGCATCTCGCAATCACAGATCAACGCCGACATCGGCATGACCTTTGCCAGTGGTCTGCGCGCGACTTTGCGTCAAGACCCTGATGTAATCCTTGTGGGTGAAATTCGTGACAACGAGACATCAGGGATCGCAACGCAAGCCGCCCTGACGGGGCACTTGGTTTTTTCATCGCTACACGCCAACAGTTCGATTGGCGCTGTGGTCCGATTGCGTGACTTGGAACTCGATGATTATTTGATTGCAGCGACGTTGCGCGGCGTGATTGCGCAGCGACTGTTACGCAGAATTTGCCCAACGTGCCGCGCGCCACATAGCCCCACGCCCTCTGAGGCCGCACACTTTTCCAGACATGGATTGGCTGTACCAGACATCATTCACAGTGCGGTTGGTTGTGACGCTTGCGGCGGTTCTGGTTACGCGGGCCGCGTCGGTATTTTTGAAATGCTAGAGGTCGGTGAAGCATTACGTGACGCCATTGATCGCGGCGCGAATGAAGCAGAGATGCGCGGGCTGGCCTTAGAAGGGCGCGAGACATTAATTGGTCAGGGATTGGCCGAAGTTGCCGCTGGCAGAACCAGCATGTCCGAAACCTTGCGCGTCGTTGGCGATGTCGCATGAGGGCATTTTCCTACATCGCATTTACGGACTCGGGCAAACGGCGCACTGGAACCGTTGTGGCCGAGACCGAAGCAGACGCCGCATCCCAACTGTCCGGCAAACAGCTTTTTGTGTCTGAGTTGACCGAACGAGATACCAAACCGGGTGCCAAGCTGTTCACCGCCACCCGTCGGGCGCAATTGAACCCCGATTTACAGGCCGTGTTTACCCGTCAAATGGCAGTTCTTTTAGGGGCAGATTTGCCCGTAGACGCAGCACTTGAGGCCGTACGCCAAGGCGGTCATCCCGCACTCGATTCTGTTGCTGCGCGCGCGCGTGCGCAGCTGATGGACGGTACGCCCTTGTCTGAGGCATTAGGTGACACCCAAGCTGGCTTTGCGCCTTACTATATCGCCTCTGTCCGCGCAGGAGAAACGGCTGGCAACTTGGGCGGCGTTTTTTCTGAACTTGCAGACCACCTTGAAAATCAAAGCGTCGACAAAGCGCAAATATCAACTGCGCTGATCTATCCCGGTTTTGTCGCAGCAGTTGCCTTGTTGGTTTGCGGTATATTGATGGTCAACGTCGCCCCTGAAATTGTTGCGATGTATGATCTCTCTGATCAGCCGCTTCCTTCAATTACCCAAGTCGTGTTGAAGATCAGCAATTGGATACAGGCGAACATCCTGGGTTTGGCGGTAGTAGCTGGCCTGTTTGTAATCTTTGCCATAGCATCAGGACGCATCGCTTCTCTGCGTGCAAAACGTGATCGGTTGTTTCTGCGCATTCCGTTGGTCGGGCGGTTCATGCGCCTGTCTGCCGCTGTACAATATCTACGCACATTGGCGTTGGTTCTAGGTAGTAAGAACACTGTGCCAATTGCTGTGCAAAATGCTTCTGAGGTATTGAGCATCGCGCAATTTCGCACAGAAGGCGCTGAGGTATCAGATGCTATCCGGCGCGGGGAAACCATGTCTCAGGCTTTGCGCCACCTGTCGATCATTCCACCTGTCGCACGTCAGTTGATCCAAGCCGGTGAAGCATCTGTACGGCTCGCACCAATGACTGAGCGTAGTGCGGTATTGGTCGAAAACGGGCTGTCCACAGAACGCAAACGTATTGCAGCCTTGCTGGAACCCGCCTTGATGATGATAGTCGGGGCCGTGGTTTTAGTCATCGTTTTGGCAGTATTATTGCCGATCTTTGACCTACAGGCGGTTGTCGCCGGATAAGTTGGTTTGAACGCAAAAAGGGCAGGCACATTGCCCGCCCTTATCGTTCTTCAAAATCAATCGTCGCTTTTATTGTAGCGGGATCGTCAGCTTTAGGTTCGCACCCCAGCTTTCAAAATCATCCTGACCGATACCATCGTAGTTCGCGCCAAATTCAAACCGCGTGCCACTGCGGTTGGTAACACGCACGGCGGCCTCAACCCGTGCACGCAAGCCATCCGTTTCATCCGCGGTGTTGTTGGTGATACTAGGCCCGCTACGATTGGCAAAGTTATAAATACCATTCAACGTAAACGACGGCTCGATCACAGAATGATTGTTGCCTTGGATCGTGGTTGAAAAGGTCGGCCCAAACTTGATCTGACCCAGTGACACCTTTTGCTTGCCAATCAAGTTACCATTTGAGCTGATATAGCTGTCTTGGCGTTCTTCAATATAGCTGATGCTCAATGCTGGTGACACGACCCATTTGTCCCAATCAAAACTTCCAGACAAAGACGCATCAATCAAAAAGCGATCGGTGTCGAATTCATCCGTATAGGTGTTATTCGGACTGACTTCGTTTGTGGACTGTCCATAGCTCACACGTCCATCAAAGATCAGGTTCGGTGCGACCCGCGCTGTCACATAGGGGCCAACCATCCAACCAGTACCACTAACTCTTGAATTGTTCGTCGTGGATTCGTCAGTAAAGCTGTCGAATTGTAGCATAACACCCGCCAAGAAATCTGGCGTGATCAGGTAATCAGCACCCAGATAGGCAATGCCAAAGTGACCACTTGATCCTTGTGACGCTTTGAACTCACTATAATGCGCCTCAAACCAGATATCGAAACGACGCGGCTGGAACACGGCTGTGCTGCCGTCAACGCCATCATGGGCAAGACCAAACATCAGTGCTGAGCGTTCAACCTGATAAAGCGAGGTTGAAATGTCATAGGTGCCCGATCCTGACGACAGCAAGTTGAAATTGACCGGCGCAAAGGACTTTAGATTTCCACGCTGGAAGGACAGTGTTTCGCTGCCGCCAATGCCTTGTGAAAGACGTGCCATACGCCGACCCTTTGTTGGGCCATTGCTAAGGATCAGGTTGTTGCGTCGTTGCAGGAACGAATTGATCACTTCGGACGTCTTTTGGGCTGTGTTGATACTGCTATACGTACAGGTCACAGATTCATTTGGCCCAAGGGTCAAGGTCAACGTACCACTTAGTAGATCACCAATACTGTCGTTGTCAGAGCAGCTAAACGCGGTGTTTCCGATCCCTGCGGGACGGGACTGCGTGATGACATAAGTGCCTTGTGTCAGATCAATTGGTCCACGGCTACCTGAACCACCCGCCGTCGTAATGCTAAAGTTCAACAGCGATTCAGTGGAGCTGAACGTAAATGTGCCGTCCTCTGAAGTGTTTTGCACAAATGTGACACGGCCTTGCGGATTTGTGACAACAACCAAAGGCGCAGAAGGAACAACCGATGTGCCGCCCAATGACGACGACAAAGAGCCGCTGATTGGACCCACGGTTCCGACATTTTGCGAGGTCACATTCACTGATACCGTACAGGTCGACCCAGCGGCAACACTGCCCCCAGACAAACTTACCGACGTCGCGCCACCAACAGCAGTCACAGAACCGCCGCACGTGCTTGAGGCATCTGGTAAGCTGGTAAAGCTGCGCGGCGCATCATCAATCGTGACACCCGATGGCAGGCTAACACTGAAGCCAAGAGAGCCCGCTGGCACACTGTTTGCCATGTTGTTTATTGTTAGGCTCAACCGCGATGTTCCACCCTGTGGAATGCTGGGTGGTGAATAGCTGCCCGAGAAACCTGGTGCTGTAGATGCTGTGACGGTCAAAGAAGCAGAGGCCGCGCCACTGTTTCCCAAAGACGATGTTAAATCGCCGCTGGTGTTTGCATAAGCCTGCACTGTCGTAGCAGTCACATTCACAGAGACCACACAAGATGCCCCGCTGGCCACAGCCCCACCGGCATAAGATACAACACCCGCACCTGCCGCTGCTGTCAGCGATCCAGACGAACAGGTACTGGATGCATTCGGGGTGGACGCAACCGTCATGCCTGCTGGGAACGTGTCGCTAAAGGTA
>CALKXT010000099.1 GCA_938003685.1 uncultured Sulfitobacter sp. | reverse complement strand
GATTTCCCTCTCAACAACCTACCCTATGGCGTGTTCTCGACCAATTCGCTTGAACCCCGTTGCGGCGTGGCAATTGGTGACATGATCCTCGACATGGCGGGATTGGAAGAAGAAGACCTGATCCTGTTGCATTTCGAACCTGTGTTTGACGTGCCCTATTGGAACGATGTCATGGACCTTGGCCCCGACACATGGGCCACTCTGCGCGCCCGCCTTGTTGAGCTGTTAAGCTCTGACAGTGCTGATCAAGCCAAGGTTGCGCCACATCTGATTCCGATGTCAGACGCCCAGATGCACATGCCGATGGTCGTTAGCGAATACACTGATTTCTATGCGGGTCGCCATCACGCCACCAACGTCGGTACGATGTTTCGCGGTGCCGAAAACGCACTGCCGCCAAACTGGCTGCATATCCCCATCGGCTATAACGGGCGCGCCAGTACAGTTGTTGTATCAGGCACAGATATCACCCGCCCGAACGGCCAGACAAAAGCACCGGACGCAGAGATGCCCAGCTTTGGGCCCTGCAAGCGTCTAGATATCGAACTCGAAATGGGTGCGATCGTCGGCACCTCAACCGATATGGGCCAGCCGATCAGTGTTGCCGAAGCGGATGAGATGATCTTTGGCTATGTCCTGCTCAACGACTGGTCAGCCCGCGATATCCAAGCCTGGGAATACCAACCCCTTGGCCCATTCCAAGCCAAAGCATTTGCAACATCGATTAGCCCTTGGATCGTAACCCGCGCAGCCCTTGAACCGTTCCGCACCTCAACACCAGAACGCGAAAAGGACCTGTTGCCCTACCTCGTCGAACCCGGCCCTATGCTCTATGATATCGATCTTAGCGTCATCATCGAACCCGAGGGCGGTTCCCAAGAAGTCATCGCACAGACCAACTACAATGAAATGTACTATTCTGCCGCCCAACAACTCACACACCACGCCTCATCGGGCTGTGCGATGAACGCAGGTGATCTGCTGGGGTCTGGCACGATCTCTGGCCCTGAAAAATCACAACGCGGCAGCATGTTGGAACTCAGCTGGGGTGGCAAAGAACCGATCACCTTGCAGGACGGAACCGAGCGCAGCTTTATCAACGACGGTGACACCATGACCTTAACGGGTCATGCTGCTGGCGATGGTTACCGCATCGGCTTTGGGGTTTGTGCTGGTAAAATTCTACCTGCGATCAAACATCCCTAAGCTATTCATTGTTCTTCAAATACACACATCAGGTGTCTGCACCGCGCACCGTCCTCAAAAGGAAACACCATGGCCAAAGCATTCGCATCCCAAGGCGACATGACCGAAAAAACGATCACCTTTGATGAAATCGGCCGCGACCTGTACGCGTTCACTGCCGAAGGGGATCCTAACTCTGGCGTGATCATTGGCGATGAGTCCGTGATGATCATTGAGGCGCAAGCGACACCGCGCCTTGCAAACAAGGTCATCGAAAAGGTCCGTTCAGTCACCGACAAACCGATCAGCCATGTGGTACTGACGCACTACCACGCTGTGCGCGTGCTAGGTGCCTCTGCCTACGGTGCAGATCAGATCATCATGGGTGACGCTGCCCGCGCGATGGTCGTTGAACGCGGCCAAGAAGATTGGGACAGTGAATTTCAACGCTTCCCGCGTCTGTTTGAAGGGCACGAGTCTATCCCGGGCCTGACCTACCCCACCACGACCTTCAGCGACAACATGACCATCTACCTCGGCAATCGCCGCGTTGACTTGATGCACTTGGGCCGCGCCCACACGGCGGGCGATATCGTTATTCAGGTACAGGACGAAAACGTCATGTTCACAGGTGATATCGTCGAAGACCACTCAGCCTGTTATTGCGGTGATGGTCATTTCAACGAATGGGGTCACACCCTTGATAACATCGCCAGCTTTGACGTGGATGCAATCGCGCCCGGCCGTGGTGGTGCCTTGATCGGCAAAGACGCTGTCGCACGTGCAATCGACAGCACACGCGATTTTGTTGACAGCACCTATGCCCCCGCCGCACGCGTCGCGGCCCGTGGCGGATCATTGAAAGAAGCATGGGACGCCGTACGCGAAGCCTGTGATCCAAAATTCAAAGATTACGCCATCTACGAACATTGCCTGCCCTTCAATGTCGCCCGCGCCTATGACGAAGCCCGCGGCATCGACACACCACGCATCTGGACAGCCCAGCGCGATCTGGACATGTGGGCAGCACTACAAGGGTGAAATCAACTCGGTCACACTGGAAGGCAGCGAGCATCAAAGCGGCTATTGTCTTGGTGCCTTCCTACCTAGCGGCCTATCTAACAGAGGCGATGGTTTGGGTCGTACCAACCTTAGCTGCAGCCAGCTTTTTTGCTGGTACAATTGAAATTGCGAACGCACCATTACGTCGTCGTGTTGATGAAGACGCGAATACACAGGACGTTGATACAGAAACAGAAACAGAAGATGTCGATTTAGAAGGAGCCGTGTCTCATGAAGACGGATAAACATTTCGAAAGAGCCATAGGGTGAGCGCATTCCTCCCCCTCACGAGCATCACCTTTGCCATCTGGACCTTTCTGATGTTTCGCACCTTAATTGGCCAGCGCCGCCGTTCTGTTTCCCGCACGGGTCGGGCCTTCCCAAGTTTGGCCGATACATTGCTGGAATGGCGTCACTGGTTAACTGCAACCGAACATGCACGTGACCGTTGGCAGTTATTGATCACTACGCTTATTCTTTTTGCATTAATCGCGCTCAACGCAACACAGTTCCCAGCCCAGCCCAACCTTACGATTCCATCCTAACACCGCCCAAAATCGGAGCCACCAATGGCCTACGACTATGCACCCTTTCCCTACATTGCCCCACCGGGCCTGACTGCGCCCGAACCACGCCATCCGGTTGTTATTGTCGGCGCTGGCCCCATCGGTCTGGCAATGGCTGTGGACCTCGCTCTGCATGGGGTGAAGTCGGTGGTATTAGACGACAACAACGTCGTTTCGGTTGGTTCACGCGCAATCTGTTGGGCAAAACGGACATTGGAAATTTTTGACCGCCTAGGTGTTGGCGACCGGATGTTAGAAAAAGGCGTCACATGGAAAGTTGGCCGCAATTTCTTTGGCAAAGATGAGGTCTATAACTTTGATTTACTGCCCGAACCCGGCCACAAGTATCCTGCGTTCATTAACCTGCAACAATACTACGTTGAACAATACCTCGTTGAGCGCGCGTTAGAATTCCCTGATCTGATCGACATACGATTTCTTAACAAAGTCACGAACCACACAGATCACGGCACACATGTGAGCCTTGAGGTCGAAACGCCTGATGGCCCCTATACGCTTGAAACAGACTGGTACATCGCCTGTGATGGGGCGGGATCAGCCACACGCAAGCGTATGGAATTGCCCTTTGAAGGACAGACGTTTGAAGAACATTTCCTTATCGTTGATGTGGAAATGGAGACCTCTCCCTTTGGCGATGACAACACGCCCGAACGCTGGTTCTGGTTCGCGCCACCCTTTCACCCCGGGCAATCTGCCCTTTTGCATAAGCAACCTGACAACATCTATCGGATCGACCTGCAACTGGGGCCAGAAACCGACCCAAAAGCAGAGGCGACTGAGGAAAAAGTGTTGCCCCGGATCAAAGCCATCATTGGTGACACACCCTTCCGGCTTGATTGGATGAGCGTCTATAAATTCCGCTGTGCAAAGCTGGATCGCTTTGTGCATAACCGAGTGTTGTTTGTTGGTGACAGCGGTCATGTGGTCAGCCCCTTTGGCGCGCGTGGCGGTAATGGCGGCATACAGGATGTGGATAATCTGGGCTGGAAACTGGCGAATGTTCTTAACGCCAACGCACCTGCCGCACTGATCGAAACCTATAACGAGGAACGTACCCACGGGTCCGCCGAAAACATCCTTAACTCCACCCGTGCGACCAACTTCATGACGCCAAAATCACCAATCGAAACTATATTTCGCGACGAGGTTTTGAACCTAGCCACCACCCATCCGTTTGCCCGCAAACTGATCAATTCAGGCCGGTTGTCGCGGCCTTGTTCCTTGGCTGATATGTCGCTGCAAACACAAGGCGATGCCCCTGTTAGGCCCGGTGACGCGCTTGTAGATGCGCCATTGCGTGGCCCTGACGGCGACACTTGGTTAATCTCTGAGGTGCAGGGTAAATTCACATTGCTTGGGTTTGGCGATACGCAACTGCCCAATATTGATGGCATCACCCGCGTCGGCATCAACAGCCGTGCGGAATACAAATGCTTTAACGCGACTGACGATCACGCCTTGCAGCGCTATGGCATCGATACGATCTACTTGTTGCGCCCCGATGGCCATGTCTGTGCCGTATTCGATACCCTGGACATCAAAGCAATCACCGCAGCCTACCAACACGCGAAAGGAACATAAAATGGCGCTACAGGACAAGCTAGCTGGCAATGGCGATGCATTTTACAGCGCCCTTATGGACATCCATGAAGGGTTGAGCGAGGCACAAAGCCATGCCCTGAACGCGCGCCTCGTGTTGATTATGGCAAACGAAATAGCTGATCTGGATACTCTCAAAAATCTGTTCAAAGCAGCCCGAGATGCAGGTCAAAATAGTAAATAGTGAAGGGTTCGAGCCTGCAATCTTTTATCCAAGATCAGATTCGCAAAGGACTGGCGTAGGCCGGAAATGTATAGTTCAGCATTTATTTCAAGAAAACTATCATCCTATTTCACGCCCAAATTTCTAGTGTTTTTTATGGATGTACCATGACTTTCCGCTCGCACGGAACACTCCGTTTGCGATGAAAGAAAAACAAAAACGATAGACTATCACCTAAGCGACACTGCTTAGCGTGCAAATGGCGCTACCGTGGAAGCCAGTGCGTTTAGCCAACACAAGTTATATTCAAAGCAATTTAATTCGAGAGTCAGGGCACAGACCAAACACTGAGAGTTTGCAGCCAAACCCGTAATATTCCCCACATCAAGTTCTCGCGTTAGGCTTGACGGACACCCCCCAGTGTTTGAGTATCGCACAGCACCCATCTGGGAACGCTACAAAAAGCAGATCAACTGCATCACCTACCGCCCAGAACGGCGGAGACGCATGGCCGCACTTCACGCAGCCATCGACAACAGAGAGGAAGAACATGAGTTTTTTGACACGTACCGGTAAGCCCCTTCCGCAGTCCATTTTGGATTCTGCGGAAAGCGCTAAAAAAGATCCGGTTAACCGCCGTGAATTTCTGGCGCTTGCCAGTGCATTTGGCGCGACAGCCGCAACTGCCTATTCGATGATCGGCATGGCAAAGCCGGCAATGGCCGCTGGCCACAAAGAAGGCGGCACCGTGCGTTTCCAGCAAGAAGTGCGCGCGCTTAAAGACCCACGCACATATGACTGGTCACAAATCGCAAACTTTAGCCGCGGTTGGCTCGAATACCTCGCGATCTGGGAAAACGATGGTACATTCACCCCTGCGCTTCTTGAAAGCTGGGAAATCAACGAGAACGCTACAGAATATACATTAAACGTCCGTAAAGGCGTTAAGTGGAATGATGGTACTGATTTTACTGCCGCAGACGTTGCTCGCAACATCGAAGGCTGGTGTGACAAGTCCCTCGAAGGTAACTCTATGGCGGGCCGTTTCGCGACTTTGGTTGACGAAGCAACAGGCAAAGCCATCGAAGGTGCAGTATCCGTTGTAGATGATCACACCGTCAAATTGATGTTGCCACGTCCAGACATCACATTGATCCCCGGCATGGCAGATTATCCTGCTGCGATCGTTCCTGCTGGCTTTAACGCCGACACAATGCTGGAAAACCCGGTTGGCACCGGCGCATATTTGCCAGAGTCACTTGAAGTTGGTGTAAAGGCCGTTCTGGTTAAGAACCCTGATCACACGTGGTGGGGTACAGAAGTGTACGGCGGACCCTACATCGACCGTCTGGAATACATCGACTATGGCACGGACCCATCCGCATGGATCGCCGCCGCCGAAGCCGAAGAAGTTGACGGCTTCTATTCCATGGAAGGTGAATACATCGACATCATGGGCACCTTGGATGGTTGGAACGAAAACACCATCGCCACAGCGGCGACGATTGTTATCCGTCCAAACCAAGAAGCTGAAATTGATGGCGTGAAGCCCTATGCAGACAAGCGTGTACGTCAGGCGATTGCCATGGCTGTCGACAACGCGGTTCTGTTGGAGCTGGGTTATGCGGGTCGCGGATTGGTTGCAGACAACCACCACGTCGGCCCCATGCACCCTGAATTCGCCGAGATCGAACCCCGCAAGGTTGATCCCGCAGCAGCCAAGGCGCTGATGGATGAAGCAGGCATGGGCGATTATGAGCACGAGTTGTTCTCAATCGACGATGCATGGCGCAAGGACACAACAGACGCTGTTGCAGCGCAGTTGCGTGATGCCGGTATCAAGGTCAAACGGACCATCCTGCCCGGTTCTACGTTCTGGAATGACTGGGTAAAGTACCCGTTTTCCTCAACCAACTGGAATGCACGTCCTTTAGGCGTTCAGATTTGGGCGCTTGCCTATAAATCTGGCGAAGCATGGAACGAAGCCGCGTTTTCAAACGCAGAGTTTGATGCAAACCTTGAAAAGGCACTTGCCACGGCTGACATCGACGCGCGTCGCGAGTTGATGGCGATTGGTCAGAAGATGATGCAGGACGAAGGTGTGACGATCCAGCCTTACTGGCGTTCACTCTACAACCACACCAAAGAAGGTTTGGTTGGCGCAGAGCATCACATCGGCTTTGAATACCACCCTGCACGGATGGCTTGGACCTAATCCAAGGCAACTATTGAAAGAGAGGGCCGCGCCAGTCGCGGCCCTTTTTTGTTTGATGAGGTGTGAGGGGCATAAGGGACACTTCATTGGGAAATGTGGGGCACATCTTAACAATCAGTTTTGCATCTCAACTTCCGGCATGACCACGCGTATCAATACGCCCGCTCAAACGACAGGCTCAGGGCCTCAACGGCGTCCATAGACAGCCTAGAGGCATCAACAACAGATATCATGACTAACACGGCAACCGCCCTCTACGGCCCCGATACGGCGCGTGGCACGCAACCTAGTTACACAGCGACAATGAATGGCCGCATAAAGTGCAAATCTGATCAGAATGATGGTGGCGTTACCTGGACTTGAACCAGGGACCTAACGATTATGAGTCGTTCGCTCTAACCAACTGAGCTATAACGCCATCGGCGCGTGAATTAGGACAGAGCAGGCGTGCCGTCAAGGGCCAAATCTCTATGCTCTGTCGACGGTCCGCTTTTTAACTGACAATCCGTGAAATAACTCCACGCAAACCCAAAATTATTTTTGCCCAAGCGAAACTTACTCGAAATTAGCCATGTCAGATCGAACGGATATGGCGATCAATTGCGATACGAATGATTGCTCTGATTCATGTGTGACAGGATGTGGTGCCCAGAGGAACAACCAACGCACTTTCCCATCATGAGCATACCAAACTCACGTCTCGGAGCTACACGTAAGGGAGGTTCATCGCCAAAATATATAACTGAGTTGCGAACGGCGTACGCAGAAAACTTAGTGTGCAGGGGCCTTTACGACATCCAACAGGCTGCGCCCGCCATCAATCACCATCACTTCGCCGGTCATGAACGCAGAGTTGTCAGTCGCTAAAAACCCAATTGCACCACACAGCTCGTTTGGCGCAGCGATCCGGCCAAGTGGCGTGTGACTGCGGATGTCATCGCGCCACTCACGGTTTTCCGCAACGGTTTCTTTTAATGACGCGCTCATCACTGACCCGAATGATATCGCGTTCACCCGTATCCGGTGTGATGCCAGCGACAAGGCCAAAGACCGCGTCATTTGCTGCACGGCGGCAGAAGCGATGGAATAACCCATCAAATCAGGATGGGTTTGGCGGGCCGTTATGGAGCACAGATTGATAATCGATCCAATCTGCCCCTCTGGTTGATCCTCGGCTTGCTTCATCATGCGTTTCGCTACTTGTTGTGACAAACGTAACGCTGTCATTAGGTTTTGATCCAGCAAGGTCGCAACCGATGTATCCTCTACATCCAATGCATCCGTGACAATGAACTGACGTGAAGCGTTTACTAAAATATCAACCTGTTCAAAGGCATCAATCGTTGCAGAAATGAGATTTGCAATGGTCAACCGTTGCCGCAGATCACCTGCAAACGTCCTGATGTTACCGTCCTCTGGCTCGTCCCCCAGCGACTTCATCAGTTTCTTTTCATTGGCATCCGCGCACATGACGTTCGCGCCCTGATCAGCCAAGTATCGTGCAATCGACAGGCCAATACCATCAGCCGCCCCTGTCACAATTGCTGTTTTACCGGAAATCGAGAAAGACATCTTTGATCCTTTCGAGGGGTCGCTTATCGCCGTTTGCGTATAGGCCGCGCGGCGTGAAATAGCTTGAACCGGGCATCGCCACCCATCTCTTCTACAAAAGCGAACCGTTTTTTCAACTCTGCCTCGTAGGGCAAGTGACGGTTTGCCACCATCCACAAATCCCCATGACCTGATAAAATGCGCGCTGCTGTGGCTACAAAGGCCTGACCAATCTGTGGCTCAGCCGCACGTCCAGTATGAAACGGAGGGTTCATAACAACCGCATCCATACGGTGCGGTGGCTCCCATGATGTGGCGTCTTCCCAATGGAATTTTGCACACTCATCCGTCACGTTATGACGCGCACATTCCAGCGCCATATGTCCGGCCTCAACCAAATGCAGGGCCTGCACCTTTGGCCGCGTCAGAATATGTGCTGATAGGAATCCCCAGCCAGCACCTAAATCAGCCACCTCACCGCCCAGTTTGTCTGGCAGCGCATCAACCAACAACGCAGAGGCCAGATCGACACCATCCGCCGAAAACACACCCGGTGCTGTCCAAAAACCACCTTCCGTCTGGGACGGGCCGATTGCCCAGTCCGCAAAACAATCCGCAGCGGGTTCACTGATCCAGAACATCTTGCCGTGTGCTTTTGAAATGGGGCCCTGAACAGTCACACGTTTGCGCATTTCTTTCAGGATAGAATCCGCACCATCAGTTTTTTGACCATCAATCACCACGATGCCATCACACACAGCACAGGCTTCAGCGATCAGCGCACGCGCTTCGATCTTTGATCGTGGCAAACAAACAATGGTCGCACCATAGCGATCCTTGGTATTGCGGGCGACGTCATAGCCACGTTCCGCCCACGCATCATAAAATGGTTTGAAATCATGAATGATCTGACACCGATCAATCGGCAAGCCATCAAGGTCCGCATCAACAGGCGGGCGGAATACAGCGATCCGGCCCTCCTCAGGCAGATCAAGACCGCCATTGTCCAGCGCCAGCTGCAATCGTGCATCAATCACGTGTTATTCTTCTTTTTCCATAGTGCATTGCAATGGATGCTGATGGCGACGAGCAAAATCCATCACTTGCGCGACCTTAGTCTCTGCAATCTCGTGACTAAACACCCCAACCACTGCCAAACCTTTTTTGTGAACGGTCAGCATGATCTCAAACGCTTGGGCATGGTTAAGCCCGAAAAACCGCTCCAACACGTGCACAACAAATTCCATTGGGGTGAAATCGTCGTTGAGCAGCATCACCTTATACAACGGTGGCCGCTTGGTCTTGGGCTTTGTCTTGGTTAAAAGATCGGTTTGATCTTCATCCCCGGGACTGTTTGCCATCATGATGTCGTCAAGGTGCATTTCTGCTCCTGATCTGGTGAACGGGTATTTGTGAGTCGCCTGTGGCTCTATATAACCTCCTGAGGCATTTAGAAAAGAGGCAGCACAAAGATGACACAGGGTCTGACCACTATCGGCTTTGATGCAGATGATACACTATGGCACAACGAGCGGTTTTTTGCGTTAACCCAAGATCATTTTGCTGAACTCCTGTCAGATCACACCGACAAGGATCATTTGATGGCCCGCCTATTGGCCGCAGAGCGCCGCAATTTACCGCATTATGGCTTTGGCATCAAAGGGTTCACCCTTTCGATGATCGAAACTGCCATTGAGGTCACCGAGGGCCGAGTACCAGCTAATGTCATCGCAGAAGTGCTGGCCGCAGGCCGAGAAATGCTGTCTCATCCCGTTGAAATACTACCTCATGTGGCGGACACACTGGAGATACTGAAAGATCGCTACAAATTGATCCTGATCACCAAAGGCGACCTGTTGGACCAAGAGCGCAAACTTGCCCAATCTGACTTACGCCATCATTTTGACGCGATTGAGATCGTTTCCGCCAAAAAACCCGATGTCTATCGTGACATTTTTGAACGCCACGGTGACGGGTCTAATCGTGGGTTGATGGCAGGTAATTCAATGGCCTCTGATGTGTTGCCAATGATTGAGGCTGGGGGATGGGGGATCTTTGTTCCACATGGTCTCACTTGGGCCATTGAGCATGGTGATGCCCCCCTAAATCATCCTCGATTTGCCGAGATCGAACACATAGGCGGGTTAGTCGACTTCGTTGATGCGATTCAGGGCTACAAAAACGCCAAGTGAATCGTGGCAAACCTTGCCCCATTGCTGCCACATTCCTGACACATTGGCCCCACTGGTAGTAAGCCCTTGGGCACCCCCTAAATGTGGACATTCGCCTTGGATATTTTTGGGTAATTCCCTTAATTCAAAGGGTTTATCGAAAATGCCGCCTGTGTTACCTTAAAGGCAATAAAAATATGGCCAGTCGAATAATCGGCGGTCTTGAGGCAGTAAAAGGCAGATAATCATGAAGGTGCGGCGCATTCAGCCGGCCCGTTTTGGGCTATTTTTTATCGCGGCTTTTTGGCTATTGGTGGTTGTCCCGCTAAGTGCGATGGCAGCACCCTATGCAGCATATGTGATCGATGCACGCACAGGCAAGGTGATCCACTCGCGTAACGCTGACACCCGGTTGCACCCTGCCTCGCTTACCAAAATGATGACGCTCTATATTGCCTTTGAAGCGATCGAACGTGGTCAAATCTCACTTGATACCAAAGTGACCATTTCAAAGAACGCCGCATCCGAGCCACCAAGCAAGCTGGGCCTGCGTCCCGGTCAAAAGATTGCGTTGCGCTATCTGATCCGCGCCGCTGCGGTAAAGTCCGCCAATGACGCGGCCACCGCGATTGGTGAAGCTGTCGCCGGGTCTGAGGCAAAGTTCGCCCGCCGGATGAACCGCACAGCCAAAGCTTTGGGCATGACCCGCACCACATTCAAGAATGCACACGGGCTGACCGAGTCCGGTCACATGTCCACCGCCCACGACATGACCATCATGGGACGTCACCTGCTGTATGATTACCCTGAATATTACAACCTGTTCTCGCGCATCACAGCGGATGCCGGTGTGCGCAAAGTTTCTCACACCAACCGCCGATTTCTGGGTTCTTACAAAGGCGCGGACGGCATCAAGACGGGATACACCCGCGCGGCAGGCTTTAACCTTACTGCATCAGCGGAACGGGGCAATGAACGCATCATTGTGACAGTCTTTGGCGGCAGAACAACCGCATCGCGTAACGCCAAAGTGGCCGAATTGATGGACATGGGCTTCCGTCGTGCGCCATCACGTGCGCCCCTGCGCAAGCCAAAAGCACCGCGTTACGCAGATGTTGAAGAAACGCCAAGCGTTGCACCCGGTTCAACGGCTGGTGGTGCTGGAAAAACCATTCGGCTTGTAGGCGCAGTAAAAAAATCGAAGCGTCCACAAATGCGCCCAACGCAGCAGGTGGTAGTTGTCGCTACAGCAGAACAGCCCAATGCGACCAGCACGATTTCAGACTCAGACATCACCGCAGCCCTGCGTGAGGCTGTCAAAACACCTGCGCCTGAGGTTGCCGTAACACTGGCATCTGTCACAACAACAGTCCGCCCAACGCTGCGCCCTAAACCGGCTGCGCGTGTCATAGCCAAAAAGCGCGTCGTGGAACAAGAGATTGTCACACGCGTATCCACGTCTGGTGGGCGCCATTGGGGTGTGAATGTGGGTCGATACCCAAGCCGCTTTGCTGCTGAAAAAATCCTATTGAAGACCGCCCTAGCCGAGATGTCGACACTGGATGGCAGTTTGCGCAAAGTCGTCCGTCGCCCACAGGGGTTTGATGCCAATTTCCTTGGCATGACCCGAGAAAGCGCCGATTTGGCGTGTCGTCGGTTGGCTGCGCGCAATGTCAGCTGCTTTATGATTGGGCCAGGCTAGGGCTAGTCTTTTAGACTACAGCGCATGTTTGACGGGCACCTAAGAGAAATGCTTTGTTGGTTGCATTGACTGAACTGCGGCAAACCCATGCGCCACGCGATCATCATTGGAGTACTCATCAACATGTTGCTCGCTGGCAGGTTTTCCGCTGCAGAAAACAGGTTACCAACTCTTGCTATACTCGTGTTACATCCGCTGATTTCTTATCTCATTTCCAGCCTCATCATCAGTGGTATTCAGCGCCGGTGACTCAAGATTGATTTGACGCTCCTTCACGCCTGATCCACTTCACAAAGTCTTTAAGCACCGGGCGCATGACCCCCAACCGTGTCACAAGATGATAGCCCATTTCAGGCCTATCTTCGACCTCGATCACACGCAAACGCCCGGCTGCAATATCGCGCTCCACAAAGGCGCGCACAGTCACGGCAACCCCCTGCCCGTCGCGCGCACCATCCAAGAGCAAATTTCCCGGCACCTGCGTCAGGCCACGCCCGAATTTTAATTTCACACCCTGCTGCGCCAACCAACGGGTTGCCTCAGAGGTGCAAAATTCTTCCAGCCAAGGCATATCTGACAAATCTTCACCACGCGGCAATGCACCATCCCCCACCAACGACGGTGCCGCCACGACAACCATCGGAGACCTAAGCAACATTTCTGAATCCAAGGCAGGCCAATCCCCCGCGCCATAACGGATTGCCAGATCAATGCCGTTAGGTGACAGATCCACAACCTCTGGCGTCGGGTCCAACATCAGGTCGACCTGCGGATGCAACTCACGAAATTTTGGCAGGCGTGGCATCAACCACGACGCGGCAAATGTCGGCGTGGTCGAAATGTGCAAGGGCCGTTCATCCCGTGCGCCTGTGATCAAGCGGATCGTATCGATCATACCCCCAAACCCACTGTGCAACGCATTGGCCAGTTGTTCACCCTCGATCGTCAGCGTCATCGCCCTGCTTTCGCGGTTAAGCAAGGCCACATCCAAATGCCCCTCAAGACCGCGTAATTGTTGGCTGATCGCTGCATGGCTGACCCCAAGGGCATCACCGGCTGCAACAACACTGCCCATCTCAGCAAATGCCGCAAAGGCACGCAAAGCAGACAATGGAGGAAGTTCACGCCAATCCATAAAACACCAAAACTTACATATCAAAATTTTCGATGACTCGCAGAATGTCTTATTTTCTGTAAATTATAAAGCACAAACTAGACGCAGAAAGGAAAACAGATGTTAGATGTATATGCTCAAACTTTCATGACAGCGACCCGTAGTGGATGTGTTTCTGTGCGCGATGTTCCCCCGGCCACGCCTCATAGGCGGTTGAATTGGTTTTCGCGCCCCAAGGTGCGCTGCATCGATCCCAACAAGCTGTAATCCCAACAACCACCGTATTGAGTATCCCAACATGAGCGCAATTGCCGACATCACTATCGCCCCAAACCGCACCACGCGCCTCGCGTTCTGGATCAAATGGATCGCATCCATTTTTCAGATCATTGGATACGGGGCCACGGCATTCGGCTGGACCCCCTGGAACATTTACATGTTTCTAATTGGCCTAGTCGGCTGGCTGACTGTTGGTATTCTTTGGCGTGACAGGGCAATTATTCTGATCCATCTGGTCGCGTTGGGGGCTATGATTGCGGGGCTTGTCAGCAGTTAAACGCCTTCACCACGCAGCTTTGGCATCGGTTCGGGCACCTCTGGATCGATGCCAACCGGAAAGCTATCAAGCAGAATACGATAGCGCATCCGCGCATCGGTGATCGATCCGTAGGACGCAATCAATTCACGGATCGGCCCACCCAGACGTTCCAACCCCGACACAAAGGCAAGGATCACACCAACCTCAACTTGCCCTTGGATGACCAGATACCCACCATAGGAAATCACCCCAAACGGTCCCAAGGCGATAAGTAGATTATTCAGCGTCTTCATGATGTTTTTTGTCATTAAAAACCGCGTGCGCAGCCGCAAAATACGATCTGTCAGATCTGTGAAGCCTTGCGGTGGCGGCTTGTTCAGCAGATCGGGTTCGGCATTATCTACGATGTAATTGCCCAAAGATCGCACGGTGATCGCCTTTTCCCCTGCCAGCCGGTTCATTCGTGCCTGAAAGATCGGAACGATGATAAACTGCGGCGAATATAGTGCCAATGCGATGCTCGCGACCAGAGGTTCAATATAAAACATATACCCCAGAACAACGATCAACGTCCCGATTTGAAGCAAAGGGCCAGAGATCGCAGCCCCCGCAAAACCACCCAATTTTTCGACCTCAGAGGACAGCATCGACACAACCGCGCCTTCATCCACGACATCATCCCCTTTCGCACTCGCCTTGAGCAGTGCGGGCGGGGTAACCGTGTAAATGTGGTAATAAACTGAACGCCGCAGCGCATGCACAATCCGCGCAGAAATAAGTTCGCGCTGGATACGCATCGCAAGCTTTAGTCCAGAAGATAGGAACAACGCACCTAAATACAGCAACGCCAACCAGACCAGCAGATCAACGTCTTTGTTGGCTACTGCATCATCCAACAACCTGCGCTGTAGTTCCAATGGGACGGGTGCCATGGGCAGCAGCAACAGCGTGAGGATGATTACGACCACCTGCTGCCACTTGGAATAGCGAAAAATATAGCGATAAACGGATTGTGGCATCACGCGCATGGTAAAGGCCTTAGTCTTTAATAATATTCAAAAGCCTACATCGCGCAGCCGTGAAAGCCAAACCAATGGGGTGACCCCAAGAGTTAAGTCGTCGCCTGCAACAGGCTGCGTGTGTATTCGGATTGTGGATTATCGTACAGATCACCCGCTTCGCCGTACTCCACAACATCGCCGCGCTTCATCACCATCACCTTGTGTGACATGGCGCGCACGACCTTGAGGTCATGACTGATAAACAAATACGCCAACCCATATTTGACCTGTAGATCACGCAGTAATTCAACGATCTGAACTTGTACGGTCATGTCCAATGCGGACGTCGGTTCATCTAACACCAACAGCTTTGGACGCAGTACCATAGCGCGTGCAATCGCGATGCGTTGACGTTGACCACCCGAGAATTCATGCGGATAACGATCCATCGTGGCGGGCTCGAGGCCAACTTCGAGCATTACTTCTTGGACAAGCGTGCGTTGATCACGCCCTTTATCGACCCCATGAATATCAAGGCCCTCTGAAATGATCTGGAAACAGGTCATGCGCGGCGACAGCGATCCAAAGGGGTCTTGAAACACGATCTGCATTTCCGAACGCAATCGGCGCAATTCACGTGTCGACCATTGCCGCACGTCTTGGTCCATAAAGGTGATCCCGCCCTCAGACGAAATCAACCGCATGATCGCCAAGGCCAGCGTTGTTTTGCCAGAGCCGGATTCACCAACGATGCCCAATGTCTCACCCGCGCGTACCGAAATACTTGCATCGTTCACCGCCTTCACATGACCAACTGTACGGCGCAGCAGTCCTTGGGTGATAGGGAACCAAACCTTGAGGTGTTCAGTGCTGACAATTTCTTCTGCACCTTCTGGCACTGGATCAGGTTTCCCTGTTGGCTCTGCACTTAGCAGTTTGATTGTATAGGGATGTTGAGGATTATCAAAAATCTCAGCAGTTGGTCCTTGCTCAACGATCTCGCCGTGCTGCATGACGCAGACACGGTCTGCGATGCGGCGCACGATGCCAAGGTCATGGGTGATGAACAG
>CALKXT010000098.1 GCA_938003685.1 uncultured Sulfitobacter sp. | reverse complement strand
CTACACATAGTCCATGTTCACAGTAGGCGATATTTAAGCGATCTGAAGTTTTAAGCTAGGAACAATTTCTGCGAGTACGAACAGCCTAGGGTATCCAACACGGCCGTTTACACGAAACACACGTCCGCTGACGGTTCCATGTGATAGCCACCGGCCGACAGCTTCAGCCTGACATCTATTCACACGCCCATAGCGTCGTCCATTTGCATCAAGTATTTCTATTGCGTGTGAATCATGCGGGTTGGTAGGCTCCGCTTGGAAAATGACGGCGTCACCGACTTTCGGGTTTGGTGTCAATCCTTCAGAGTGTCGACGGCCCGCAGCATCAAAGATGTATTGGAAGGGGCGATCGAAGCCTTCGAATGTATCTGCAACACTAAATGAGTCGCTGGTAAGTTTTGCACCAGTGTAAGCAAGCAAACTCAAAGTTGGTAATTGGCTGTCCACTTTCAAACCGAAGCGTGCCAAGTAGTCTTCGTAGTCAGGCCGCTCGGGATTTAGTAAACGTCGTCCAAGAGTGTTGATCGCATCAGAAGTATCCTCTCGATCTAGAGGGATACCCGTATACCCATTAAAGCCCTCTTCTACAGCTCTCTCAAAGTCTGGTGTGCCTTTTAAATATTGAAAAGAGACCCCATCATCGGCAGTATTTGCACGCATTAGAGCAATAGGAAGGCGCTGCCTAGATAGACCCGCGCCTAAAGGGCTTTGCCAGACCAAATGTGCTGACATTGTAGGGATTGGGTGCGATATCATCAGTTTTCCTCTAAACAACGTCTAACTCGCGCACGGCCTTCGTGCAACAATGTCATGATCTGACAGGCTCGCTGCTTAGTCAGTTGTGCATTGCTCGGTAGGTTCTTCATAGACATAATTTCACCCATCAACTGTTCAATGGGCTCTAATTTGAGATTGGCAACCGATTCAAGCTCAGAACGCATATCAGGAAAATCGTTAAGGACAGCTCTAGCCAGCGATTCAAATCCAAACCTGTTGTCACCATCGCGTAAGTGATGACGACCACTTGCCGTATATGCTCGCACTTTAGAGGCAATAACACGACCATCCCCTGCAAACCACTTTCTTTGCAGCGAACGCTCATCGATCTCGCAACCCATACTTGAAGCATTATCAAAGAAGGGTGCCATACCGGCCTTATCCGGCCTCCTTAAAACAAGGCCCCAATTTTCCGCATGACGATCAGTGTTCGATATGAGCGTGTCAAACGCAATCGTGCGAGTCCAGAACTGCTTATACATGTTCCTGATCACGGTTTGTACTTCGATTTTCTGATTAGTGACGAGCAGCTCGTCGAGTATTCTCTTGACCAATGTCCAAGTATGACGCGTGCCCTGCTCGGGATCAAAATCGGAATCAAGATGCATACAAAACTGTTCGCCGGAAAGAAAAGAGTCTACTTGGTCATCGTAAATATAACCAAGTAGATTTCCAACTTGATCCCCACGCATCGCGATCTGTGCATGCTGAACCGGCCAATCCAACAGATCACCGGCGATAAAAGAAGCGATTAGTTCAGACCAAATTTGTGCTTCTCTTAACGGTTTCGGTTGCTTGAATATGTATAACCTATCTTTATCTTGCTTGTAGTCTTCAGGGTTAGAAACTGTAGTTTTCACCCTTGATCCAGCCAACACATCCTCAAGATCAGCCCAATCTTTGATCTGAACCACCGAAGAGATATCTATGTTCTTATATTTAGTCATGAACCAAATCCTATGGTTCTTTTAGTCATGATACCACCTGCGCGTTCTCATTCTTGCAAGCAAGCAGGACATTGATCATTTTTTCATGCTTACCATTCATCTAGCATTTTGCATTCCGGCCGGGTCTCGCAGGGCTTTCTATGACAAAATGCTAAAGCCGTGTGTTGGACTTGAGCAGGAATTGCGACCAAATTGGACCGCAGGCAGCACCGATTTCGCGTGCTTTTCGGCCTATTTCACCGGATTTAATCTGGGGTGGAATCAGGCCCCTGGTATCTTGGTTTGAAATGTAGCGACGTGTACGTTCAACCAATGTCTTTTTGACGTCTGCTGGCATGCCGCCATCAATCAAAATGGCTTCAAAATCGATCACGGCACATGTCGAAAGCGCGGCCTTCGCAAGTTCTTGGGCTGTCTGCCTGATCCAAGGTTCAACGTAGCGCTCAAAGGCAGTCCAATCGTCGCTTTTCCACAGACCACTGGGGTCTAATCCAACCTCTACCAAACGTGCCTCAAGAAGATGGATAGAGGCGATGTCGATCAACTGACGGCTTTCCCCATTTGGCCCGACACTGCGCAATGATCCAAGAGCGCCTGCATTCCCTTGATGCCCTTCAAAGACGGAATGGTCGAGGACAACGCCGCCACCAACGAATGCAGCGACGAAAAAATATGCGTAGTCGCGAAATTCCTTACCACGCCCATACACGTGCTCTGCGCGGCAGGCGGCGGTTGCGTCATTGACGACATGAACGGGCAGATTTGAGAACGCAGAAACTTCGTCTTGAAAGCTAATACCTTTCCAAAGCGAGAACTCTTCAGCACTGGCCCCGACCATTTCATGCCAGTTCCAAAGCTCGAAGGGGGCTGCGATGCCAATACCACACACGCGCTCTTGCAGATTCTTCGGCAAGATTTCAACCAATTCTGCTGAGCCGTGGTTCAAAAACGAAAATATCTCGTCGGGCAGGGGGTATTGAAATGTAGTCGAAGTTTCGGCGCGCAGGACGCCGGTGAAATCCATTAGAACAATCTTTGCACTGCGTCGCCCGATACTAAGGCCAAGTGAAAACACGCCGTCTGGGGCGAGGCCCATTGGAATTGATGGCTTGCCAACTTTGCCGCGCACGGGCGCGCCGCGTATCAGCAACCCGTCGCCTTCTAGTTTGCGCAAAATGACTGAGACCGTTTGTGGTGATAATCCAGCGATGCGTGCCAGATCGCTACCAGGCATAGGGCCGTTGCGTTGAAGCATAGAAAGCAGCAGGCGTTCGTTATGGTCGCGCAAACCACTCTGGTTCACACCGCCGCTTAGGGTTCTGATCTTGGACCCGTCCATATCTCAGGCCTTACATGCAAAGTTAGCTTGGATAAAGATCGCATGTTTAATTAATAAATCAAGTTTATTTATTAATTGACACAAGAAGTAGAATCGGGCTTTTTAAAGGTAATTCCGTACAGCCGCGGATATCTATTCCGATTTTCGGATCAACGTCTGGGAGGACATTATGAAAAAATTACTTGCGAGCACCGCTGTCGCTATGACTGCACTCACGGGCGCAGCATTTGCTGATGGCCACGGCATCACCGCCTGTTTGATCACAAAAACTGATACCAACCCGTTCTTTGTTAAGATGAAAGAGGGCGCAGAGGCGAAAGCAGCTGAGCTTGGCATGACGCTTAAGTCCTTTGCAGGTAAAGTTGATGGCGATCACGAAACACAGGTTGCCGCGATCGAAACATGCATCGCGGATGGTGCCAAAGGTATCTTGTTAACGGCGTCTGATACGTCTTCGATTGTGACGTCTGTACAGCAAGCACGCGATGCTGGTCTGGTTGTGATTGCACTGGATACACCGCTATCCCCCATCGACGCTGCTGATGCGACCTTTGCCACCGATAACTTTCTTGCGGGTGAGTTGATCGGTAAATGGGCTGCTGCAAAACTAGGTGATGAAGCTGCAAATGCAAAGATCGCAATGCTTGATCTGGCTGTTTCACAACCAACCGTTGGTGTTCTGCGTGATCAGGGTTTCTTGCAAGGTTTCGGCATTGATTTGGCCGACCCAAAAGTGAACGGCGACGAAACTGACCCACGTATCGTTGGGAATGACGTGACCGCCGGTAACGAAGAAGGTGGCCGCAAAGCCATGGAAAACCTGCTGGCGAAAGACCCTGAGATCAATGTGGTTTACACGATCAACGAACCTGCCGCTGCGGGTGCTTATGAAGCGCTAAAGTCAATTGGTCGCGAAAACGACGTATTGATCGTTTCTGTTGACGGTGGTTGTCCTGGCATCGAAAACGTCAAAGACGGTGTGATCGGTGCAACATCGCAGCAGTACCCACTTTTGATGGCATCTAAGGGTGTCGAGGCCATCGCGGCGTGGGCCAAAGATGGCACAAAGCCAGCACTGACGCCGGGCAAAGATTTCTTTGATACAGGCGTTGCATTGGTAACAGATGAACCCGCAGATGGTGTTGAAAGCATCGACACCACTGAGGGTACAAACCTCTGCTGGGGCTAATGTTAAATAGGTCTGGAATGACCTAGGTTATCGAAAGGGGCGGTTAGACCCGCCCCTTTTCCAATATCAGGGAGGGAACCAATGTCCGACGCAGACGCTCAAGGTGACGGTGTCGCCAAGTTCGAAGATCCACATCGTGGATTTATTGGGACATTGCAGCACTGGTTGCATGTGAATCCAGCATTGGTGCCTTTGATCGTTTTAATCGCTTCGCTGATTACATTTGGCCTGCTCTTGGGGTCAAAATTCTTTTCTCCCTTTGCTTTAACCTTGATCCTGCAACAGGTGCAGATCGTGGGCATTGTCGCTGCCGCGCAATCCTTGGTGATTTTGACCGCTGGCATCGACCTAAGCGTCGGTGCGATTGCGGTCATCTCTTCGGTAGTGATGGGGCAATTTACCTTTCGCTATGGACTGCCGGTTGAGGTCGCCGTTGCATGTGGCTTGATTTTTGGTACTGCCATCGGGTCGCTGAATGGCTGGTTGATCGCAGTGATGAAGCTGCCTCCGTTTATCGTGACGTTAGGCATGTGGCAGATCGTATTGGCTGCGAACTTTCTATACTCGGCAAACGCGACGATCCGCAGTCAAGAAATTGCTGAAAAAGCTGCACTTCTCCAGTTCTTAGGGTCGAAATTCAAAATCGGCGGTGCGGTTTTTACAGTTGGTGTTTTGTTCATGGTTTTGCTCGTCATCGTGCTGGCCTATGTCCTCAAACACACTGCTTGGGGGCGTCATGTTTATGCTGTTGGCGATGACCCAGAAGCGGCAGAATTGTCTGGAGTGAACGTCAAACGAACAATTATTTCAGTCTATGCGGTCGCTGGTTTGATCTGCGCGTTTGCGGGTTGGGCCTTGATCGGGCGCATTGGCTCTGTTTCTCCGACCTCTGGCCAGCTTCTTAACATCGAAAGTATCACAGCGGTGGTCATTGGCGGAATATCCTTATTTGGCGGACGCGGTTCTATCTTAGGCACTTTTTTTGGCGCTCTGATTGTAGGGGTCTTTACACTGGGCCTACGTCTGATGGGGGCCGATGCGCAGTGGACATATTTGTTGATTGGGGCGCTGATCATCGCGGCTGTGGCCGTAGATCAATGGATCAGAAAGGTAGCAGCATAATGGAACCCATTTTAAAGGGCCGCGGCCTTGTAAAACGCTACGGCAAAGTCACCGCGCTTGATCATTGTGATTTTGATCTGATGCCCGGTGAAATCCTAGCGGTAATTGGTGACAATGGTGCGGGTAAATCATCGCTGATTAAGGCGGTGTCAGGTGCAGTTATCCCGGATGAAGGTCAGGTGTTCTTGGAGGGTAAGGAAATCAATTTCAAATCCCCCATTCAAGCCCGCGATGCAGGGATCGAAACAGTGTATCAAACGCTGGCAATGTCCCCGGCACTTTCGATTGCTGACAATATGTTTATGGGGCGTGAATTGCGCCACCCCGGGATTATGGGGAAATGGTTTCGCAAGCTAGATCGCCCCAAGATGGAGCGCCTTGCCCGTGAAAAGTTAACGGAACTGGGTCTGATGACGATCCAGAACATCAATCAAGCGGTTGAGACACTTTCAGGTGGTCAACGCCAAGGTGTGGCGGTGGCACGTGCTGCGGCCTTTGGCTCCAAGGTTATAATCCTTGATGAACCGACGGCTGCATTGGGGGTTAAGGAGTCGCGCAAAGTTCTAGAGCTTATCCAGGATGTGAAATCACGCGGTATTCCGATCATTTTGATCAGCCACAACATGCCACATGTTTTTGAGGTCGCGGATCGTATTCACATTCACCGGCTGGGCAAACGTCTGTGTGTTATCAACCCCAAAGACTATACAATGTCTGATGCAGTTGCGTTCATGACAGGTGCCAAAGAAGCGCCAACTGATCCGATCACTGCGTGAGTGCAGGGGCCATCACTGATAGGTGGTGGTTATGAATCGTCATAGTTCAGTAGTTTGATAGATTTCCGAGCGCGCATTTTTGTTGGGGTGATGCCAAATTCTTCACGCATGGCCACGGACAATGTGTTGCGCGATGAAAATCCGGTGGCAATGGCCACATCGATCAGAGGCAATAATGTATCTTCAATCATTGTTCTAGCGGCTTTGACGCGCAGTCGCTTGTAAAACCTGGCAGGTGTTTCGTCGAAGACTTCGCGAAAAACACGTTCGAGGTGTCGTGTGGATAGGCCAACAGAACGCGTCAATTCGGTCATCGTCATCGGTTCTGCCAATGATTGTTCCATCATACGCAGTGCGCGCGTAACCCGAACATCAAACAATCCTGCATTATCCGAAATGCCTTTTGGTTGTTCCGCGTCACTCTTGCGGATTGAGTGGAGCAACATACGGCTGCCCAACTCACCTAATTGAAGTGGGTCAAGCTGTTGTGCAATTAGTCCGATCACGAGTTCGCATGTGGCATTACCGCCCGCAGCAGTAATGATGCCGCCGTTGTTTTCAGAAAACCGGTTGGTGAGGTTTGGGTGGTGGCCAGCTTCGTGCAGCGTGGACGCATCGCGCCAATGGGTTGTAACCTTGCCTTTGGGGGTTGTGCTGGCATCAATATAAGCAGTTGCGGCATCAGACATCAGAACAACAGGAAATCCAGAGCGCTGCATCAACCGCATGCGTTTTAGCCAATGATCGCTGTTAGGTTTTTTACCCCCTAAAACCATCATCACGTCTGAATACCCGTGATCGTCAATGGCTGGTTCGGCACGGATCAACATGCCTGTTGCGCCATTCAAAAACCCAGGTGACCCTGACACAAATCGCCATTTGAATCTCTCTTCGCACAAAATATCATTTGCACAGGCCAGAGTATGGGTGATGGCGGACAGCTCAAGTTCGGAAAAGCCCGGCGAGGCGAAAATTTCAAATCTACGAAGAGGTATGTCTTTGAAAGCGGTTGCATGCGTCATGCCGCTGGATGAATGGTCTTTGCTTTGGCCTTTCATGTTCCCTCAACAAGATGTCTGGTGGCGGCGCGTTGCACGGTTAAAATATCCAAAATCATTTTGCCTGATTGCCTTGACTGCGCGGCGGTTCAACATCGTGAACATGTAAAGACAGTTTTGCCAAGAACCAAAACACAAAAGCATCCTGTGCATCGGGAAATGTTGTCATCTTACGTGCTAAATAATACCCCTCTTCGGCGATATCCGGTTCAATGGGTATTTTGGCAAGCTTACCCTCCTTGATCGGGCCTTGACTGATCAGACTGTGTGTCAACGCAATGCCTGCACCTGATACCGCCAGATCAACAGCCAAACCATGGGTGTCGACAAAAATGCTGGGTGTAACAGTGATCGGTGCTTTGACTTGCTTGGCAAGGTCTGACCAGTTGGTTGAAATTCCGATTGCTTGGATCAGAGGGAATTTGATTAACTGATGCCAGTCTATGGGGTTGGTGATCTGGTCTGCAATGGCTGGTGCAGCGACGACTTGCAGCATTGAGGGTTCCAGCAATGTGGCACCTTGGCCGACGACATCTGGCGGCCCAAACCTAATATCCACATCTGCATTGGTGTTTGAAAAATCATCTGGCCACACAGTTGTGAGTATCTGGATCGTGATATCGGGGTGCCACCGCTGAAAGTCGCGAAGATGCGGTGCCAATAGCCACTGGGCGATACTGGCACTCGTGGCGATCGTCAGCTTTGGGTGGGATGAACTGGGCAAAAAACGAGCTGTGGCATTGTGCAAACGCGCCATTGCCGCAGCAACGTCCGGGACCAATAGGCGCCCAGCATCCGTCAACATCAAAGCGCGGTGGCGGCGTAAAAATAGGGGTGTGCCTAGGCGATCCTCAAGTGCACGGACATGCTGACTGATGGCCGATTGAGTAAAGCCTAGCTCATCTGCGGCAAGGGTAAAACTGAGATGGCGCGCAGCCGCGTCAAAGGCGCGAAACCACGTTAAGGGCGGTAGGGATTTAGACATGGTTTTGCCTATGCATTAGATTTTCTAATGAATTCACATTGTTTTCTATTGTTTGTCACGTTTTTTCGTGTGGGCTAGGCTCTGACGAAACTGGAGACATCATGAAACCCGAAATTCGCAAAATCGTAACCTATCAAGAAGACATCCTGATCGAAGGATATAAACCCGCGACATCGCCATGGCGCATGTTTGCAGCGGCTGCGGTCGTGACAAACCCTTGGGCGGGAAAATACGTTGAGAATCTCAAGCCTGTCATTCAAGCCTACGGCCCTGTGCTGGGGGCGCTGTTAACGGATCGGATCACAGAGATGACTGGTGGCGGCGATAAAATCGAAGCCTTTGGGAAGGCGGCAATTGTTGGACTTGATGGCGAGATTGAACATGCCTCTGGCCTGATTCACACATTGCGATTTGGCAATTTTTTTCGCGAGGCGGTGGGTGCCACATCCTACCTCGCGTTTAGCAACATTCGCGGCCCAGCAAACACAGCGCTGCAAATTCCGTTGATGGACAAAAACGATGTAGGACGAAGGTCACATTACTTGACAGTTCATTTTTCGATTCAGGATGCGCCCCGCGCGGATGAGGTTGTTGTCGCACTTGGTGCGGCGACATCTGGACGGCCCCACCACCGGATTGGCGATCGGTATCAGGACTTAAAGGATCTAGGCCATGACTTGGACAATCCAGCCGCGATCTAATGCATCTGTGGAATCCGGTGCGCTGTCCTATGTTCGCATGGGTGTAGGCCCACCGCTGGTTCTGATCCACGGCGTTGGCTTGCGTGCAGAAAGCTGGGCAGGTGTGATGCCGCTACTTGTCGGTCATTTCACAGTTTATGCCGTCGATATGCCCGGGCATGGTGGGTCGCCTTTGGCAGGGGCTAAACACTTGGATGATTATGCAGCCCGGATTGAAGCATTTGTTGAGGACCTAGAGGGCCCCGTTTGTATCGCAGGTCATTCGATGGGTGCGGCCTTGGCTATACATGTCGCGGTATCGATGCCGGACAAAATTCGTGCAGTTGCAGCGCTGAATGCAATCTACCATCGTAGTGATAGCGCAAAAAAAGAAGTGCAGGCACGCGCGGCTGCATTGATCAGTGTCACTGATCCCACACCCACCTTGATCCGCTGGTTTGGTGCCGAGCCTAAAGGGGAGATGAAAGAGGCGGCACTGGCCTGTGGTGAATGGTTAAGAAACGGCGACGCAGATGGATACGCAAGCGCGTATAGGGTGTTTGCATCTCATGACGGGCCACAATCGTTGACTGCATTAAAAATACCCGCGCTGTTTATGACGGGTGTGTATGATCTAAACTCAACCCCGGCGATGTCACACGCCATGGCGGCGATTGCGCCGTTTGGCCGGGCCTATGCGAGTGACACTGCTGCCCATATGATGCCGATGACGCACTGCAAAGAAGTAGGGCGTGCCCTATCTGATTTCTATCAAAGCGCTGGGCTTGGTTATGCTGTCTGACCCCAAAGCGCTGCGTTTAGCGTTTGGTCGTTTCATGACCGGCGTCACAGTTGTGACAACCCTTAATGATACTGGCGAACCTGTTGGATTTACGGCGAACTCATTTACCTCAGTTTCTCTTGATCCGCCCTTGCTATTGGTCTGTCCGGGTCAACATCTGTCTAGCTTTGATACCTTTCAATCCGCCAAGTCGTTTGGTGTTAGTGTTCTATCCGAAGGGCAAGAAGCCGTTTCAAACCTGTTTGCCTCTAGCGCAGAAGATCGATTTGGCCAGTCAAATTGGATAACGTCAGTTGACGATATACCGCTGATTTCAGACCGGGCTGCGGGTTTTGTGTGCCGAACGTCCCAGGCAATTCCTGCAGGTGATCATCTGGTTCTGATTGGCGAAGTTATACATTTTGACAGTACCGAAAATCCCGGTTTGGGATACGGTCCAGACGGATATTTTGCGCTGGGCAAAGAGCGTAAGGCAGAGGCGCACACAGCGGTGCAAACACGCGCAAGTGTATTGCTGGATGACGGGCATAACCTGTTTCTGACCGCAGATGATAATTTGCCTTCCGTTATTGTGGCACCTGATGAAAGCCCTTTGCGCGCCTTGAAAACCGCACTTGAGGGTGCGGGTATTTGCGCAAAACTTAACGTGGTTTATGCGGTCTATGATGAGGGCAAAAACGGTCGACGTATCGTATTTCGTGGCCACCCCTCAGGTGCGATGCCGACTCTCAGCGCCCATGCGATTGATGGATTAGGCTCTTTGGCTGTGAAAGACAGCGCCCTTCAGTCACTTTTGACGCGGTTCGAGAATGAACACAAAGCCCAGAACTTTGGTTTTTACATAGGCAATGAAAGTGCAGGCGACGTCCTGCCAGCAATTGAAAAGGTAATGTGATGGATTTTTCTTTGTTTGCACATATGGAGCGGCTGAACGCGGATCAGGATCACAAAACACTGTATGATGATTTCATCGGGCTGTGCAAAATGGCTGATCAGGGGGGGATGCGTGCGATTTGGACGGGCGAACATCACGGCATGGAATTCACCATCGCGCCAAACCCGTTCACGACGTTGGTAGATCTTTCACATCATACCAAGAATGTGCGTTTGGGTACGGGGACCGTGATTGTCCCGTTTTGGCACCCGATCCGTTTGGCGGGCGAGGCTGCGATGACCGATTTGATCACGGGTGGTCGTCTTGAAATTGGTGCCGCACGCGGTGCCTATAGTTATGAATATGAACGCATGTCGCCTGGTCTGGATGCGTGGGATGCGGGCCAGCGGATGCGGGAAACCTTACCTTTGTTGCGCGCGCTGTGGGCAGGGGATTGTGAACATGAAGGCACGTTTTACAACTTTCCAACCACAACATCGGCCCCCAAGCCAATACAGGAAAACGGTCCACCCATTTGGGTGGCTGCGCGCGATCCGAACAGCCATGAATTTGCGGTGCAAAACGGCTTTAACGTGCAAGTTACACCCCTTTGGCAAGGGGAGGATGAAATTGCTTCTTTGATGGCGCGTTTCAATGCGGCTTGTGCAACGCATGATGGCCCCCGGCCCAAGGTCATGCTGTTGCATCACACGTATGTGGCCTCTGATGCGGATGATGTGCAAGTCGGGGCGCAAGAGTTGAGTCGTTTTTATAATTACTTTGGCGCATGGTTTCAGAACAAGCGCCCTGTGTCCCAGGGGTTGATCGAAGAAATAAGCGCTGATGATGTGGCCGCCAATGCAATGATGGCACCAGAAAACATGGCCCGCGATTTGACGATCGGGACCACACAGGAGGTCATTGATCGTATCAAACGCTACGAGGATATGGGCTATGATGAATATGCGTTTTGGATCGACAGCGGCATGAGCCATGAACGTAAACATGCGTCATTGGCGCGTTTTATTGATGACGTCATGCCAGCATTTGCCTGAGTTAAGGAAAACACCATGAACACGATGCCGCACTATGAACTCTTTATCGCAGGCGATTGGCAGGCGGGATCAGCAGGTCAGATCATGCAAAGCCAGAACCCGGCTGATGGTCAGGTTTGGGCAACATTTGATTGCGCCACGGCGCAAGATGTAGACAAAGCTGTAGCTGCTGCGAAAGCTATTCTAGATGACCCAGAATGGCGTGACATGACCCAGACGGCACGCGGCAAATTGCTGTTCCGCTTGGCGGACATTATTGCAGAAAATGCTGAACATTTGGGGCGTGTTGAAACAACGGATAGTGGCAAGTTAGCTGCTGAAACCATGGCTCAAACAGGTTACGTCGCTGACTATTATCGTTACTATGCAGGCTTGGCAGACAAGATAGAAGGTGCTGTCCTACCCATCGATAAGCCTGATATGCACGTCTATACACAACGTATGCCAATCGGTGTCGTCGCGGCGATTGTGCCTTGGAATGCACAGATGTTTTTGGCAGCAACCAAGGTTGCGCCAGCGTTGGCTGCGGGGTGCAGTATCGTCCTAAAGGCCTCAGAAATTGCGCCTGCTCCGATGTTGGAATTTGCACGTTTGGTTGAACAGGCGGGGTTTCCTAAGGGTGTCGTGTCTGTCATCACAGGAGACGCTGAAAATTGTGCAATACCATTGACGCGGCACAAGGATGTTGATCGCATTGCGTTTACGGGTGGGCCAGAAACTGCGCGCCATGTGGTGCGCAACTCTGCGGAAAACTTTGCGGTTACGACGCTAGAACTGGGTGGAAAATCCCCGATACTTGTCTTTGATGATGCTGATATTGATGCGGCTGCAAATGGGCTTATTGCGGGTAACTTTGGCGCGTCGGGACAGTCTTGTGTGGCGGGAACGCGTGGATTGGTTCAGCGCTCAATTTATGACCGACTTGTTGCCGCAATTGCGGAAAAATCAAAGGGACTGGTTGTTGGTGACCCGCATGATCCTGCGACACATTTGGGTCCGCTTTGTACACAGGCGCAAGTGGCAAAGATTGAAGAAACACTGACAACAGCGAAATCGCAAGGTGCCAAGGTCGCATTCGGTGGTGTGCGGGCAGGGAATGGACAGGGCAATTATTTTCACCCGACACTAGTTCTATGTGACACGCCAAACACTGAAACCCTCAAGGTCGAAATGTTCGGTCCAGTCATGTCTTTGTTGCCATTCGATACCGAAGAAGAAGCGATTGCACTGGCCAATGACAGTGACTTTGGCCTCGGCTCTGGCATCTTTACACAGAATGTCGCGCGGGCGCATCGTGTCTCTAAACGCATCCGTTCTGGGATCACTTGGATCAACACATATCGGGCAATTTCACCTATCGCACCCTTTGGGGGATTCAACCAATCCGGTTATGGCCGTGAAGCGGGGCAAGAGGCGATTTTGGATTATACGCGCATCAAAACAACGTGGATTAACATCTCTGATGACCCGATGAGCAACCCCTTTGTGATGCGCTAAATCTGATTGGTAGTGAAGCCTGACCAACACGCCTAAGTTGACTTAAGGACAATTGAGGCGTCTACTGAACACGCTACAAGTGTGCTCTTAGCTGGATTAGGTTTGGACGTGGCAGATAAAGAAAAACAAATTTTAGCAAATGGAATGAAGCGCCGCGTATCGGTGTTGCCGGATTTTCCAGACTTGCGAGACAGGATTTATGAACCCTCTTTGATTGAATTGAAGGAGGGGCTGAAGCCTGACTATAGCAAGCTGATAATTCGGGATCAACTTGAAGACGGCGCATGTGTTGGCTTTGCCTTGGCGGCTGTGGTCAATCTGCAAAACCGGCTTAGCAAAGCGGACCCCAAGGGTGTTAGCCCCCGTATGTTGTATGAAATGGCTAAATTTCATGATGAATGGGATGGTGAGGAATACAAATGGTCCAGCCTGCGTGGATCAATCAAAGGCATGTTTCACAACGGTGTGTGTAGTGAAACAGAGGCACCGTTTACTTTTCTTCCTGAGGGGGGAGGCCCTTGGACGTTGACTGCGAAACATGCGGATGATGCCAAACAGGTCGGCTTGGGGGCGTATTATCGTTTGCGCCCCAACATCATTGATTACCACGTGGCCTTGAATGAGGTCGGGGCGATTGTTGTGTCCGGGATGACCCATTCAGGATGGGGCAATCCGAAAAACGGGAGAATTAAAAAGCGTTCTCGCCACGAAGGTGGGCATGCCTTTGCGATCATTGGGTATGATGACAAAGGGTTCATCATCCAAAATTCGTGGGGTGATGATTGGGGTGGCTTTGACGGGCAGGCTGGTGTTGCGCATTGGTCTTACGAGGATTGGGCCGAAAACATTGTCGATGCTTGGGTATTGCGCCTTGCCGTGCCGACGCCCGGATCTTTTGGCGTTGTGGTCGTATCGCGCGAAGGGCGGGAATCTGTAGCGGTTCAACAAATCGCTGCATCACCGCGCCGTCATGAAGTGCTACACCACTTCATACACTTGGACGATGGCAATTTTGTCAATCGAGGGCGGTATGCAACCAATTTTGAGACAGTCAAACAAATTGCCCGGATCATCGACAACCCTGTCGAGCCAAGGAAGGTGCCGATCAAACATGTGTTGATCTATGCCCATGGTGG
>CALKXT010000097.1 GCA_938003685.1 uncultured Sulfitobacter sp. | reverse complement strand
CCTAATAAGGTTTCCAAACAACGTATCTCTCTGCGATGCAAACAAATATCTATCTTGTCGCGGGATGGAGCAGCCCGGTAGCTCGTCAGGCTCATAACCTGAAGGTCGTAGGTTCAAATCCTACTCCCGCAACCAAAACAATAGCCACCCTAGGGTGGCTTCTTGCGTTCAACAAACATTACATAAAAAAACCCATAACTAGGCTATGAAACTAGAGGCTGCTAAAAGGTAAGGAATTACACCGTTTCCTCACGTGGCCACTTGCGCCACAATGTATCTAAGCAACTTAGTGTGAGGCCGGATGCAAAATTGGACACGACGAGCAGCCCTTCTTGGCGCAGGCACCACTGGGGGTGCTCTTGGCTGGCGCGCCCTCTCGCCAAGCATGCCATCACGTGATGGCACGAAATCTACCGTTCCAGACAATCTGAATGCTACGTTGAATGACGCAAGCATGCTGAGCCAAACGCCAATCCATAAACACATCATCCTAAAGGAAAACTCACATCAAAAGATGGTCACTGCGATTCGTAATGAGATAAAGGATGCGCGCGAAAATGGTCGCTCTGTGAACGTCAGTGCAGCACGCCATAGCATGGGCGGACAAGCAATCCCGCTGGATGGCCATGCAATTACATTTGATCATGGCTTGATTGAAACGGACATAGATCAAGGCATATATCGCGCTTATGGCGGCGCGCGCTGGTCTCAGGTCATCAGCACTCTTGACCCTATCGGCTACTCCCCCAAAGTCATGCAATCGAACAATGACTTTGGTGTGGCATCAACATTTTGCGTTAATGCGCATGGCTGGCCTGTGCCTTTTGGCCCGATGGGCTCGACGGTGCGGGCGATCGATTTGATCATGCCTGATGGTGCGTTGGTAACCTGCTCACGTACCGAAAACGCGATACTCTTCAATCAAAGCATGGGCGGATACGGTCTAACCGGGGCAATCGTTTCGATGGACGTCGAGATGGAGAAAAATACCCGCCTTAAACCCATATTTGCCGAAATGCCTGCTGAAGACTTCGGCACCGCATTTATCAAAGCGTTAGAGGATCAAGACGTCACGATGGCATATGGGCGCTTGAACGTGTCGCGCGCGGAGTTTTTTAAACACGCACTGATGATCACCTACCGCGCCACCGATGATCAATCCGACCTGCCTGCGGCTGCGAGTTCTGGTATCATGTCGAAAATTGCCAGCTATGTGTACCGTGCGCAATTAGGTAACGAACGGATGAAGGACCTGCGCTGGTGGTTCGAAACCGATCTCGGTACCGCACTTGGCGGCGGAGAAACGACTCGTAATTCCTTGATCAATGAACCCGTCATCACATTGGATGATCGCGATGATACGCGAACAGATATCTTGCATGAATATTTTGTTGCGCCAGATCGATTTTCTGAGTTTTTGACGCTCTGTCGAAACGTCATCCCAGAGTCGTACCAAGAGTTTCTGAATGTCACGTTGCGGTTTATCAACACTGATAACGAAAGTTGGCTTTCCTATGCAACGGTGCCACGCATCGCCGCTGTCATGTCGTTTTCCCAAGAAATGACAACAAGGGCAGAGGCCGACATGGCACGCATGACCCGTGATTTGGTTGAGGGCATCATAGATATTGGCGGTGCCTATTATCTGCCATACCGTCCGCATCCGACGGTGTCACAATTGGAACGGGCCTATCCGCGTGCCGCTGCCTTTGGGGCGGCAAAACGTAGCCTCGATCCTGATATGATATTTCGCAATAACCTTTGGGACAGTTATCTGGAGCAGTTATGACCACTTTGCAGAAAATCGCGATTGGCTATTTTGTCGCTTTGATTGGGGCTGCGTCGCTGAATTATATCCCCGGTTTGACGGATACTGAGGGACGTGCCTTTGGCATATTTGCGCTCGATATCTTTGATGATGCTTTGCACGTCGCATCGGCCATCTGGGCTCTAGTGGCAGCGTTGATTTCGCATCGAGCGTCCAAAATGTTTCTCCTGATGTTTGGCGCGCTCTACCTAGGGGACGGGGTATTCGGATTCTTCACTGGCTATGGCTACCTTGATTTGGGCATCTTTACCAATGCGTCTGAGGGCATGTCGTTTACGATGTTCCGTGTGTTGGCGAACCTACCTCACATCGCATTGGGCGGCTTTGCCCTGTTCTCTGTTTGGAAGCTGGACCGCGCCTGATGCGCCGTTTCGGTAAATGGATGCTGAGTATTGTAAGCGCTGTAGTGGCGTTGGTTCTGGCGTTGCTCTTGCCTGTGGCTTGGGTGGAGTTTGGCTGTCATGGCGATGTAGTTGAAGGGGAGTATGTGTCCATCTTGCCCCCTAAGCACCACAGGGCAGAGGCCCGCACGCTCCTTACCTATCCAGAGTGGCACATTGTGCATGCCTATGACGATTACGCGAAAGTTATTGATGAAAATGATCCGCATGATTTTGGCTATTTTGGCGCAATCAGAACCTACTGGTCATCGCTGTGTGCATTGAAGGAACAAGCAGCGTCTCATGGTGGGATGAATGTGCAAACCAAACAATTAGTTTATGTGATCGGTGTCAGCTTTAGTGCGGAACTAATATTTAAAGCGGCGTATGAAGAAACAATCGGGCGCATCGCCACGTGGGCGAGGGGGGCAGAACACAGCCCGTTAGACAGGCTATCCGCACGGCAGGCCAAAGCCTATGCAACATTCCTACAGCAAGTACCTTGGTACAAATGGGATTTTGAGGGTGATATCACCGCACTAGGAGTTGCAAAAACACAATCCTTTCGAGATCGCGAACGGCGCTTTGCACTTGGTGCAGAGTTCACAGCCAAATCAGCCTACGCTGGAGTGATTGAAGGGGCGGTTGCGAATGTGGGCGTTGATGAATTGACCTTGCGTATGATTGTCAAAGGCCCAGATGTTGGATCTTTGGCAGGGTTTGAGGGTATTACTGTTATTGCCGAGCGCCCAGAGGGTATTGAGATAGAGACCATTCGCTATCGCGCGTTGACACAACTGTTGAAACAGATGGCCGTGTTAGATGTTGAGATAGTCGAGATGGCAGGCAATGACGACATCATGCTGACTGTGATCGCTAAAGAACCTACCATAGCCGGGGCGTTGGCCAGTTTTGAACGGCAAGGATATGATGATTACCGTCATCTTATTCTGACAAAGGTTAGCAAGCTAATGGTCACTCTTGCATTGTTCGCCAACGGCACCGTACGTGTAGAGCATGTACATGATTATTAAGATACTATTAACCTGCACCGCTATCGTGACAGGCTGGGTCGCTATATTGGCTGGCGTCATGTTGGCGTCTGATGCCGCACCTGCTGCGCTGGTCATGTTCCCGGACGCAGCGTTTCTGCGCGACTTACCCTTTGATGTCGCAATCCTATCGCAAAATTCGTTCAGCGTAACATTGATCAGTGAAATGCCTGATTTTGGCACAGCGCTTTACCAAGCAGGTGCGCACATTGTTTTGCCAGCTGGCTTGTTAGGCTGTGCGCCGCCGTCTCTATGATTTGCTTAAACATTAAATAGGCCGCCGCATATTCTGCGGCGGCCTATTCTTGTTACCTGTTGATATTCGGCCTTCGCCAAATATCAGAAGATAAAATCGTTCGCGCTCATGTCTGACAAGGTGATGCCGGTCAACGTGATGAAGTTCCCGCCGCCTGTCGCAATCAAAACATCCGCGCCTACTTGTGTGGCAGCACCGCCTGAGTTGTTGCCCAAGTCCAGATCAGCAACAGAGCTGATCGCGCTGATACCGCTTAGGTCGATGCGTTCGAACGTGCCCGCAACCTCAAAGTCACCAATGGTATCGTTGCCGTGACCATCTGCAAACACAAACGTATCGGCGTTGAAGCGACCATAGAGTTCATCATCGCCTTCACCACCGATGAGCGTGTCAAAACCGGAACCCGCGATCAGCGTGTCAGTGCCTGTACCGCCATCGATAAGATCGTTACCGGAACCGCCAAAGAAACGGTCATTGCCGCCTTCGCCGTTTAACGTGTCATTGCCCTGCTGGCCAAAGATACCGTCATTGTCAGCACCACCTGATGCGACATCGTCGCCAGCGCCACCAAACAGACGGTCAAAGCCAGCACCACCAATCAAGATGTCGTTGCCAGCGCGACCATACAGGTTGTCCGACTGTGCGCCGCCGTCCAAATAATCGTCGCCTTCGCCACCATCCAGCAGGTCAAAGCCACCTTCACCAAACAGGCTGTCGTTACCTTCTTCGCCAAACAGACCATCAACGCTAAAGCCAATGTTGGTGCCCGCACGCAAGACGTCATTACCGGTGCCGCCAAACAGACGGTCCGCTTCGGTGCCGCCCACAAGCGTATCATTGCCTGCATCGCCGTAAAGGTTGTCAAAACCTTCTGCACCGACCAGCAAATCATTACCGTTACCGCCATTCAAACGGTCGGTATTGCCTTCACCAAACAGACTGTCGTTGCCATCACCACCGTTGAGGGTGTCAAAGCCAACACCGCCAAACAGCTCGTCATTACCCGCATCGCCGTTCAACGTATCGTTGCCAGAGCCCCCTTCCAAGGTGTCGCCGCCGCCGCCACCTGATAGCAGATCATTACCGCCAAGGCCTTGGAAGAGTTCGTATTCATCTGATCCTGCAATCGTATCGTTGCCATCTCTTGTGCCACGTAAGTATTCAATATTTGAAATCGTGTGCGTGAATGCTTGACCGTTCCAAGACCCGGTGGCCGTACCTGCCGCCAGATCGACATTCAGGTTCTCAACACCATTGCGGTCATAGCGAAGACGATCCCAGCCATCGCCACCATCAATAGTATCGTTACCCTGCTCGGTGATAAAGCTGTCCCTGCCAGAACCACCAGTGAAGTTGTCCGCAAAGTTTGTGCCGCGCAACTCGATCCGGCCATCGCCATAGGTGATATTCATTGTGTCGGAGAAGCCATACCCATCGTTGGCTGTGACGCCAGTACCGAGGTTTACAATTGCACCCTGTGTCGCAGTTTCATTCGCGCCATAGCGATAATCGATGCGGATCGTGCCGCCAGCCGTCGTCAGGTTAAAGGTGTCTGAGCCACTGCCCCCTTGCAGTTGCATCCATTGGTCAGATGCAGCAGATACATTGAATACGTCTGTTCCTTGAGTACCTATAGCACCGATACCCCATCTGGCTGCGATATCAAAGTTCAAGAAAGTGTCAGTAAAACCGCCAGCCGTTGCGGTTGTGGCACCTGTGACCCCGTTCCAGTTTACAGTAACGCCAATAAAATTAGCATAATTTATTGAGAAATAGCTGGTTGGCCCAGCATCGGCAAAGTCGTAAGTATCATTTCCGCCGCTTGCATATAAATTATCGCTCGTATCTGGGTTTGCACCAGCATTGATCGTGTCGTTGCCGGAGCCCCCAAACAAATCATCATCATAATCACTGCCCGTAATGGTCATTGGCACTGTAAGAAGTTGGGTAAACCCTTCAAATTCTTCCATGTCATAGCCATCACCGGCACCGCTTGCATCTATCGTGATGCCTCCCGATTGATTGAACAATGCAGCCAGCTGGGATCCGTCGTCGGTATCGAGGATTTGATCCATAGCTGAAGCAAACCCCGGTAAACTCCAGTTGATCTGATCCACGACCGCGATTGTTTGCGGGCCATCTACCACGCTAAAGCTGGTAATCGTACCGCCAGTGGGTTCTCCGTTGGCATCAAATGAAAATCCAAATCCGTTGACTGTTGTAATCCAACCGGTATCAGGGTTGCTCAAAACGAGTTGGGTTGAACTTGCTGAAATGAGGTCTGGTTCAAATACTTCCGGATTACCACTGACAAGGGCTTGGGTAAAAAACGAACTGTCGTCTACGTTTTGACCAGTATAAATAATGCGCATTTCAATTCCTTTGGGATTAGATTTCTCAATTGAGATAAAATTATTGAACATACACCTAGAAGGCAACCAACCTCAGGATGAATTAACGGTTATTTAACGATAAGATAGCTGCCAACCAACAATGATGCGTTGTGTTTCCAATCCCTTGGAAGTCAAAGATCG
>CALKXT010000096.1 GCA_938003685.1 uncultured Sulfitobacter sp. | reverse complement strand
GCACGAAAAGCAGATTAAGTTTCGTTTTGACGCTTTGCCCATAGATCAGGCCGACGTTTTTGCGTCAGCTTTTCTCCCTGTGCCTGCCGCCACTTTGCAATCTCACCGTGGTTACCGGACATGAGAACAGCTGGAATATCGTGGCCTTCCCATGTGGGGGGGCGGGTGTATTGTGGATGTTCAAGTAGGCCGTTTGAATGGCTTTCCTCAACTGTGCTTTCCGCATTACCCAACACGCCGGGCAGCAGGCGCACAGTGGCGTCGATCATCGCTTGGGCAGCGAGTTCACCACCTGTCATGACAAAATCGCCAAGGCTGACTTCGGTGATACCAAAGTGTTCGATCACCCGTTCATCCACACCTTCAAAGCGTCCGCATAGCATGGTGACACCTGCGCAAGTGGACAGATCATGCGCCATCGCCTGATCAAAACGCTTGCCGCGCGGCGACATGTACAGTATCGGCCAACGGCCATGGGCGTGCGATTGTGCGTCGGCGATTGCGGGGCCGACCACATCAGCGCGTAGAACCATACCAGCGCCGCCACCTGCAGGTGTATCATCTACGTTACGATGCTTGCCAATGCCAAAGGGGCGCAAGTCGTGGGTGTGGAGTTGCCATTTACCATCGTTCAGCGCCTTACCCGTCAGGCTGGCCCCCAGCACGCCGGGGAACAGATCAGGGAACAGGGTCACGATACGCGCCTGCCATATGTCGGCATAATCTGGTGTGTTTTGCATCAATTCACGCGGCTTCAGGGTTGGACGTATGGATTGGCGGCCATGTGAACGGGGTGACTTCATGACGCGCGCGCCTCTGCTAAAATTGCGGCTTTTGCTGCTTTGCGGGCGCTTGATGTCGGGTTTGCTTTGTTTGCGGCAATCATGGCGTTTAGAATGTCATCGCTTAAACGCGTGTTCATAGGGGGCGGTGCAACAAGCTCTGAACGCAGGCTCAATGGAAGGTCACATAGATCAAGCAATGGATCCGCAGGGCCAAGCGGCAGATCACGACAATCCTCTAGCGCTGTATGATGCACCGGACAGGGAACGCGGCTGGCGATTTCAGACACCATGCCTTCAAGGTTTGAGGCCGCGTGATAGCGTTCATGAAACGCCTCCATATCCATAGTCATGTTGGATGATTTAACGTGTTCCCAATGGGCCGATTTGAGCCATGTTTCTGGCGCGCGTGTCGATAGGTACAGCATGATTTCCGCCTCTGGATACCGCTTGGTCATGATTTCCCAAAATGCATAAAGCAGCACAGGGGCGGCGGAGTAATCAGCCAGATCACCACGTCCCGGTAAATGCCCAGCGAGTTCTTCGTCAGAAATGATCAGCGTGCGGCGTGGCATACCCGGCAAACCGTCCATCAGTTTTTCAAAGCGATCTTGGGCCTTTATCAATGTCAGTGGATCACGCCATGTGGAATAACCGCGTGTGGCGCTGACCAATTCTTGCATATGCCAGCGCAGTCGCAGCGCTGCGTATTTCTTCAACGCAATCCGATTTTCGCGCAAGGTGGCCTGAATGCTGGAGGTTCCGGTTTTGTGGAAACCAGCATGCAGGATGATCCTGCGTGGCATTATTTAGTTTCCGTTTCCGGCAGTACCCCATGTGGTGGGTCCGCGACGATGCGACCAGCACTCAGATCAACGGTCGGCACAGCAGCCTTGGTAAAAGGCAGAAACGTGGTCTCGGATGTCCCGGCCAGTTGTAATTCCAGCAGATCGTCTGCGCCGTGGTTTTGAACGGTTTTTACGGTGCCAAGCAAAACGCCGCCTGTGTCATAAACCGAAAGGCCAATCAGGTCAGCATGGTAAAACTCATCGTCCGGTAGCGAAGGCATCTGATCGCGATCAACATAAAGGGCGATGCCGCGCAATGCGTCTGCTTCTTCTTTGGTGGTGACTTCTGTAATGCGCGCGGCGAACCCGTTTTTAATCGGGCGCAGAATGGCGAGGGCAAATTGCTTGCTGCGGTCTTCGGACCACAGGGGTGTGTAGGTTTCGATGTCTTCGGGTACAGCGCAGTAGCTTTTCACACGCAATTCACCGCGCACGCCATAAGAGCCCGCGATAGCCCCGACGCAGATCATATCAGTCATTGCAACAACTCCGAATCCACACAAATTGTTCCGGTCCAGTCACCTTCGCCAGCTTCACATTCGCTGCGCATGAGGTAGCGTTCGAATGAGATACCAGCGGAAAATCCAATGGCCAGAAGAACGACAAGTTTAACAAGTTTAATCGGACTAAACATCAGCGTCTTTCGACATGTAGGTGGGATGCGCGGGCTTCCCAACCTTGGGTTTCTAGTTCAGGCGTCACGGTGTTCACACGAGGCCACCCCATACAGAGGTACGCCACAAGCGACCAGCCCTCTGGTACGTCAAGATCACGGTTCAAACGATCAGGGTCAAGCACGGATACCCAACCCAGACCCAAACCATGTGCGCGGGCAGTCAGCCACATCAAGTTGATTGCACCGACGACGGAATATCGCCGCATTTCGGGCATCGTACCAGCACCAAGGCCATGACCCTTTTCAGTTCCGTCATCACAATAGATCGCCAGTTGCTCTGGTGCGTCTTGCATACCGGAAAGTTTAAGTGAGGCATACAGGGCCGCTTGATCACCAGAATATCCGGCAAGAGCATCAGCATTTGCAGCTTTGAAATTCTCAAGCGCGGCATGGCGCGCGGTGTCAGACGCGACGCGGATGATGCGCCAGGGTTCTGACAGCCCAACAGAAGGGGCCAGATGAAAGGTGTCGAGGCATTGAGTAACCAATGCCTCATCCACCGGATCAGTTGCAAAGTGGCGCACATCGCGCCGCCAGCGCATGAGGTCGTGCAGCCCAGCACGGAAATCTGTTGAAAAATGCTCCATGCTGGGCTGTGCTTTGATTATTCTGCGGCGGCTTCGTCAGCTGCAGGTGCTTCTTCCACTGGTGCGGCGGCAGCTTCGGCAGCGGCTGCTGCTTTTGCAGCTTTCTCTTCAACACGCTCTTGGGCTTTCTTGCCCGGTGTGCCTTTGTTGGGGTTGTTGCGTGTCGCTTTTTCACGAACGCCAGCAGCTTCCAACATGCGCGCAACGCGGTCTGTTGGCTGTGCGCCTTTTGCGATCCATTCTTGGATCTTTTCAACGTCCATTTTCACGCGCTCTTCGCTGTCTTTTGGCAGCAGTGGGTTATATGTGCCCAGCTTTTCGATGAAACGGCCGTCACGTGGCATGCGCGAGTCAGCAGCAACGATACGGTAGAAGGGGCGCTTTTTTGAGCCGCCGCGGGCAAGACGAATTTTCATAGCCATGGTGTGTATTCCTTAAGTGTCAGATGTGTAGGTTTCGTGGTGCTGAATGACTTCAGCGATGATGAAGTTCAGGAACTTCTTGGCGAATTCGGGATCAAGGTCTGCCCTTGTCGCCAAATCTTCGAGCCGTGCAATCTGGGCCGCTTCACGGGCCGGATCGGACGGGGGAAGGTCGTGTTGGGCTTTGAGTTTGCCCACAGCTTTGGTGTGCTGAAACCGCTCGCCCAATGTATACACAAGGATCGCGTCCAGCCTGTCGATGCTGGTGCGGTGATCTTTGAGGATTTCGGCGGCTTGTGTGATTGTATCGGTCATGTCAGCTCTGCTTGTGATGGGTGACGGTAGACGTTGAGATTGAGGCCATCGACTGTAACGAACTTACGCTCGAATGTGGCCCCCATACGTTCGGCAAGGGCTTGTGATCTTGCGTTACCGGGCTCTGTACAGCTGATCGCGGTGGTCCATCCGAGGGTGTTGTAGGCGTAATCACGTGCGGCCATAGCGGCCTCAAAGGCCACGCCACGCCCTTCGGCGGTTTCAAAGACGGACCAAGCGATTTCTGGCTCTGGCCAATCGTCTGGGAAAAACAACCCAACAACGCCGAGCGGTTCATCAGAATGCTTGTCTGCCACAATCCAACGGCCATAGCCGCGCAGATGCCAGTGGCCGATAATTTCGCCCAGCTTATCAAACGCCTGCGTGCGGGTGTTGGGGCCACCGACATAGGCTGCACGATCACTGGCACGGAACGCAGCATAGGCGTCAAAATCGCGCATTTCTGCACACCGCAGACGCAGGTTTTCGGTTTCCACTGTTGGGATCGGGGTCATGACAATGCCT
>CALKXT010000095.1 GCA_938003685.1 uncultured Sulfitobacter sp. | reverse complement strand
ATTGGCGTCGTTGCTGCGTTGCTCTTGATCATCTTTGGGTATCGCGCTGCGGACTTTATCGTTGTGTGGTCGCCACCCACGTTCATGACCCACATTAATAATGCGCTGATGATCCTTGCGCTTTGGGTCTATGGCTCATCTGCGGCAAAGGGTGCCAAAGCATGGCCCGCATACAAAACCCGGCATCCGCAATTGCTGGCTGTGAAAATCTGGGCGATCGCGCACTTGTTGGTAAACGGTGATCTGGCCTCAATCCTCCTGTTCGGCACGATGTTGGCATGGGCTTTAATTTCGGTGATCCTAATCAACAAGGCAGAACCACATTGGGTTGCCCCGGCACATGCAGGTCGCGCCACCTATATTCGTTTGGCTGTCATCACGCTTGTTATGACCATCCTCATCATCGCCATCCACGCATGGTTGGGCGTCTCGCCCCTGCCCTCTTAAACCGCCGGAGCCTTTATGAAACTGTACCGTTTTCTGTCCGAAGAGGACACTTCCGCCTTTTGTCACAAAGTCACGGACGCCATGAACAAAGGTTGGGAGCTTTACGGCTCTCCCACCCAGACATGGGATCACGCGGCTGGCGTTATGCGGTGCGGGCAATCCGTCGTTAAAGAAGTCGAAGGCACCTACACGCCTGATACAAAACTAGGAGCGCACTAAGATGGTCAAAACCAATTCTGGTCGCTTCTTTGAGGACTACAAAGTAGGCGAGACCATTCACCACGCGGTGCCGCGCACCGTAAAGATGGGCGAACGCGCGCTCTATCACATGCTCTATCCTGCGCGGCATGCACTGTATTCGTCAGACCAGTTTGCGCAATCTTGCGGCCTGCCGTTCAGCCCTTTGGACGATATGATCGCCTTTCATGTGGTGTTTGGCAAAACCGTACCGGATGTGTCGCTAAATGCGGTCGCAAACCTTGGCTATGCTCAAGGGCGTTGGTTGATGCCTGTCTGGCCGGGTGACACCCTGCGCAGTCAATCCGAAGTGATCGGCGTTAAGGAAAACTCCAACGGGAAAACCGGGGTTGTTTACGTGCGCACCACCGGACTGAACCAACATGATGAAGCGGTGTTGGAATACGTCCGTTGGGTGATGGTGCGCAAACGTGATCTGGATGCACCTGCGCCGAAAACCGTGGTGCCAAACTTGCCCGGCGCGTTGAGTGCCGGACAGTTGCGTATCCCAAAGGGGCTAGATTTCAGCACCTACGATTTCACGCTGGCAGGTGAACCGCACCGCTGGGGTGATTATGAGATTGGCGAACAGATCGATCACGTTGATGGCGTAACGGTCGAAGAAGCCGAACACATGATGGCCACACGGTTGTGGCAGAACACGGCCAAGGTGCATTTTGACACCTCTGCCCGCCCTGACGGCAGCCGATTGATCTATGGCGGACATGTCATATCAATGGCGCGTGCGTTGTCCTTCAACGGCTTGGCGAATGCACAGATTGTTGCGGGCCTCAACGGTGGCGCACATGCCAATCCCTGCCTTGCCGGTGATACGATCCGTGCTTGGTCCGAAGTGTTGGACAAGGCCGAAACATCCGCGCCGGGTGTTGGTGCGATCCGTTTGCGTTTGGTTGCAACCAAAGGCGGCGATCCATTCAAGTTAAAGGGCGATGATGGCAAATACCTGCCCGATGTCCTGCTTGATCTAGATTACTGGGCTTTGATGCCGACATGATGCGTTGGATGCTCCCTTTTGCGACCTTAGCTATTGCTCTTTCACCAGCACAGGCTGAAAACAGTGCCGAGATCGACAACTATGTCGAGGCCAATCTGATTTCTATATTTTATCACGAATTGGGCCACGCCTTAATCGACATCATGGCATTGCCCGTATTCGGTCAAGAAGAAGACGCGGCGGATACAGCATCGATCCTTCTGATTGACGCGCTGTATGACAATCAAACAGCGACGGCCATTGCCCGAGACGCGGCATTTGGATTTCTGGATGAAGCCAATGCAGGCGAAGACACACCTGCATGGTGGGATGTGCATGGCCCGGATTTGCAACGCTATTACAACCTTGTCTGTCTGTTCTATGGTGCTGAGCCTGACAGCCGCGCAGGCCTTGCTGATCAATTTGACCTGCCCCAAGAACGAGCCGAAAGCTGTGAAGAGGAATTTGAACTGGCGTTGAGCAGTTGGGGACCGGTACTGGACGAACTATCTAAAGCTGGCGCTGGCGATACGATTAAGTATTCAGGTGGGACAGATACGCTGACCAAGCGACTGATCGCAGACGAAGTTGCCGCCCTAAACTCTGAGTTTTCGCTGCCTGAAACCTTGCAGATTGAGGTCACAGACTGTGATGAGGCCAATGCTTATTACGATCCGGAGGCAAAAAGCATCACAATCTGCACTGAATTTGAACCACATTTGCGTGATCTCGCCACAGAGAATTAGAAAGAATCGTCCAGTATTGTTGACGAAACCCGCCTCCGTTTCAAATTTGTGATCACATGGTTTTAACGTGTGATCACAAATGTCACTTTTGTCTGGCAATCTTTCCGAAACTGAGAAAAACTGTTTACCGAGCGATAAGACTCAGTCGCATACTGCGAAGAGACTTGAACAAAAACGGGACAGTTTTTCATGAACATCCACGAATATCAGGCGAAAGCCCTCCTGCGCAGCTATGGTGCCCCTGTATCTGACGGCCGCGTCGTGCTGAAAGCCGAAGACGCCAAATCCGCTGCGGGCGAGATGGACGGCCCCCTTTGGGTGGTCAAGGCACAGATTCACGCTGGTGGGCGCGGTAAAGGCAAATTCAAAGAAGAAGACGCAGGTGATGCAGGTGGCGTACGCCTCACCAAATCCGTTGAAGAAGCATCTCAAGAAGCCAAGAAAATGCTCGGGCGCACATTGGTCACGCACCAAACCGGGCCAGCAGGTAAGCAAGTTAACCGGATCTATATCGAAGATGGTTCTGGCATTGAGACTGAATTGTATCTCGCGCTGTTGGTGGACCGCCAAACATCCCGCGTTGGTTTTGTCTGCTCAACTGAGGGCGGCATGGACATCGAAGAAGTTGCTGCCAACACACCCGAAAAAATCATCAACTTTGCCGTTGATCCCGCGACAGGATATCAGCCGTTCCATGGTCGACGCATCGCATTCGCACTGGGCCTAGAAGGCAAAGCTGTAAAACAATGCGTATCGCTCATGGGTATCTTATTCAAAGCGTTCATGGAAAAAGACATGGAGATGCTAGAGATCAACCCACTGATCGTCACCGACACGGGCGACCTCAAGGTGCTTGATGCCAAGGTCAGCTTTGATGGCAACGCCATGTATCGTCACAACGACATCGCGGAACTGCGCGACGTGACCGAAGAAGACCCAAAGGAATTGGAAGCCTCTAAGTACGACCTGAACTACATCGCGCTGGACGGTGAAATTGGCTGCATGGTCAATGGTGCAGGTCTGGCGATGGCGACCATGGACATCATCAAGCTCTACGGTGCCGAACCTGCCAACTTCCTCGATGTAGGTGGCGGTGCGACCAAGGAAAAAGTCACTGAGGCGTTCAAGATCATTACATCTGATCCACAGGTCAAAGGCATCTTGGTCAACATCTTTGGCGGCATCATGCGCTGCGACGTGATCGCAGAGGGCGTTGTAGCGGCTGTAAAAGAAGTTGGTTTGAAAGTGCCGCTGGTTGTGCGCCTTGAGGGCACCAAGGTCGAAGAAGGCAAAAAGATCATCAACGAAAGTGGTCTGGATGTGATTGCTGCGGATGATCTCAAAGACGGCGCGCAGAAAATCGTAAAGGCCGTTAAGGGGTGATTTTACGCCGCGCTCTGATGTCTTTGGCGGTGGCCGCAGTTTGGGCAAGCACAGCTTCTGCGCAATTTGTGCTTTCCCCTGCGCTCACTGACAAGGAATTCTTGAACACGGCGCTTACGGTTTGCGTCGTGCCCAAGGCAGACACGCGGAGTAAATTTATCGCCGCCGCGCGTAATCGCGGTTTTTCCCAAGTAGGCAAAAGCGCAGTCCTGAGCCTGATTACCTTTGAGAATGCCAAGGGTCATCTGGCTTCGCTTCAGATCACGGCGCTTAAAGGGAAACCCGGGATATTTGATTGTATTGTCGGCTCGTCTGGCAAGCACGGTAATGGGCTGAGGCGCTCGTTGTTTGCAACGCTCAAGGCCAACTATCCCGATACAAAACCATTTCCCTTGGTGAATGGATGGATTTTCAGCGCTGAAGGTGTCGAATACGTGGTCGCTACGAGTCAGAATAAACAACTAGGCACAACGTCAATCACAGTAACTTTTGGCGCGGTTAACAA
>CALKXT010000094.1 GCA_938003685.1 uncultured Sulfitobacter sp. | reverse complement strand
TTAATGCTGCGCGAAATGACGACTACGTATGGTCGATCACCCGGGGGCTACGTCTGGGCAGTACTAGAACCAGCAGCAGGCATCGCATTACTGACGCTGATCTTTTCCGCAGGCTTCCGCGCGCCACCGTTAGGCACCAGTTTTGCGTTATTCTATGCTGCGGGCATCTTGCCCTTGTTCGGATACATGGAAGTGTCCGCAAAATTATCGCAGACAATACAGTTCAGCCGTGCTTTGCTTGCCTATCCACGCATTACGTTTCTAGACGCTATCATCGCGCGACTTTTGCTTAACTTTCTAACGCAAATGATGGTTCACTTCGTGGTCATATCCTTCATCATCATCGTTATGAAGCCAACGACAACCATCGATTTTACCAAGGTATTTCAAGCCTATCTATTGGTGTTTATGCTTGCGACTGGGATAGGCACATTGAACAGCTTTTTGACAGTTGCCTATCCAATTTGGCACACAGCTTGGGCGATTCTAAACCGGCCTTTGTTCCTTGTCTCATGCATATTTTTTATCTTTGAAAGCGTGCCTCAACCATATGACGACTACCTATGGTATAATCCGCTGGTCCATATCATCGGGCTGATGCGTGATGGGTATTATCCATTTTACCAACCCACTTATGTCTCGATCGCTTACCCTGTGGCAATTTCTGCCGTCACCTTTATGTCGGGGCTGTTTCTTTTGAACAGATATCATCGTGACATCTTGGACAAATAGTCCAAATCTGTTTAGGGCGAACGTGAACAAAGGGCTATCTACAGAACATTACAGTCAGTACGCCCAAGAGTAATTTGCTAAAGTAAGGTTAAGTAACAATGGCACCAAGCAACATCCCTCACCTACGTAGCCTTGTGATGATCGAAGGCTCCGTTTTTGCGAACGTCGAAAAAGCTGCCGCAAAAAAGGCGATGGAGATACGTTTGGACGACGCAAGCAGTCCGTTTGAACCTTGCGCACAGAACCCTGTCTATCAATATGCGATTGGGCGTGAATTCTTGCTTGATACTGCGGATCTCAATCAGAACTCCCATTCGATGCCACGGGAAAATACGCCTGGCGAAATTTTTGCTTGTTGGGTGAATAACCTTACCGATTGGGCTCTTTCCGGCAGCCAAACTGTTCAATTGATGATCAGCAAGTATGACACGCCTTGCGAGATCTTTTTGAACAACAAAATCACTGTACCAAAAGTCGAAAAAGGGATGTTCTTTGAGGCATACTTGGGTGTTCACCGCGCACAAGCTGATCTTCATGTTGTTATGAATAACCCTGAAACAGGGTCACAGGTTCGCCACACAATTGCGTTTGATTTAGCACATCCTGGCGGCGCATCACGCAGTGGCTACAAAGCGGTACGCCTTCCAATTCCGTCAGATTTCAAAAGTTGTGACGTAAAAATATCTGTACAATACCACGAGCACGTACCAGACAATCGCGGAACAGAACCGTTTGTCTTTCTCGCGGATGTCCACGTCGCAACAGCAATGGAAAATGGTAAAAATGACCTGTTAGAGGCTGATTTTCTATACGGCGACACAACCGAGACCAACGGAACATGGTTCAAATCATCATTACCGAATGTTCTAGGCGGCGGCGAAAATCTATCGTTCAAGATGGGCGATAAATCCTATCCGGTGCGCGATGTTGAGCAAATCGATTTCCGCGTGCGCGAGAACTATGGCCATACGTTGATCTGTGAGTCTGGCCAAGAAATGGACATGGTGCTGTGCATTGATGGTATACCTGTTAAGCGGCTCAAGATCGGCAAGCATGACAACATCATCCGCATCCCGAACCAATACCTGAATGGCTATGACCGCCGGGTTAGCCTTAGGGATAAATCAGCCTCTGTTGTGTTCTTTGAAAAACAACAACTCATGCCATCTGTCATCACTCCCGCAGATATTTTGCAGCGCGAAACAGCCGCGCCCTTCCCTACAGCGATATTTGCCCAGACTGCGTTACGCTATGCGGGCCTCAAGGCGGTTTTGGGGGCGGCAACACAAGAAACGGATCTAACCCAAATCAACTATGCTCTCAGTGTGCTTGAAGGTGGGTATGAGAACGTCAAACTAAAGCCGTTGCACTTTCCCAAAGTGGACAAACCTGACGTTTCCATCGTCATTCCAGCCCACAACAAGGTTGAGGTTACGTACCTAGGTTTGTGTTCATTGCTCGTTGCTCATAACAAAGCCAGCTTTGAAGTCATCGTCGTTGACGATGCATCCACTGATGAAACAAGCGAACTCGAAAATATCGTTTCCGGCATTACTGTGATTCATAACGTAGAAGCACAGCGGTTCATCCGTGCGTGCAATGCCGGCGCTGAAAAGGCACGTGGTGAATACATCGTTCTTTTGAACAATGACGTTGAGGTCACGACAGGGTGGATCGATGAACTGATCGCTGCCTTTTCTCGGTTTGATAATGTTGGTTTGGTTGGTTCGAAACTGTTGTATCCAAATGGTGAACTGCAAGACGCCGGTGGGATCATCTGGGGCACAGGAAACCCTTGGAACTACGGCAATCGTCAAAACCCCAACGAACCCCGCTTCAGCTATGCGCGACAAGCAGATTATCTATGTGGTGCCGCGATGATGGTGCCAACAAAGCTCTGGAAAGAACTTGACGGTCTTTCGTCCTACATGGAGCCGATGTATTTTGAGGACACAGATTTTGCGTTCAAGGTGCGTGAAGCCGGGTACACCACATGGTTTGTCCCATCCTCTATCGTTTACCACTACGAGGGCATGACATCTGGCACGGATGTCTCAACCGGGTTCAAGAAATATCAAGAGGTCAACCGCCCCAAGTTCAAACGCCGCTGGGCGAACGCCTATGCGAACTTTGGCAAAGAAGGTCATCAACCCGATCTGGAAAAAGATCGTGGAATAGTCGGACGCGTATTGTTTATCGACTATGCGACCCCCCGTATGGACCGCGACGCAGGATCGTATGCAGCGATTCAAGAGATCAAATTGGTACAGTCGCTGGGCTATAAAGTCAGCTTTATGCCGACCAATATGGCGCACTTTGGCAGCTACACAGAAGAGCTGCAAAAGATGGGCGTCGAAATGATCTATGCGCCGTTCTACATGAACACCACCGAATACCTGAACAAGCATGCGCAGGATTTTGATGCGTTCTTTATCACGCGCTATTATGTCGGTCAGGCAGTTCTACAGCAAATTCGCAGCCAAGCGCCAAACGCAAAAATTCTGTTCAATAACGCTGATCTGCATTTCTTGCGCGAAATCCGTACCTCCCAGAACGAAGGTGACGCCGGCAAGCTCGACCGGGCACGTCAAACACGGACAGAAGAATTGGACATCATCAAAAGTGTAGACGTTGTCCTGTCTTATAACGACGTCGAGCATTCAGTCATTCAAGCCTATACGGACGGACAGTCAAAGGTAGTGAAGTGCCCTTGGGTAGTCGACGTACCCGCCACGATTCCAGCGATCGCTGATCGCTCTGGTATGTCCTTTTTAGGTAGCTTTAAGCACCACCCAAACGCGGAAGGGATCATTTGGTTCACCCGTGAGGTGATGTCACTGATCAGTGCACAAAAGAAACCTATCCCACTGACGATCTATGGCTCTGGGATTAACGATGAGATCAAGGCACTAAAGTCTGATCTGATTCATCCACATGGATTTATTCAGGATGCTGGTGATGCCTATGATGCACACCGCATCTTTGTTGCGCCCCTGCTTTCTGGTGCTGGTATCAAGGGCAAGGTTCTAAGTGCCTTGGCGCATGGTATTCCTTGCGTCCTTAGTCCCACCGCCGCCGAAGGAATTGGCCTGCGCTCAGGGCATGATTGTTTTATTGCAAACACCCCCGCAGAATGGGTTGAAGCCATCAACAAATTGAACACCGATGCAAAGCTATGGACCAAACTGTCCGAAAACTCTCGAAGCTACATGCAAGAAGCATTTTCGTTTGATCGCGGCCGCACCTTGATGCGTGCAGCGTTCGAAGAGGCGGACCTTTTTGGGTCACTTCAATAAAGCCATCAACCAACTGCCGAACGAGTAACAAAATTTAGAGGTCGCAATATGATATCCGAATACATCTGCAATCTGTGTGGAACGCAGAACCAAGTAGACGCTGGAACAAATGAAAAAGTGCCAGGTCCCCTGTGCAGTAATTGTCGTTCGTCTACGCGGTTTCGCAAAGTTGCCTATCTGGTGTCTAAGCATGTTTTTGGCGGCACAGGACGTCTTGACCAAGATGGCGATTGCGAACTGAAAGGTATCGGTCTTTCGGATGCGCATCCGGTTGAAAACTGCATGAAACGCTTTTCCAACTACGAAAACACTTACTATCACAAGGAACCGATGGTCGATATCATGCAAGCGCCGTCCGTACCGGGCGTCTATGATTATCTGATCTCTTCAGACGTGTTCGAACACACCCCACCACCTGTTGCGGCACCTTATCACAATGCGTTTGCCTATCTCCGCAAAGGCGGGAAATTCATCCTAAGCGTTCCAGCACAACCTACTGGAACAGAGCATTTTCCAGACCTTTCAGATTTCCAGATATTGGAAACTAAAGAAGGTCACACATTGGTCAATGCGACCAAAGACGGCAAACTAGAAGTGTTCAATAACTTGCGTTTTCACGGTGGTCCCGGAAGCACGCTGGAAATGCGCATCTTTTCACCAGACCAGGTGATGAGCCTGCTGCAAGAAGCCGGGTTTTCGAAAGTTGAACTTGCTACGGATTTGCCTGAAGAATTTGGTGTTTCAGACATCCGTGGGCTGTCATCCTTTTGGATCGCTACCAAGTAGTGACCACTGTGCCCGCGCGTCTTCGACTAGCGCGCGGTAGCCACCAAACGGAGCCTTAAGCGAGATGCGCAACACATCTGCCTCGCTTAGGTTACGCGGTCTAAGGGCCGCCAATTGTTCCCCTCGTGCCACCATGTTTTTGGCGCGGGCCACTTCTTCAGCACCATTTTTCAAGCCGAGCTTCCCCAGCAATTTGGCTGGAAGGTCAGTCGAAGTAAAAAAGTCCTCATACACTACAGGCAGAATGCGATCTTTGTATTCGCTGTTGTTGTAAGCTTTGATCGACAGGCTCCAATCGTTGATCGCCTGATCAATATCACGCGACCAATTGTCATTGGGATCATCTTTACGCGCCACATAGGACGCAGCTACATCAAAAATGTTGCGCAGCATAAACACGACATAGGCGTCCTTGCCAAACTCCTCAAAGAACTCCGGCAGCGAGGTATAAAGCATGGGTATTTTGTCACCAACATACTCACATTTCCCAAATTTTTCATCTATTCCGCCATATGCCATTGGTGCGAAATCAAACGATTCATAAAATGTATCACCCGGCTGGATATCCATAAACCGTTCGGCTTCAAATAGCTCTTTGGTCATCGAATAGTTGCCGGGATGAATCCGATGGCCGAAGCGTTCGATTCCCATAACAACAGATTGATGTGACGCTAGATATGTTCCCATCGCCGTAGTACCGGAGCGCGGGCAGCCCATGATGAACAGATAAGATGGATTATTCTTAGTCACTTGGTTCATGCTCGCTCTGTTAGGGTGGCATCGCTAATGCCAAGATCACGCTTGGGCAAAAGAGTTAGGCCGTTTACCCATTCTAATCAATCGAATTTACCATCCTAGAATAGGTGTGCACCTATCGCAAAATGGCAGTTAGCCCCATTTTTCCGGTAAAGTCAGTCCGGCATCCTGCACTTCAGATCGGATACGCACGACATCTTTAGCAAACAAATCAGGGAAATAATCCGGCATGTCGTGCTTGACACTTTCGGTGAAACGACGATCCAACAGAGGCTGAGGATAGTTAAACGCCGGAATATCCAAGAACTTTTCAATGTCCGCTAACACACCGCGTTGATCGGCATGCAAGTCCTCGTAAAAAATGATCTTAAGAGTTTCGGGGTCCAGCCCTTTTTGCAAATTACGTACCACCTGCCCGTATTCGGCATTTACCCAAATATGAGGGCGACGCACAAATTCGTTATAATCATCAGGCCCCCATGTATCCAACTTATCGACGTCATTAGTCATTTGCAGCTGGAACTTTGTGTGACTCCACAACCGTTTGATAGGATCGCGCATCGTGTACAACACGCGCAACTTTTCAGATTTTGACGCGATTTGCGGCCATGCTTCGACAGGTAATTGCGAGTGCAAATTCGAAAAATCGCAGGCGTATGTCTGATTGTCACGCAGTTGAAACAAGTTGCGATACCAATAATCATCCACTGGGCGATCCAAATAAGCACTGACCCAATGCAAGTTCTGACGCACGTTATCTATGTTTGCCCGTTCTGGATCAAAGCGCAGTAAATACCGCATCCGCGCCTCATGCATCCGGCGTTTTTCGCTCAACTGACCATTGTTCACATAGCGATGGTAGAAATAGTGAATTTCTTTTTCCATCGCAAAATGTAGCGCTGGATGGCGCTCTAGCACCGCATACAACCACGTTGTGCCGGCCTTCATGGCACCCACACTCAAGAATAGATTTGAAAAGGTCTTAGGCGCAGTCATACGTTCGAATCCGTTCTGTTGGTTCTCTCATTTGCTCAATCCGTTGTTGGCTTAGACAACCGGTCAAGCAATTCTCGGTACATACGATGATACACATCGCGTTTAAAATGATTGAGGTCGATCAAATCAGCCGCAGAATTGATCTGATCAGCGGGGTCCAACAACAGCACATTTTTGCGCCCCTTAGCGACCGCCGCCAGAGCGATATTTAAACGCTCGTGCCATGGATGCACACCAGGTCGACGACCTAACGCGTTACTCAAACGCGTTCGCCATGATCTGGCTTCTTTGGGGTGATCGTCAAAACCCTGCGGCCCAACCTCGTTTGCCAATACAATCACGACCTGCGCGTCTTTTGGCAAAGCATCTAGAACGCGGGCATATCGCACTTCCATTTCGGGCTGATCTAACAGGCCCTCATGTTCAAACTCTTCACATAATACGGCCAGACGTTCGCGGTGCACATCGGTTTTTCCAACACTTTCTCGGATTGCATCTTGAGCAATCAAATCGCGGTTTTGCGCACCAACCAACCAATATGGAACCCGCAAGCCGCTCTCACGATGGCGATACACGGGAATATCCGCATCAGCCCAGAAGCTGAGGAAGTACAAAACGCGACCATCACCCATGTCCGAGATATCAGAGGCGAAGTCATCAGGCCCATAGCCAAGCTTGGCCGCCGCGGCAATCTGATCCTCGGTCAAGCCACCATCCAACGCAGGCATCAAAAATGCCGAATGATCGCGGCGGAACATCTGACCGTTGCGTGGTTCATTGAATTCTTCAGTAATGTTGTCTGCGTGCAAGGTGAAGTAGTGCATTAAGCTGGCCAGATCACAGCCACCGCGCGCAAAGATATGATCGAACCGCAACGCAGCGCCATCGCTGGGTGCGTCCATGTCTTCGATATTTGC
>CALKXT010000093.1 GCA_938003685.1 uncultured Sulfitobacter sp. | reverse complement strand
TTGGACTGCCGAGCGCGCGCACCACATGTTCAAAGAGATCGTGACAAGTTTTGAAGAGCCGCCGATGGACATCGCGATCCGTGATGAGCTGGCTGATTTTGTGGCGCGTCGAAAGGCGGAAGGCGGGGCTCCGACTGATTTTTAAGCCGCGATGGTGACGGCAGGAGGGATGGCCATTGTCCCAATCCCCGCCGGGTTTGGATGGAACTTTGAGGGATGTGTGTTCCCCGCCGTGCCATTCGGTCCAAACGCATATACCATCATCGCACCGCTGTAAGCTGCGCTGCCGTTTATGATCACGCCAGATCAGAAAAGCGAAAACGCGACCACGCAGCAAATTTCGATGGAATAACCGTCAAAATTGAAGCTTGCGTTTAAATTCATCTATCAAACTCTTATTTATAGGCTGGAAAAGTCCTGTTTGCAGCAGCCGCACTGCTAACCGTATCCATAGCCCAACACCCAAAATACCTAAAAATGCGATTGTCAGCCTTATCTTAACTTCTGCCGCCTCATTCTGCCTGTGGGTTTTATTGGGAATGAGGCAATCATGCACGGGCTTATTAACCGCAGCATACAGAGTTATGTGTGCGACAGTTACGGGATAGATATCTGGCTTGATGTGACACATCGCGCCGCCCTCGACTTTACAGAGTTCGAGGCGATGTTGAATTATGATGACGCAACAACTGAGCAGGTTTTGAACGCGGTTTCGGAGGTGTTGGGCCGACCACGCGATGAACTGATGGAAGACATTGGGACGTATCTGGTGTCGCATCCTAGTTTTGAGGCCGTGCGCAGATTGCTGCGCTTTGGTGGGGTTAATTTTGAGGATTTTTTACACTCATTGGATGACTTGCCGGATCGTGCGCGTTTGGCAGTTTCCGATTTGCATTTGCCAAAGGTTGAATTGTGCGAACACGCTGGTGGGCAATTCAGTTTGATCTGTGATGCGCCTGTTGCGGGCTATGGCCATGTGATGATGGGCATATTGCGTGTGATGGCTGACGATTATGGTGCCTTAGCACTGCTAGAACAGACAGGCGGCGGAAAAGGGGTGGAAACTGTTTCCATTACGCTGATTGAGGCAGAATATGCCGAAGGGCGTAGCTTTGATTTGGGGGCGCGGGTCGGATGACTGATGTATTCTGTTATCCGGTGTTGGATGTGCTGTGTCCCATGCATCTGACGTTAAATGAAACTGGCCACATCACCCATGCGGGTCCGACTATTCAAAAGCTACGTGTTGATGTGCCGATGGTTGGTCAGCGGTTTTTGGAAGTGTTTGCAGTAAAACGTCCTCGGTCAATTACTTGTATGGAGGACTTGCGAAGGGCGGAAAATTTAAAGCTGCATCTAGAAATGCGCGATCCCCCCCGGACAGAGTTGAAAGGGATTATGGTGCCGACCTCGGGCCACGAGGGTAACGTGATCGTTAATCTGTCTTTTGGCATCTCGATTCTAGATGGCGTGCGGGATTACTCGCTTACGAATGCTGACTTTGCTGCAACCGATTTGGCAATTGAAATGCTCTATTTGGTTGAGGCAAAAACCGCCGCGATGGAAGCGTCTCGCCGCCTTAACCTGCGTCTGCAAGGGGCTAAGATTGCAGCAGAAGAACAGGCTTTTACGGATACCCTCACAGGTTTGAAAAACCGCCGCGCGATGGATACGGTGCTGGCGCGATTGGTGGCGGGGCAGTCCTCTTTTGCGGTGATGCACATTGATCTCGACTATTTCAAGGCTGTGAATGACACCTATGGTCATGCGGCAGGGGATCATGTGCTACAGTCGGTTGCACGTGTGATGGTCGAAGAAACCCGCGAAACCGATGTTGTCGCGCGGGTTGGTGGGGATGAATTCACAGTGATCCTGCCTGATGTGCGCAGTGATGATATTTTGCGCAAGGTGGGGCGACGTATTATTGATCGTCTTGAGGTGCCTGTTATTTTTGATGGTCATGAATGTCGCATCTCTGCCAGCATTGGTACGGTCTGGATACAATCTGGTGAACGCCCCTCAATGGAAGCGTTGCTGTCTGATGCTGACGTCGCGCTTTATGCATCAAAGCACGCAGGTCGCGCCCGGCAGACGTTTTATTCACCAGAATTACGTCAAGCCGCGAATGCAGGTGTGCCTCCGGTTGGGCGCGGTCATCAATCTGGTTAGCGTGAATATATAAATTGTACACAAATTGTATGCAATGCTATGTCTGCTGCGACTCAGCTCTAGTGAGTCACTTTGATAGGGGCAGGGCATGGCAACAGATACCAAGTTCACTAAATCTGACGTGTTGCAGCATTTGCGGCATGCGATATTAACCCAAGGTCTCGCCCCCGGTGCTGATCTGGACGAAGCAAAACTATCGGAAGAATGGCATTTGTCGCGCACGCCCTTAAGGGATGTGTTGCGCCAACTTGCAGGCGAAGGCTTTGTTGAAATTCGCGAAAACCGCGGTGCGCGCGTTTCTGAGATGAGCCACCGTTCTCTGCGCGATTTCTTTCTGGCCGCACCGATGATCTATGGTGCGGTGTTGCGATTGGCGGCCCAAAACGCGCGCCCATTACAAATTGCAGTCCTCAAAGATGCACAACAGCAATTCAAAGCGGCATTGTGCGGCGGTGACATTGCCGCACGCGCTTTGGCAAACAATCACTTTCATGACGTCACAGGTCAGATGGCGGGCAACACCTATCTGTTGCCCAGCTTTCAACGTCTGTTGATTGATCACGCCCGTATCTCAATGACGTTCTTTCGTCCCAAAGATGCTGATATGGCAGCAAATTTGACCAAAGCCAGTGAACAACATGACGCGATCATCGCCGCGATTGAGGCGGGGGATGACAACGCTGCTGCTGATTTGGCCATCGCGCATTGGAATCTGTCGCGCGACAGGATCGAGCAATTTGTCATGCCTGCCGGGCTTGACCTGCAATTGGGCGCAGACACCGCGCCACGAGTGAGGAACCTATGACACCGATTTTTAAATTCGAAGGGATTTATACGCCCATCGTTACTCCGCTGCGCCCTGATGGCAGTTTCAATTATGATGGTTTGGCCGATCAGGTGGATCACCTGATCGAGGCGGGTGTGCATGGCATCATTTCTGGTGGATCAACGGGCGAAAACTATGCTCAGACAGTTGAGCAACGGCTTGCACTTGCGACCTTTACCAAAGATCGGATTAAGGGGCGTTTGCCGCTGATCGTTGGCACCGGAACGATGCGCACACCGGATTCAATTGCTCTGGCGACTGGCGCACGCGAGATGAAGGCAGATGCAATTTTGCTAGGTACGCCGCCCTATGCTGTGCCGACAGAACAGGAAAATGCCCTGAACGCACTGGCGATTGACCGCGCGGCGAACCTACCTGTGATGCTGTACAATTACCCCGGTCGCATGGGCGTGAATATGGGCGAAGAGTTCCTTGATCGGGTAGGGCGCAGTCGAAACATCTGTGCGATCAAGGAAAGCAGCGGCGATATCAACCGGGTTCACCTGCTGGCGCGCGACTATCCACACATTCAGATGTCATGCGGCATGGATGATCAAGCACTCGAATTCTTTGCATGGGGTGCGCGGTCATGGGTCTGTGCGGGGTCTAATTTTCTGCCACGCGAACATGTAGCACTTTATGAAGCATGTGCTGTGCAGGGTGACTTTGCTAAAGGGCGTCGGATCATGTCAGCAATGATGCCGCTGATGCGCGTGCTAGAGCAGGGAGGCAAATTTGTCGCCTGCGTCAAGCACGGTACCACCATGGCAGGCATTGAAACGGGTGCCATGATGCCCCCACTGAAACCGCTTAACAAAGATGACAAACGCAGCCTTGAACAGGTCGTACGGGTCTTGAAAGCCACCATCGCAAACATTCAGGCAGAGGGTTAAGAATATGGAATTGCTGACAAAAGAAGAATACACCTCGCTTGCAGCTGAGCTAGATTTCCCCACTGCTGCCTTTGTGGATGGCGGATATCGCCCTGCGATCAGTGGCAAAACTTTTGAGACCGTGAACCCAGCTACAGGTGTCAAACTGGCTGATGTTGCGGCGTGTGGCGCTGAAGATGTGGATTTTACTGTCGCCAAGGCGCGCGAAAGCTTTGAGGATGGCCGATGGTCACGTATTCATCCGTCGATGCGCAAGGATGTGTTGATCCGCTTTGCCAAGCTGCTGACGCGCAATGCACGCGAGTTGGCGGTGATGGAAAGTGTCGATAGCGGCAAAACCATTTTTGATTGCGAAACGGTGGATATTCCCGAAACGATTCACTGCATAAAATGGCACGCCGAAGCGGTTGATAAGCTATATGATCAGGTCGCACCGGCGTCTGACGATCACATGGCGATGGTCGTGCGTGAACCAATTGGGGTCGTGGGTTTGGTTCTGCCATGGAACTTTCCGTTGTTGATGATGGCATGGAAAATTGCACCTGCTCTGGCGGCTGGCTGTTCTGTCATCGTTAAGCCCGCCCAAGAAACATCGCTTACAGCCCTGCGTATTGCTGAACTGGCGCACGAGGCGGGTATTCCGCGCGGTGTTTTGAATGTGCTGCCCGGAGGGGGTGCTGAGGTGGGTGAACCCTTGGGCCGTCACATGGACGTGGACATGGTCAGCTTTACGGGGTCAACGGTGACGGGCAAACGGTTCTTGGGGTATGCGGGTGAAAGTAACGCCAAAGAGGTTGTGCTTGAAATGGGTGGCAAGAACCCTTGCGTGGTGATGGAGGATGCCGAGAACCTTGACCGCGTCGCGGCACATATCGCCAATGGTGCGCTCTGGAACATGGGCGAGAATTGCAGCGCGATCAGCCGTTTGATCGTTCATAAATCCATCAAAGACACACTATTGGACAAGATCGAGGCGCATATGCGCGAATGGCCGATGGGTGATCCGCTCGACCCAGAAACACGTTTGGGGGCGATGGTTAGCAAAGCGCATTTTGAAAAGGTTTCCAGTTATTTAACCGATGCACCTAAACCCCGCGTTGGCGGCGGAACCAAGGATGGTGCCTTTGTTGAGGCAACAGTTGTAGAGCTGCCCAGCAATGATCACCGCTTGGCGCGAGAAGAAATCTTTGGCCCAGTCCTAAGCGTGATTGAGGTCAGCAGCTTTAATGAGGCGATCAGCGTCGCCAATGATACGGATTATGGATTATGTGCCTCAATCTTTACCGCAAACGGAAAGCGTGCGTTGCGCGGTGCGCGAATGTTGCGCGCAGGCACTGTAACGGTCAATACCTACGGTGAAGGTGATATTGCCACGCCATTTGGTGGGTTTAAGCAATCTGGATTTGGGGGGCGAGACAATTCCTTGCATGCCCATGATCAATACACCCAGCTGAAAACCATTTGGATCGATCTCAGCGATGATGAAGATGAGGCGGTGGATTGAGCCGCTACTCAGCTATCCGCACACCGCGTTTTGACAGCCCCGCTGCTTGGGCCGAAATACTTGGCGGTTATTCTGCATCAACACCCCTAACAGGCGTTAAAACTGCCGATGTCGTGGTGATCGGTGCAGGGTTTGCGGGTCTGTCTGCTGCGCGGCGTTTGCACCAGATCGATCCGGCGCTAGACATTGCAGTGCTGGACGCGCTTCACATCGGGGAAGGATCGGCGGGCCGCAATTCTGGTTTCATGATTGATTTGCCGCATGATCTGGCCTCAGACGATTATGCGGGCGGCGGTGATGATCGCGCGTTGATTACGCTGAACCGTCAGGCCATCAGTTTTGCCCGCAACGCGGTTGCGGAATACGGTATTGATTCCGCCTTTGCGGACCCGGTCGGCAAGGTGAATGGTGCGGCCTCAAAGGCTGGGGATGATCACAATCGCAGCTATGCAAAGCACCTTAACGGTCTGGGAGAACCGTCAGAAGAACTGGACGCCCAAGCGATGTTTGAATTGACGGGCAGTCGTCACTATCGCTCGGGCCTTTACACACCTGGGACGTTGATTTTGCAGCCAGCGGGATATGTGCGCGGGATGGCCGAGGGGTTGCGGGCTGCTGGTGTGGGGATATTTGAATGTTCGCCTGTCACCAGATTTGAAAAAACGGGTCACGATTGGCGTGTGACAACGCCAAAGGGCCATATCACCACGCCGCGCATTATCCTTGCCAACAACGGGCATCTAGAAAGCTTTGGCATCGCCAAGGGTCGGTTGATGCAATTGTTTCTCTACGCTTCTATGACGCCGGATCTAAACGCGGATCAGATGAAACTGTTGGGTGGAGCGCCGCGTTGGGGTGTGACGCCCTCTGATCCAATGGGGACCACCATGCGCCGGATTGATACCGCGCAGGGGGGGAACCGGATCATCACCCGCACCTGTGCCAGCTTGCGGCCCGGTATGAGACCAAGTGCGGCAGATGTTGCGTGTGCAGCACGTGTGCAGCAACGTAAATTTGATGTGCGTTTCCCGCAACTTGCCGGGATGAAGATGCAATATGAATGGGCAGGACACCTGTGCTTGACCTTGAACGGCGTATCGGTGACCGGGCAGGTTGAGCAGGGCGTCTATTCTGCCTGCGCACAAAATGGCCTAGGGACGGCGCGCGGAACATTGACCGGTATTGCGGCCGCTGAGATCGCGATGGGGCAACCTTCAAAGATCGCGGATCATTTCGAAGCTGAAGTGGCACCAGAACTCTTACCACCGCAGCCGTTTGCGACGTGGGGGGCAAATACCTATCTGCGCTACAAAGAATGGCGCGCAGGCGCTGAATAGCGCACGGGGGCAGTGGACCGCTGCAGCGCCCTGTCGTATCACCCAAGGTATGAAGGGACCCGTTCATATCATCCGCCGCCTATGGCTGCGCGCCAGCGAAGCCCGGCGTCGCGCGCGTTTTGCTGCATCTGTTCAGCATGTGCATGGCCCAAAAGTGCTAGATGTAGCCCCCAGTGATGTTGTCCTGATCGCACTGGTGCGCAATGGCAGCTATTATATGGATGCGTTTTTTCGCCACTACCGCGCGATGGGTGTCCGGCATTTTGTGTTTATCGACAATGGATCGACGGACGACACAATAGACCGCATCAAGCGTGAAAAAGGCACGGTGATTGACCAAAGCAAGTTACCGCTGGCGGGCTATGAGGATCTGATCCGTCAATATCCTGCCAATACCTACGGCCAGAACCGCTGGTGCCTTTATGTTGATATGGACGAACTGTTTGATTTTGAAGGCCGCAGTGCGATCGGTATTCGGGGGTTGGTTAAGTACCTTGAGGATCACAGCTTTACGGCCATGGTCGCACAAATGCTTGAAATGTTCCCAAAGGTCTCACTGAACAATGTCGCTGACGTGCCGTTCAAACAGGCGCTGCAAGAGTTCCTATATTTTGATCTAAGTGCGGTCAAAAAATTTGAGTATCACGCCACCGACATTCCCTTTGCCGCGCTGTTGACCCAGAATACGCTGGCGACGCAGGACATTAAATTCTGCTTTGGCGGCGTGCGCGGCAAGGTCTTTGGTGAAAATTGTTGCCTCACCAAACATCCGCTGATTTTTAATGGTCCAGAAGTCACGCCCACCCCACATCCGCATCTGTCGATGGGGGTAAACTGCGCGGATATGACGGGTGTGATTAAGCATTATAAGTTCACCAATGATCCCACCCGCCGTGATGCGGCCTCGCTTGTGACGGGGGATGTGGCGCACGGAGAGGATGCAGCGCGCGCGCAGGTTATGGCACAAACGCCAGATGTATCGCTGTTTTCGCTCGATGCACGGCGCTGGAACCGGGTTGAGTTGTTGTACCGCGCAGGCTTTTTGGTGCACTCGGATGCCTATTCCGCTTATGTCGCTGCGTATCAGGAATGAGTATCGCAGCAGTTGTTATTGGGCGAAACGAAGGGGCACGGTTGATCGCCTGTCTGACAGGGCTGCAAGGGCAGGTGGCACAAGTGATCTATGTGGATTCGGGATCCTCTGATGGGTCTGTCGTGGCTGCCGAAGGGTTGGGCGCGCAAGTGATCGCACTGGACATGCGCCAAGGTTTCACCGCGGCGCGTGCGCGCAACGCGGGGCTCGCAGTTGTGAACAGCGATATTGAATTGGTACAATTCCTTGATGGGGATTGCGTGGTGCGGGACGGTTGGCTGGACAGTGCGCAGCGGTTTTTGGATGCGCACCCTCATGTCGCAGTGGTTTGTGGGCGCAGGCGTGAACGTCATCCAGAAGCATCGGTTTATAATACATTGATCGACGACGAATGGGATACGCCAGTTGGTGAAGCCCGCGCCTGCGGTGGTGATGCCCTAATGCGCGTGCAGTCCTTGCGTGATGTCGGTGGTTACCGTGATACCTTGATCGCTGGCGAAGAACCCGAACTCTGTGTACGTTTGCGCCATGCGGGTTGGAAAATCTGGCGCTTGGATGCTGAAATGACATGGCATGACGCGCAGATCACACAATTTTCACAATGGTGGCGGCGCAGTCAGCGGGCGGGTCATGCCTTTGCTGAAGGGGCGTATCTACATGGTGCCCGACCGGAACGTCACTGGGTTGGTGAAACCCGGCGTGCACTGCTTTGGGGGGCGTTTCTCCCATGCTCAATCTTGCTGCTGACCTTGTTTACGGGCCCCACAACACTTTTTCTTTTTGCCCTTTACACCCTTCAAATCGCACGCCTTTCGCTGCATCGTGATTTGAAATGGGCGAGTTTCACCGTTCTGGGCAAGATTCCTGAAGCCATAGGCGCAGTACAATTTTACTGGCACCATATCCGTGGCGGAAAAAGTAAAATCATCGAATACAAATAACCTCCTCCACATTCCTCTAACCCAACTAAGCTCAAGCCAGCTGTGCGTTTAAATCGCAGGTCTTAGCGTTGGCGCAGCGCCTCCTTCACCAACCCCGGCAATATTGCAAAACACTTGGCATAGCGTGGGACCATCCTGACGGGGCTTTGCAAGGCACGCCACAGCCATTCCAGTGCAAATTTGCGCATGATCTTGGGGGCGCGTACCTGATGACCAGACAAAAAATCCAATCCCGCACCGATTGAAACAAACCCAACATGTGGGGCTTGGCTACGTCCATGGGCGGCAAAAACTTCTTGCTTGGGTGCCCCAAGGGCGATGAAGCAGATCGCAGCATCACTTGCTGAGAGGCTTTCAAGTATTACATCTGCGGCGGGACCGATGGGATCAAATCCATAGGCTGGCGCGTGTACATAGACGACGCGTAATCCCGGGACACGCTCTATTAAGGCGTTCGTCGCGCCTTGCAACGCCTCGTCACTGCTGCCGACCAAAGCAATGGGCGCATCCATTTCGGCAGCCAAAACGCAGACCGGCAGGATCAAATCAGAGCCGGGCATCAATTCCAGCGGCTTGCGCGCAAGATGTGACAACCACACCACAGGACGGCCATCCGCGACCACTAAATCATGCGCGCTGTAAGCCGCCGCAAAACCCGCATCGCGTGGCAATTTTGTTAGATGATCAAGGTTCAAGGTGGCTAAAGCGAATCCAACACGTTTTTGCAATCGCTCACGCAGGGTGCGAAACAATGCCGTGCGTGTGGCAATATTGACCTCGATTTTCGAAGTGCCCGTGCCAAATTTCACACGTCACCGCCGTAAGCCTGCATGACTAAGGGGCATTGTTGATTTGATGTAGTTTTAATATTATACATAAATAACAAATGGATACATGGTTTTCTTCACTTGCTGCATGAGCATTGAGTTAAATCTATCGGGATGACAGTCTGCACACCAGATGGTAAATTCGATCACGCGTTAAAGACATCCGAAACCTAAGCCAAGGACCTCTATGCCAAACGGTATCGCATATTTGATGCTGGTGATCTGGCCTGTGGCCTCTTTGGTGATGTTTCGCACGCTCAAATTGGAGCGTGCGCTGATCTGGTCAATCTTGGGTGGTTATCTGTTTTTACCTCCGCTCGCAGAGTTTAACCTGCCGCTGGTGCCCGGCATGGACAAAGTGTCTATCCCAAACTTGAGCGTGTTGGTCATTCTGGCCTTTGCGATGAAGCAAAAAGTGCAGCTATGGCCTGAGTCACGCATTGCACAATTGTTGGTCGTCGGGCTTGTCTTGTCAGCCATCCCGTCGGTCTTAACCAATAGTGAGCCGATTATTTTCAGGGTTTTGGGCAATACCGATCCGATTGTGTTTTTTGTTGATCAATTGCCGGGCCAGTCCATTCGTGACATCGGCTCGGTGCTGATTGCGCAGATGCTGACGTTGGTGCCTTTCTTATTGGCGCGACAGTTTTTGTCATCCGAGGACGGTCTGCGCGAAATCTTGTTGGCGCTGATGATTGGGGGGCTGATCTATTCGATCCCGTCACTCATCGAAATTCGCCTCAGTCCGCAGATAAATGTCTGGGTCTATGGATTTTTCCAACATTCATTCGAACAAACCGTACGAGCAGGGGGCTATCGCCCGATTGTGTTCTTGCCTCACGGTTTGTGGCTGGCGTTGTTTATGTGCACTGCATTGCTGTCCGCCGCTGCCTTGACCCGACAAGTAGCCCATGCAGAGCGCGTTAAAATGATGATGTCTGTTGCGTACCTAGGTGTGATGTTGGTCCTATGCAAAAGCTTTGCTTCGCTGGCCTACGGGATTGTTTTGCTACCCTTGGTGATATTTTCGCCCCCGCGCTGGCAGATCAGGTTGGCGGTGATCTTTGCTGTCGTGGCGATTGTCTATCCGATGCTGCGTAACTTTGGTTTGATCCCGCTTGATGCAATTTTGGCCCAAGCTGAGGCGATCAGCCCAGATAGAGCGCAATCTCTTGGTTTCCGATTTTTCAACGAAGAGCAATTGCTGGCGCGTGCCGCTGAAAAGCCGTTGTTTGGTTGGGGCGGATGGGGTCGAAATCTGGTGCGTGACGCCGAAACCGGGGCGATCCTATCCATCCCGGATGGACGCTGGATCATTGTTTTTGGTACCTTTGGCTGGCTAGGGTATATCTGTGAATTTGGTCTGTTGGCGTGGCCGCTTTTGCTGATGGGGCTTTATATTCGCCGGATGGGGGACGCCGCGCTTTCACCGTTTGTGGCGCCCCTTACACTGATGCTGGGTGTGACCATGATGGATATGTTGCTAAACGCCACGCTGACTCCGTTCACATGGCTGACAGCGGGTGCGATTCTGGGCCATGCAGAAAAGCTGTTGCCGAATGTCTATGGGGTGCCGCGCCATCCGTTTAGAAACGGCGCTGTTTTGGGCAAAGCAGTGGTGAGGCCGGGCAAACGCACGGTTCTATAACCCACCACTAACATAGTATCGAATCCCGGCGAATATGGCAGGATTGTTTCGCTAGGGGCAAAAATGGCCGTAAGGCTATGTGTTTGTTGTGGCAACTCGGCCCACACGGATACGGGGAATTTTATGAAAACCTGTTGAAAAATGATGAAAGTGGTGAGGGAATTGGGTGTTTTTACCAGTTTTTCCTATAAAAAATACTGCTAAAGGGTTATGTTGACCATGGGGGCTCATACCTGTCTTTGGACGGGCAATGGGATAAATTTGTTAAGATGATTACCGCAAAGAGCCGCTCTTTTTCTGGCGAAGACATTGCTATTGTTGGCATGTCAGTTGACGTGCCGGGCGCGCAAGGGACAGATGCCTATTGGGCAAACCTGCGTGACGGCGTGGAATCTATCCGCCGGTTAAGCGAAACTGAATTACTTGCGGCGGGTGAAACGCCGGAAAACATTGCGGCCAAGAATTATGTGGCCGCCGCTGCGGTGATGGACGGGTTTGATACGTTTGATGCCGAATTTTTTGGCTTTTCCCCAAAAGATGCTGCGATCCTAGACCCTCAGCATCGCAAGTTCCTTGAGGTCGCTTGGGGCGCGATGGAGCAAGCGGGCCATCCGCCCGAAACCATTCCCGGCGCAATTGGTGTTTATGCTGGTTGCGGGATGGGCAGCTATTTCTATTTCAACATCTGCTCGAACCCCGATCTGGTCGATGATGTGGGTATGTTCCTGTTGCGCCACACAGGTAACGACAAAGATTTCCTGTCGACCCGTGTCAGTCATGTGTTTGATCTCAAAGGTCCGTCAATTAACCTGCAAACGGCTTGCTCTACGTCGCTGGTTGCGATCCACTATGCCTGTCAGGCGCTGCGCGCAGGTGAGGTTGATATGGCCTTGGCGGGTGGTGTCACCATCGAACTGCCGCACGGGCGCGGCTATCAGTTCAAGGAAAATGAAATCCTGTCGCCTGATGGCCATTGTCACGCCTTTGATCACCGGGCCCAAGGCACGGTGTTTGGATCAGGGGCAGGGGCTGTTGCGTTGCGCCGCCTGTCGGATGCAATTGCGGATGGCGATCACATTTGGGCGGTGATTAAGGGCTCTGCGATCAATAATGATGGTGCGGCCAAGGCGGGTTATCTTGCGCCTTCGGTTGATGGTCAAACCGCAGCTATTGCCAGCGCTTTGGATGCGGCAGGGGTTGCTGCGCAAAGCATTGGCTATGTCGAATGCCATGGAACGGGCACCTATCTGGGTGATCCGATCGAAGTTGCCGCTCTAACCGAAGCCTATCGCCAAACCACAGATGCCAAGGATTTCTGCCGCATTGGATCGGTCAAAACCAATATCGGCCATTTGGACACGGCGGCGGGTGTCGCTGGGCTGGTGAAAACCACGCTTGCCTTGCATCACAAACAAATGCCGCCGTCATTGGGATACGAGGCCCCAAACCCGGCAATTGGTTTTGAGGGGTCGCCCTTTGCCGTAAATGACCAGTTGCGTGACTGGCCAGCGGGGGCGACGCCACGCCGTGCAGGTGTGAACGCGCTGGGTGTTGGTGGTACAAACGCACATACCGTATTGGAAGAAGCACCCAAACGTGCCGCATCAGAGGAAAGTGATTGGCCGTTCCACACGATTTGTGTTTCTGGGCGCAGCAAGGCTGCTTTAGAGGCGAACACCGCCGCGCTGGTCGCGCATCTGCGCACGCACCCTGAACAGCCCTTGGCGGACATCGCCTTCACCCTGAAAAGCGGGCGCCGCGGATTTGAAAAGCGTCGCGTTGTTGTGGCCGAAACCCATGTAGAGGCCGCAGACCTTTTGGAAGCCTCTGACACCCGCCGCGTGTTTACGCATGATTTGCTAAGTGAGAACCCCGAAGTGGTGTTCATGTTTCCCGGTGGCGGCGCGCAATACGCTGGCATGGCGCGCGATTTGTATGAGACAGAACCTGTCTTTGCGGAATGGATGGACCGGGGTCTGGATCACCTCGCACCGCAGTTGGATTACGACATTCGCGCGCTGTGGTTGCCCGAAGTCGATCAGATGGCCAACGCAACAGAGCGGCTCAAAAAACCCTCTGTACAGCTGCCGCTGATCGCCATTGTCGAATATGCGCTTGCCCAGCTTTGGCTGTCTTGGGGGGTTAAACCCTCAGCCATGGTTGGCCATTCGATGGGTGAAAACGTCGCTGCCTGTCTGGCGGGGGTGATGAGCTTTGAAGGGCTCATTGATTTGGTGCTGCTGCGGGGTCAATTGTTCGATGAAGTTCCGGCGGGCGGAATGCTGAGCATTTCTGCCAGGTTAGAAACAATTACATCGCTCTTGGGTGATGGGTTAGACATCGCATCCGTAAACGCACCTGAATTGATTGCAGTGTCCGGTCCACAAGCCGAACTTGACGCGATGCAGGAACAACTGTCTGCACAAGATATCGAATATCAACGCATCGCCATCGACATTGCCGCACATTCGCGGATGTTGGAACCGATCCTCGGCCGTTATCGTGCCTTCCTGCAAAAGCTCGATCTGCAATCACCGCAAATGCCGTTCATGTCGAATCGTACAGGTGATCTGATCACTGCTGAACAAGCGACAGACCCTGATTATTGGGTTGGCCAATTGCGCAATACGGTGAACTTTGCCGATTGTATGACGACCCTCAGCGCAGCGCGCAAACGTGTATACCTTGAGGTTGGTCCGGGCAAAGCTCTGTCCGCCTTGGCGCAAATGAGTGACGGCGTGGCAGCAGGTCAAGTCATGTCTACCTTGCGCCATCCTGATCAAGATATTGCAGATGATGCTTATTTCATCGGCGTCATTGGTCGGCTTTGGGCCTGTGGATACGAGGCCGATTGGACCCAAATCTGGGGTGAGACAAAACGTAATCGTGTGGTCCTGCCAACCTATGCTTTCCAGCGCAGCCGTTATTTCATTGAGCCGGGCAAGGCCTCTGTTGCTTCGGCCTTGCCGTCATTGGTACGCCAAGATGACATCGCGGACTGGGGGGCTGTGCCTGCGTGGCGACCACAATTTGCGTCAGCGGATGCTGATGTCATCAACGATCTGGCTGCAACGCCGCTCACATGGTTAATTTTTGCGGATGACAACGGTGTCGCTGATCCGGTGATCGCGCGCCTAAGCGATGCCGGCCATCGCGTTGTGTCGGTGCGCGCTGGGGATACCTTTGCGCAGACCTCCGAGCAGGAATTCACGATAGCCGCTGAACAGGGGCGTGCGGGATATGATCAACTTATTGGGGTGTTGAATGGCAACGGGCAGATGCCTGAGCGTGTTGGCCATTTTTGGCTGACTGACGACGCCCAATCACCCCGCCCGGGCAGCAGCAGCTTTGACCGTAATATCGAACAGGGTTTTTGGAGCCTGACATGGTTGTCGCAATCCTTGACCGAGGCGGGGGTGGACAAGCCTTTGCACCTCAGCGTGTTCACCGCCGGGGCTGCGCAGGTGCGTGATGAAGCGCTAAGCCATCCAGAAAAAGCGATGGTTAGCGGCCCTGTGGGTGTTTTCGCCCGCGAACTACCCGGTGTAACCTGTGCGCAGATCGATCTCGATGTGGGCGCTAAACCGGCAACCGCCAAACGCAGTTGGTTTGGGGCAGCCCCACAGGAAACGCCCAGCGAAGATCTGACCGATCGCTTGATCGAAGATTTGATGGCCAGCCCCGCAAATACCATTGCGGCCTATCGCGGTCCGAAACGGTTTGAGATGGGGTATAAGCCCGCGCTATTGCCGCAATCTGACGAGGATACTTTCCGCGAGGGCGGGACTTATCTGATAACGGGTGGATTTGGCGGTATTGGTCTGACCCTGGCTGCGGATATCTTGTCGCGCCATAAGGCCACTGTGGTTTTGCTGGTGCGTGACGGTCTACCTGCGCAAGCAACTTGGGAAAATTACCTGTCCCGAAACGTAACCTCCGATAGGACGGCCCGGCGCATTGGCGCGCTAAAGCGTTTGCAAATGCTTGCACAGGCCAAGGGGGGGCAGGTTGAGATTGCGACAGGCGATGTGGCGAACCTAGCCCAAATGCGCCGAGTTGTGGATGATTTACAAACACGTCACGGTGCGATGACCGGGGTAATCCATGCTGCAGGCAAATTGGATGATGGCCCGCTGTTGGCCAAGACCGATGCGCAGATTGACAGTGTGTTATCGCCCAAGGTTCAGGGCTTGCGGGTGTTGGATCAAGTGTTGCCTGACGGGGCGCTTGAATTGTTGGTTCTGTTTTCCTCTACAAGTACGGCGACGCGATCTGCTGGGCAGGTGGATTATGTCGCCGCTAACGCGTGGCTGAATGCGGTTGCTCTGTCACGTAGGGGCGGGTCTACGCGTGTGATTGCTGTTAATTGGGGTGTGTGGGCGGATGTTGGGATGGCCGCTGAGGCCACAGGCGGTGTGGCCAGCCATACCTTGCCTGCGCGCGCCCTTGATGCGGTTTTGCTGGATAGCGTTGGCGCGGATGCTGCGGGCGATCCGGTTTTGAGCGCGCGCTTGTCCAGCGCTGATTGGCTTTTGGATCAGCATCGCACAAAAGACGGCCAAGCGGTGATGCCGGGAACTGGCTACATCGAATTACTTGCCGAAGCTGCGCAAGCCCAAGGCATGTCGGATGGTTTTGAAATTCGCGATCTGTATTTCTTGCGCGCGATGCCTGTCGCCAATGAAACGCAGCGCCAGATGCAAATTAATCTGCGATCTGATGGGGATGGATTTACTGCTGAATTGCGTAGCGATTGTGTGGTGAATGGAAAAGCTGGATGGCAACTACATGCTCAAGCGACATTGGCCAAACGAACCGGAAAGACGCCAGAGGCGCTTGATTTGAAAGATATTTCAGCGCGTTGCACAGCGGTGAAATGCGCCAGCGATGCGAACCGCCTACAGTCCCCTCAAGAGGCGCATCTGAACTTTGGACCGCGCTGGCATGTGCTGCGCGAGACCAGAATGGCAGCAACCGAAGGGCTGGCGACATTGGCCTTACCACATGATGTGCAGGGCGATTTGGACGCGGGGCACCTGCTGCACGCGGGTCTGATGGATTTGGCAACAGGCTGGGCAATTGAACTGGTGCCGGGATATGGTGCGCAGAACCTGTGGGTGCCGGTATCTTATGGTAGCCTGCGGATCTATGGGGCTTTGCCCGCACAAATCATCTCTTGGGTGCGCATGTCGGATGGGCAAACAACTGACGGGTTTGCGCGGTTTGATGTGACGATCTGTGACACCGCTGGCGCTGTGTTAGTCGAGGTCAGTGACTTTGCTATGAAACGGCTTGAAGGTGGCTTTGCTACGACTGCGCCACTAGATGCGCGCGAGGTTCGTTTTGATACGGATGAAACAGATCAGAAAACGCTGACCCCGGCAGAAGAACGTCTGGCCTATCAAGTCAGTCTTGGTATTCGTGCATCAGAGGGGCCAGAGGCATTTCGCCGTGCTTTGGTTTTGGGCCGCTCTCAGGTGATCGTGTCTTCCATTCCACTGGATCAGTTGATCGCGCAGGCCGATCAGCCTGCAGTCGAAGCGTCCACGCCGGGGCAAAGTTTTGATCGTCCTGACCTGGATGGTAGTTTTGTCGCGCCGCGTAATGGTATCGAAGAACGCCTTGCTGAGATGTGGCAAAACCTGCTGGGTGTTAGCCCGGTTGGGGTCGAGGATAGTTTCTTTGACCTTGGCGGCCATTCGCTGATCGCAGTACGGCTGTTTGCCAATGTGAAACGTGAATTCAAGGTCGAGTTCCCGATTTCGGTGCTGTTTGAAGCACCAACAATTGCCAAATGTGCGTCCTTGATCGCGGCAGAAACAGGTGCGCTTGGCGCGCTTGCGGATGATGCGGTTGAGGCAGTACCATTACGTAAATTCGACTATTTGGTGCCGCTGAACCAGTCAGAGCAAAAGCAAGCCACGCCGATGTTTGTCATCGCGGGGATGTTTGGCAATGTGCTGAACCTGCGACATCTGGGAATGGGGCTAAGTGCAGAGCGACCGGTTTACGGCGTGCAGGCGCGTGGCTTGATTGGGGATAGCGCGCCGCATGTGACGGTACATGAGGCAGCACAGGACTATCTGGCCGAAATCAGGTCGTTGCAACCGCAGGGGCCTTATTTGCTGGGTGGCTATTCCGGTGGCGGTGTCACGGCCTACGAAATGGCGCAACAGTTGCGCACAGCCGGTCAAGAAGTCGCGGTGTTGGCGTTGCTTGACACGCCATTGCCTGTGCGCCCTTCATTGAACCGCAAAGACAAAGCACTGATTAAGCTGCAAGAGGTGCGTGCCAAAGGGCCGAGGTATTTGGTTGATTGGGCAAAAAGCCGTTGGGCATGGGAAACTCGGGATCGTCAGGCCGGGCAGGGTAATGCTGGGACCAGCGAGTTTAATAATCACAAGATCGAACAGGCATTCCTGACCGCCGTTGGCTCTTATGAAACACCTGATTGGTATGGTGCGATCACTCTGTTCCGGCCACCGTTAGATCAGCATTGGCAGGTGTCGCAGGACAATTGGGTCAGTGCCGCGCGTGAATACGTGTTTGAAGACAATGATTGGCGTCGTTATGCACCACACCTTGAGGTGATTGAGGTGCCGGGTGATCATGACAGCATGGTATTGACGCCCAATGTCACCGTATTGGCGCAGGAATTGCGCGAGGTGATTGCGGCGGCACTGGATCAAGACGAGGACGACGACCGTCAAGCTACGGCTGCCGAATGAGCAGGATCGGCACGCCAAAACTGTTGGTGATTGTCCTCAATTACCGAACCGCAGAAATGACGTTAAAGGCGGCGGCAGCCGCATTGGCGGATATGCCAAAGGTCGGGGCTGAGCTGATCATCGTGGATAACGCATCGGGTGATGGATCAGCGGTGATCTTGCAACAGGCCGTGGCGGACCGGGGTTGGGGCAAGGGCAATCACGTGCGCTTGATTCTGTCTGAGGTTAATGGCGGTTTTGGAGCGGGGAATAATTTGGCTCTGTGCGCGGGCATGTCGGATGGGTCAAAGCCCGACTTCTATTACATCGTGAATTCGGATGCTTTTGTCGATCCGGGCTGCATCGCGACATTGACTGCTTTTTTGCAAGACCACCCAAAGGCTGGGATCGCGGGCAGTCATGTACGCGGTGATGATGATGCACCCCATTGCACTGCATTTCGGTTCCCCTCTATCGCGGGTGAATTCGAAGGGGCGGCGCGCACTGGTGTGTTCTCCAAGATATTTCGCAAGGCTATCGTTGCACCACCACTGCCAACGCAAACCACCCAAGTTGATTGGGTCGCAGGAGCGTCCGTATTGATGCGCGCGCAAATGTTGGATGAGATCGGCCTGTTTGACGAAGAGTTCTTTTTGTATTTTGAGGAAACTGATCTGTGCAAACGTGCCGCGCGTTCAGGCTGGCAGTGTTGGTATGTGCCAGAAAGCCGGGTTGTACACATTGGGTCTGTTTCGACTGGCATGAAGGAATGGCAGCGTATGCCGTCCTATTGGTTTGCGTCACGCCAGCGGTATTTTTTGAAAAACCATGGTCGAGTTTATGCAGTACTTGCATGGGTAGCGCGGCTTTCAGGGGGCGTCATCCACCAATTGCGGTGCGTAATTTCAGGCCGAAAACCCCAAGAAGCGCCATATTTTCAACGTGATCTTTTGCGACATGGGTTGGGCCTTGGCCGTGCCAATGTAAAACCAATGACAGAGCGCCCCGTAACGGAGGAATGACCATGGCCGCAACATTCAATCCTGCTGGATTTTCCGCCATTTTAATGGGCGATGAATCCCTGACAATTGCCTGCGGTGACATGGTGTTGGCAGGTGGGCATACATTGGTTGCGGTGGTGACACGTGATGATGCCGTTCGGATTTGGGCCGAAGGTTTGGAGTTGCGCACATTTACCCGCGCCGAAGATGTGTTGAGCGCGGATATAAAAGCCGATTGGTTATTGAGCATCGCGAACCTACGGCTAATCCCGGATGCCGTGCTGGCGTTGCCCAGCAAAGGCGCGATTAACTTTCACGATGGGCCATTGCCACGCTATGCGGGCCTGAACACGCCTGCTTGGGCACTCATCAATGGCGAAACAACGCATGGTGTCAGCTGGCACATGATCGAAGGCGGCGTGGACGAGGGTGATCTGCTGGCGCAAAGCATGATCGACATTGCGCCGGATGAAACAGCGTTCAGCCTGAATTCCAAATGTTATGCCGCCGGGATGGAAAGTTTCAGCCGCGTGTTGGCGCAACTTGAAGGGAACGCGCTGGAACGTAAGCCTCAGGACTTAAGCCAACGCAGTTATTTTGCCCGTGACCAACGCCCAGAGACAATGTTGGATTTTGCCGGGGCTGCGGCGGACATCTCTGCGCTGGTGCGTGGGTTGAATTTTGGCAGCTATTGGAACCCCTTGACCAAGGCCAAGGTGGTGCTTGGTGGGCATACTTTGTGTGTTGGTGCGCTTGTGGTCTTAGAGAGCGACATGTCAACGGCTGGCAAAGTCATTGACGTGACGCCAAATCAAATCACGATTGGCACTGGGACGACAGAAATTGTCTTACAGGACCTGACTGATCTGAATGGCGGTTCCGTCAATTTGACCACTTTGGTACAGATTGGCGATGCTGTTGAGGCGCAAGTCCCAAGCCCGGTTGTCAGCAAGCATGAGGGCCATTGGCGCCAAGCCCTTCACCAAATGGATAGTTTGTCGGTTCCGCTGGCCCATGCTCGGGACGGTGAAACCAGTCTGCAAAAGTGGGTGATCAACGGACCCAACAATCAGAGTATGACACAACGTGTCGCCGCAGTTGGATTGGTCGCGTTGCGTAGTGCAGGGCAGCAGTCGGGTGATTTGGCACTGATTTTGACACGCCCAGAACGTAACATGGCGCATTGGGTGCCGTTGCGGGTGATGGCCAGTGCGAATACGCCTGTGGGTGACTTAAATGCTACTCTGGTCCCACAGCTTAAACGCGCGCAAGAAAACGCTGGATTTGCTGATGATCTGGCATTGCGTGATCCAGGCATTGATGCGGCGGCTTATCCTGATTTTGCTCTTTCGTTTGACGATGATATCCCCACTCGGGCGAGTGTTACTGTTGTGCTGACACAAACGGGTACGACGCTGACATATGATGAGGCCCGGATTAGTAAGGATGCAGCGGCATTGATCGCAGCGCGGTTGGAAAACGCGCTGGCCGAGATTACATCGGCACAAGAGTGTGGTGCCGTTTGGGCCTTGCCAGACAGTGAGCAAAAACAAGTTCTGCAAGACTGGAACGCCACCCAGAAAGAGTATGCGCGCACCACGATCCATGCCGCATTCGAGGCACAGGTTGCCCTGACGCCGGACGCAGATGCACTGGTTTTTGAAGATGAGACACTTAGCTATGTGACCTTAAACGCACGCGCCAACCAGTTGGCGCATGTGCTGTGTGATATGGGTGCGACCCCGGGTATGCCGATCGCGCTGAACACCGCACGCGGCGTTGATTTAATGATCGGGGCGCTGGGCATCTTAAAGGCCGGGGGGGCCTATGTGCCGCTAGACCCGGCCTATCCAGCAGATCGGATTGCACATTATATTAGCGACAGCGCCGCGCCGATCATTGTGACGCAAAGTGCGTTGGTGGATGCACTGCCAAACCACGGCGCGCAGGTGTTGGTTCTGGACACTGATCCACGCATCACAACGGCGCAGACTGACAATCCGCCTGCTGCGGCCACCGCCGATGATCTGGCGTATCTTATCTATACCTCTGGATCCACTGGAACGCCAAAGGGTGTGATGGTCCGCCATAGCAATGTTGCGAATTTCTTTGCCGGGATGGATGACCGCATTGACCATAAGGTAGGTGCGGTGTGGTTGGCCGTCACAAGCCTGTCCTTTGATATTTCAGTATTGGAACTTTTTTGGACGCTTGGGCGTGGCTTTAAAGTGGTGCTTGCAGGGGACGCTGCGCGTACGGCAATATCGAATGGTCCTATCGCAACTTCGACCCGCACCATTGATTTCAACCTGTTCTATTGGGGCAATGATGATGGTGTTGGTCCCAAGAAATACGAATTGCTGCTTGAAGGGGCAAAATTTGCCGATGTGCATGGGTTCAATGCGGTCTGGACACCAGAAAGGCATTTCCATGCCTTTGGCGGGCCGTATCCGAACCCGTCTGTGACAGGGGCCGCAGTCGCGGCAGTCACACAGAACCTAGACGTGCGCGCGGGGTCGTGTGTGGCACCGCTTCATCATCCAGCGCGGATTGCTGAGGAATGGGCGGTCATCGATAATCTGACCAATGGCCGGGTGGGTCTGGCGATTGCAAGTGGGTGGCAGCCTGATGATTTCGTGCTGCGCCCCGAAAATACGCCACCTGAAAATAAGCCCGCTATGTATGCCGCGATTGAGCAATTGCGCGCGCTTTGGCGTGGCGATGCGGTTGAGTTCCCGACCAAGGATGGCACACCGTTCGCAGTTGTGACGCAGCCGCGTCCGGTATCCAAGGTTCTGCCGATTTGGGTGACCACCGCAGGCAATCCCCAAACCTGGAAAGAAGCGGGTGAAATCGGGGCAAACGTGTTGACGCACCTTTTGGGCCAATCGGTGGATGAGGTCGCGGATAAGATCAAGATTTATCACGATGCGTTGTCCAGTGCGGGCCATGACCCGGCAGACCACAAAGTCACCGTGATGCTGCACACTTATCTGGCCGAAACGCGCGAACTGTCCGAAGAAATTGCGCGCGAACCGATGAAAGATTATCTGCGCTCTGCCGCAGGGTTAATCAAACAATATGCTTGGGCGTTCCCGGCATTCAAAAAGCCAGCCGGGGTGACAAACCCGTTTGAGGTTAATTTGGACGGGCTGTCGGACGAAGAGATGGATGCGATCCTTGAGTTCGCCTTTCAACGCTATTTTAATGACAGTGGGATGTTTGGCACCGTGGCCGATGGGCTGGCACGCACAGAGCAACTCAAACGTATTGGCGTGGACGAGGTCGCCTGCCTGATTGATTACGGTATCTCAACGGACAAGGTGATGGCGGGGTTAAAGCCGCTGGCGCGTGTTCTTGAACAGGCCAATCAGGGTGCTGTGTTGGCTGAGGATGACTTTTCACTGGCCGCGCAGATCGTGCGCCATGATGTCAGCCACCTGCAATGCACCCCATCCATGGCACAGATGTTGGTGACTAATGAAGATGCCAGTGGCGTGTTAACACGTATCAAACATCTCATGGTGGGCGGTGAAGCTTTGCCCGGATCATTGGTGACGGCGCTGCACACTTGCACGTCCGCACAGATCCAAAATATGTATGGCCCAACGGAAACAACAATTTGGTCCACCACGCATGTACTGGCTAAAAAGGGATATGATACTGCCCAGATTGGGACGCCAATAGCGAATACATCTATCTTCATCTTAGATGATAAGATGGTATCGCAACCAATTGGTACTATTGGTGAATTGTGGATTGGTGGTGATGGGGTTACGCAAGGGTACTGGCAGCGAAACGCAATGACCGCAGAACGATTTGTCGATAACCCCTTTGGCACCGGAAAGCTGTATCGGACAGGTGATGTGGCGGGGTGGGACGCCAGTGGCGTCCTGCATTTCAAAGGGCGCGTTGATGCCCAAGTTAAGCTGCGCGGTCACCGCATCGAACTAGGTGAAATCGAAGCACGCATGACTGAAATCGCGGGCGTGACCCAAGCAGTTGTCATTTTGCGCGATGCACCTGGTGGTGCGCAATTGGTGGGGTATGTCACGACCAATACAGTCATTGATTTAGATGCCGTGCGTCAAAACCTATCGCGGGTCTTGCCCGACATCATGGTGCCCAGTGCCATTGTAAAGCTCGATACACTGCCTCTGACGCCAAACAAAAAGATCGACCGTACAGCGCTGCCTGCACCGGGCACGCGCACCGCACCCCGTGCAGCAGCACCGATAACACCTGTTAGCCAAACACAGGCAGCAATTGCACTGGTTTGGTCAAGCATCCTTGGCGTTACGGATATTCGAGGCGAAGATAATTTCTTTGACCTAGGGGGACATTCGCTGCTGGCAGTTCAGGCGCACCGCGATATCAAAGCGGCCTTAGGCGTTGATCATCTGTCAATCACAGACATCTTCCGCTTTCCTAAGTTGGAAACCCTCGTGGCGCATCTGGATAAGGGTAGAGACACAGACACTGCGCCCGGTGATCAAAATCCAGAAACCGCCAAAACCGAAACCATGTCGAAACGCCGTATGATGCGGGCGGGTCGTAACAAAGCAGGGGCATAATCCGCCTCTCAGGCGGTGTGTCGGCGCTATCGTGCCCACACCTCCTTGTGCTGGAAGCGCCGATTGGGCAAATTGCCCCTAAAGGAGCCTGACATGCCAGTGTTTACGCGTCGTTCCGCTGTGGCCGGACTTCTTGCCCTTACCCTTGGCGGGGCAGGTGCCGTGGTGTGGCGCATGCGGCGCAAACGGGGTGAAAAGGACGCTGAGGCGCTATACGCACAGCCCCTTACCGCGCCGGTTAAGTCATTGAATGTGTTTCATTTGGGTCATTCTCTGGTTGGGCGTGACATGCCTGCGATGCTCGCGCAATTGGCAGGTGACGGCCATGGGTATCACAGTCAATTGGGCTGGGGTACGTCACTGCGTGATCATTGGGAACCTGATGTGCCAATCAATGGGTTTGTACAGGAAAATGACCACGACAAATATCGCGACGCGAAACAGGCCATCGCGTCAGGTCGCTATGATGCAGTTGTACTGACCGAGATGGTCGAAATTGCGGATGCTGTCCGGTATCACGGTTCGGCTGATTACCTCTCACGGTGGGCCAAGTTGGCATGGGATGCAAATTCAAATACGCGCATTTACCTCTATGAAACGTGGCACCACACGGATGATGATGCGGGTTGGTTGACCCGCATTGATGAGGACTTGCGCAGATATTGGCAGGGTCGGGTGACATACCCGGCGTTGGCCGCATCAAAGGCTCCGATTCATCTGATCCCTGCAGGTCAGGTCATGGCCACCTTTGTGCGTGCAGTGCAAGCCGCAGGGGGGGTGGACGGGATTGCCACGCAGGCCGATCTGTTTGCCAAGCGCGATGACGGCACACCAGACACGATACATTTTAACGATTTGGGAGCCTACCTTGTGGCTTTGACGCATTATGCGGTGCTTTATCACCGTCCGCCCTTGGGGCTAGCGTATGAATTATTGCGCGCGGATGGTTCGGCGGCCAATGCGCCGAGTGCCCACGCAGCAGAATTGATGCAGCGTGTTGTCTGGGACGTGGTGCGGCGCCACCGCGAAACTGGGGTTGCGACATGAGTGGTCTGGGCACTGTTCTGTCAATCTTGATGGTCGGGCACAGCCTGTTTGGCACCGATGGTCCTGACATGTTGCAAGAGGCATTGCGCGCCGGGCAGGGCGAGGGCACGGTCCGTTCGCAAATCATCAACGGCGCACCGTTGCGCTATAATTGGGAAGCCTCTGACAAGGCAGAGGGCGTTGATGCGCGTTCAGTGTTACCAGAAGGCGGCACCAGTCACTTAATCCTGACCGAGGCAATTCCCCTCGCAAACCATACCACCTGGTCAGACACTGAGGTTTATGCCCAAGCTTTCTTTGGCCTAGGTGTCGCAGCCAACGCGAATACGCAGGCCTACATTCAAGAAACCTGGCACAGCCTGAACAGCGGTACCGGTGTCGCGATTGAGAATGATGAAAACGCGAACATCCCATGGCGCACCCGACTGGATCAGGATTTGCCAGTCTGGGAAGGTATTGTGGCATCGGTTGCAGCGGGCAATCGCTCAGAAACTGCCAGCATTTCACTAATCCCAGCGGGCCAAGCCATGGCGCGGCTTTATGATGAAATCGCGGCTGAACGTGTGCCGGGGGTGAGTCGTATTAACGCCCTGTTCTCAGATGATATTCACTTGAACGATTTGGGCCATTACTTTGTGGCGATGGTGCAATACGCGACCCTGACCGGGCAAGACCCCTTGGGGTTGCCCAATACGTTCAATGACCGTTGGGGCAAGGCATTTGATGCGCCAACGCCCGATTTAGCACGCGTATTGCAACGCGTCGCTTGGGAGGCAGTGCTAGAGTATCAAGGCGCATCCGTCGCCAAGGTGCCGCCCGCTACAACGGCTGCGCGCGCCGTGACAGCACCCGCTGCACCAACCGGCCCGCCGACCACAGAAAGAACGCAAGTCATTCAAACACCAGAGGGCGCTGTGCCAGGCTCAAATGCCACTGCCATTGGTTTGGCGTCGGTCGTAGATTGGAGCACACAACAACCGTTTCTTGACGTGATGAAAACAGCGCGTCCTTGGCTGGGTCACAAACCCGGTGCTTGGGGCGGTATGGAATATGATGAATTGGTTGCTGGGGGCTATTTGGACGGTGATGGATGGCCGCTAAAAATGCCCCGCGCCTTGAGCAGCATTGGCACATTGGTCCTCACCGACATGCCCGAAGCGGCAGTGTCTTTAAAAGGGCGCTACCGCGTGGCCTTTGATGGGGCGGGGGTCATTGAGGTCGCTGGGCGCGCGCAGAATGTACGCTACGGTAAGGGCGAGGTGACATTCGATTACAGCCCCGGTCCTGGTAGTGTCGACATTCGTGTGCAAAGGATCAACACCACCAATCCACCGCGCAATATTTCTGTGGTGAAACAAGAAAATGCGGCACGTTTTGATCAGGGCGCGATATTCAACCCGATGTGGACCAGCCGTATTGGCCAGTTCCGGGCGCTGCGGTTTATGGACTGGATGGAAATCAATAACTCTGCGCTATCTAGCTGGGATGCCCGCCCAAAACCGAATGATGTAAGCTTTGCTGAAGGTGTCCCGATTGAGGTGATGGTGGATTTGGCAAACGAGTTGGAAACCGATGCGTGGTTCAATGTTCCACATTTGGCGGATGATGAATTTGTGCGCCAATTTGCGACCTATGTACGCGACAATCTGGATCCAAAATTGGTCGCCTATGTTGAGTTTTCAAACGAGGTTTGGAATTGGCAGTTTGAACAGGCGGTTTGGGCGGACGTGCAATCGCTTGCGCGTTGGGGGCAAAAAGACAAATGGATGCAATATTACGGGCTGCGCGCGGCGGAAGTGGCGCGGATATGGTCCGAGGTTTACGCCGATCAGTCGGATGCGCGTCTTATCAATGTCATTTCGTCGCAAACCGGATGGTTGGGGTTAGAGGCTGAGGTGTTGGACGCACCCCTTGCCCAAGCAGAGGGCGCATCAGCACCTGCCACAGCCTTTGATGCCTATGCGATTTCGGGGTATTTTGGTGGAATTCTGGGGGCCGATAACCGCCAAGAGATGATGAAAGCGTGGCTGGCTGAAAGCCTGACCATGGCCAAAGCGGCCGCTGAAAAGGAAGGATTAAGCGGCGAGGCGGCGAATGCCTATATTGCTGAACATCGTTTTGATCATGCGGTGATGCTGGCGGGCCGAGAATTGCATGATGGCGGCGTGAGCGGTGATGCAACTGATACGCTTGCTGATCTGCTGGGGCGGGTGTGGCCCTATCACGCGGCTGTGGCGCGCTCCAAAGGGTTGGACTTGATCATGTATGAGGGTGGTAGTCATGTGGTTGGGTTGGGCGCGCAGGTAGATAACACCGAACTCACCGCATTTATGCTTCAATTTAACTATTCACCTGAGATGGGTGCGCTTTATGCGACCTTGCTGGACGGTTGGGTTGCTGTGGGCGGTCAATTGTTCAATGCCTATTCTGATGTCTATGCCCCCACCAAATGGGGATCATGGGGCGCGCTACGTCATCTGGATGATGAAAATCCGCGCTGGGATGCTTTGGTGGCGTTTCAGTGATGTCTTCTGTCAGTATTCTGATCCCCGCCCACAATGAGGCGGCGTATTTGCCCACCTGTTTAGACGCTCTGTTGGCCTCTGACCCGGTTGATGCGCCCGTTCAAATTGTTGTGGCGGCGAATGGATGTAGCGATGATACGGTCCAAATTGCTGAACGATACGCAGAGCAGGTATTGCTCAAGGGCTGGTCGCTGAAGGTGCTAAACATCGCCAAGGGTGGCAAGTTAAACGCGCTTAATGAGGCCGAAGCGGCGGCGTTGGGGGATGTCTTGATCTATGTGGATGCGGATGTTGACGTGTCCCAGCCCCTGATTGCGCAATTGGTTGAGGTTTTGGATGTCAAAGGCCCACGCTATGCCAGCGGCCGCCCGAACGTGACGGTAAAAGACAGTGCTGTCACACGCCATTACACGCGCTTTTGGCAGACAATCCCCTTCATCAAAGATGGCGTGCCGGGTTTTGGTGTGTTTGCAATGAACCGGGCAGGGCGCGCACGGTGGGGGAACTGGCCTGACATCATTTCGGACGATACCTTTGCGCGGTTGAACTTTCGCCCTGATGAACGGATTTCTGTACCCGCGACGTATGATTGGCCGATGATTGAGGGCTTTGCAGCCCTTGTACGGGTGCGCCGCCGTCAAAACGTGGGTGTGACCGAGATAGAGGCGCTTTACCCAAAGCTGTTGATCAATGCCGATCCACCAAGGCAGGCATCACCGCTTTGGCACCGCGTCTTGCGTGATCCAATGGGGTTTGCGGTATTCGCAGCGGTGCGATTGGCGGTGAAATTGCCAATTCTGCACAATAACAGCACTTGGGCGCGTGGACGATAAATCCGGTTAGCCACGGATTAAATCAGCGAGTTTGCCAGTTTCGGTGGTGACGTCGTGACGTTCAAACACGCGGGCGCGGCCAGCCAGACCCATTTTGGTGAGTGTCGCCAGCGGCACCTTTGCCAGATGATCAATGGCATTCGCCAGCGCGGGCACGTCACCTGCGGGCACCAACCATCCGGTCTTGCCATCCTGCACCAGTTCCGGCGTACCTGCGATATAGGTCGCAATCACAGGGCGGGCGGCGGCCATGGCCTCCATCACCACCATGGGCAGACCTTCGGCAAAACTGGGCATCACCAGCCCATGTGCGGCATCGAGTTCGGATTTTATGCGCGCCTCATCCACCCAACCGATCAAGGTGATGCGGGCGTGTAACTTGTGTTGGGCAATCAGTGCTTCAATTTGGGCGCGCATTTCGCCATCTCCGATCAAAGTCACATGCACATCGGGGTTTGTAAGTTTGGCCATGGCTTCAACCAACGCCAATTGGCCTTTTTGTTCGACCAGACGTCCAATCGCCACCAGCCGTTTTGGGCCTTTGGGTAGGGGGCTGGGGGCTGGAAATCGGTCAGGTTCAATACCGCAATGCACCACCGCGATGCGATCCCAATCACCGTGATTCGCCCAGCGGCACAATTGACTGCGGCCAAATTGGCTGATGGCGACAGTAAAATCTGCATGGTGCATTTTGGTGCCCAAAGACAGGGCTTTGGGGCTGTCGAATTCTTCGGGGCCATGCACGGTAAAGGAATATTTTGGGCCGCCCAAAATGTTTGAAAGCATGGCAACGACGGCTGGATTTGTGCCAAAATGCGCATGAGCATGGTCGACATTACTGGCCGCACAGCGCTGGGCGACATCGCAGGCTTCGGCCAGATAGATCAGGTGCCGCAGGCGGCCCACCTCAGATGCGCCACCCATTTTCCAAGCAGCGCGCAAGGCTTGCCAGAACTGCGCGGCGTCTTTGCGCAGAAGGGCAAAGGTACTTTTGGCAAGGGGGCCAAACCCATCCGGCAAAACATATTCGGTTTTTGCGGCTTCGGCCTTGTCTTGCGCATCAACCAAGGTTTGCGAGGCCGGGCGCATGGCAATACGAAACACGTCATGCCCAGCGGACTCAAGCGCGCGGATCTCGCGACGGATAAAGCTGTGCGAGGGTTGGGGGTAGGTGTTGAGGATATAGGCGATCTTCAAAGTGTGATCCTTTAGGTATGTTTCGCCTGACCCTTGGCCAATGGGATGATTTAGGTTTGGGAACTGCGGGCAATACGCGCGGCGCGCCCCTTTTGCCCTGCTTCACGTCGGTTCTGCCATATCCCTTTGCGCGCCTTTTTCTTTGGTGCTTGGGGGATTGCGACAACCGGCATAAGGCCCGTTTCACGCTCCATTTGGCGTGCGGTGCGCAAGACAGGATGGCGCAGCTCCATCAAAAACGCGATGCCAAGGGCGACAAACACGGATGCGACGCCCCCCATCAAGGCCCGCTTTTTACGGCTGGCGGTGAAGGGGTAATCTGGCAATTGAGCCTCTTCTAGCGTGATCAAGCGTTCACCGCGCGATGCGCTTTCGAGGGAAAACCCAACTTCGGCCTCATTGCGTCGGGTTGCAATAACATCCAGCTGCCCCTGCAATTGCGTCATCCGCCGTTCAAAGCTTGCCAGTGCCCTGTCAATTTCTGGCGTGGATTGGAGGCTGGCGGACAAGGAATTGCGCCGCGCGTCTAACTGGCTGCGTTGGGCGGTGAGACTGTTTAATTGCGCATCTAATTCTTCTTCTAGACGTTGGACGGTCGCGGCGCGCGCAGATGGGTCGATCCGCGTGCGGGCCAATTGTGCGGCGATGATGTCCCGGTCTAACTCAAGGATCGCTTCATTCAGGCTGGTGATTTCAGCGCGGCGGAATTCAAGGCTGCCTTCGATGGACAGATCATTTTCGCTGCGGAAACGAGCCTGTTCTTCCTCTAGTGCTGCGATGTCTTGGGTCAGGTTTTCTTCCTGCTTTTCAAAGAACTCCAAAGTCTCGCGGGTTTGCTCTTGGCGTTGGGCAGCTGTCATATTGCGGGTCAGGTTTGCAAACTCTTTTGCGACAGCTTGCGCCAATTCCGCAGTCTCCATTTCTGCCGTGATGGTCAGAACAGAGATTGTACCGTCGTCGGAAAACCCCTCGCGTGCGGCGGCAACCCCCGTGATCGAAACCGCAAAGCGCAGCATGTCGACCTTTTCAGAGTCGCGCAGGGCAGGGAGGTTTGCATAGAGGTCAAATTTATCGATAACTTTCAAAAGGTTGTTGCGCGCCATCAATTGTTGTTCGATCAGCTGCAAGCGTCGTGCAGATGATCCATCGACAGTGGAAGGTGCCAAATCGTTTGCAATTTTTGGCTGCTCAATCTGAATGACCTCGGATGAGGCATACATGTGCTTTTGCATCAGCGCGAAGAACACAGAAGCAATGCAACCCAGTAGGATCACACATAGGATCAGGACCGCGCGGCGGCGCACCATGTCCAGAAAGTCACCCAATGAATAAATTGGACCCATTCGCCTGCAATTCCCGTTCTCAAATTTCCAAAGGGTCTGTGGTGCAGGCCCTGAGATATGTCGTTCAAATCAGAACAATTTGGCGATTATAGGGCATTTATTATAGTTTCGACAGAGTCTGATCAGCTATAGCGCGCAATGCTGGAACGCCGTACGCGGTTCAACACAACGCCCAATAATGGCACCTGACCATCCAACATACGTTCACATTCGCTAAGCTGGCGCGCGGTTGTTTGCGTGCCATCAGACACGATCAGCACGCCATCAAGCTGGGGCAAGAACCCTGACACATCGTCATGGCTTAGCATTGGAGGCATATCATAGATCACGATTTCTGGGCGCAGTGCATCACGCATGTGCTGTAATGTTACTGCCGTTGCCGGGTCTTGCAATGTCTCTGCTGGGTTTGGATTGACCTCGCGGTTCAGGCCCAAAGCCAAAGTATCGCTGACGCGGATCATGTGGTTGGTCAGGGACACGTTGCCTTCAAGATAGTCACTGATTGCGCCACGCCCATCCATGTCAAAGGCCGCTGCAATCCCCGGCTTGCGCATGTTCAAATCCATCAACACAGTGCGTGACCCGGTAATACGCGACAGGCTAAGCGCAAGATTAACGGCCGTGAAGGTGTTGCCGCAGTCAGAGGTGGGCGCGGTCACAGCAATATTGGTCCAGCCGTGATCTTGGATGGTTTGGCGTAAACGGGTGCGCAAAAGATCAAAGGCACGCACTGTTGCGTTGTCTCTGTCCGCATCTGCAACGGGTAGAGAAAGCGATTTACCCAACCCTGCATCAGGGCCAACATCTTCGATCGGCAAATCATGCCAGTCAAAGACGCGCTTTTCCACAATTGCATCTTCCACAATTGCGGGCGTCTCATATTTTGGTGTGAAGACTTCAGGTGCAGAGATTTGTTTAAGCAGTCGCTTTTGCGCCTGTTCAAGAACAATGCGTCGAGGCCGGATACTATGACCCATCCCTGTTGACGGCATCACAATCCCTGCGTCAGAAGACGCACTGCGGCCTAAAATGTCTGGGGCATCATCTGAAAGATAACTATCTTTCATTGTTTCCCCCTTTGGCTTTTTTGACATGGGACAACAATACACCTGATCTTGGTTGGCTCACAACGCATGTCCCCTCAATACCCAGTTCGGCGCAAAACCACGCCGATGGTTTTGAACAGTACAGTGATGTCCAATTTGAGGGTCAGCGCCCGTTCATAGGCCGCGTCTACCTCGTTGCGATAGCTAAACTTGGTCTCATTGCGCGCTGACACTTGCCACAACCCCGTGATACCGGGTTTGACAGTGACATAGGCCGTCGGATCGCCATACATGCTTAATTGCTCGGGCATCATGGGGCGCGGGCCAACAAGGCTCATCTCGCCCTTGAGGACGTTAAACAGCTGCGGCAATTCATCTAGTGATGTGGCACGTAGAAAGTGACCGATTGGCGTGATGCGCGGATCATTCTTTAGTTTTTGCAACTCATCCCACTCGCGTCGTCGTACCGGGTCAGCAGCGAGATATGTTTCCAGTGCTGCATCGGCATTACGTACCATGGTGCGCAGCTTGAGAATGGAAAAGCGTTTACCGTCTTTGCCCAACCGATCCTGCGTGTAAAACGGTGACCCGCCTTCAACCCACAATGCAATCGCACAAAGCGCAATGATCGGGACTGAAAATGGCAACGTCATCAAAACAAAAAGGGTGTCCATCACCCGTTTGCCAAAACTGCGATACAGGCCGCCATGTGATTCTTTGCGCGCAAGCGCACTTTCCCAGACATAACTGGGTGCAACAGGTAATGACGGATAGCGATCTGAATACGCCATCGCTGGTTTTAAATCGGCAGAAGCCGCAGCAAGGTCGAACAGACCGTAACCCGGTCTATCCGTGGTAAATTTCTTCATGATAACCCCCCAGGGCTTATCGGTACTCATATTCTCATGGTGGGGGGCATCCCCATCACGATCAAACTGGTTAGCTGTGTAACACACGTGAGCCAAGCGGCAGCTTACATCACGCGCTATATACAGAATGATTTTACATTCCAGCAAGTAACCTTACGTCATATGGACGTCCCGATTTCGTGATGCAAAATAAGCAACATTCGGACGGTCCCAGTTCTCATGCCTCATTCATAACAGATTTTAGCCATATTTGAGGATTTTCTACGAAACAAACTGTTTCTGAGTACGCACAAAAGCCGTCACTACCTGTGCGTGTTTTTTGGATGTGTAGTAGGGGAAGTGGCAGCCCGTAGGGGAATTGAACCCCTCTTTCCAGGTTGAAAACCTGGCGTCCTAACCGATAGACGAACGGGCCACTAGTCGTGAGCGGTTCTTTAGGTAAATCGCGGGATGGGCGCAAGTAGAAATTTCCTAGAAATGACGAAAAAAGTAATTAGGCCGCGCTGGCATCCTCTAGACGCAGTTGTACGGACCGTTTGCCGCGCCATGTGTTGATGTCTAATCGGCCTGCTAAATGGAATCGCGCACCGCCATGGTTCTCTAGTGCCGGGCCCATCGGCCCATCAAACGCCCCAAAGGCGATGGCGTCCATTGTGGCACCTATGCCATCGCCAAACGTGATTTTGAGATGTGTTTCACCGACTCGCTTGGCGAATTTTATTTGCATGTCCGCAAAGACAAAGCGTGGGGCAGGGGCGGCCGCCCCAAAGGGACCAGCCTCTTCTATTGTTTCGGTAAGTTCCACGGTGGCGGCACCGGGCATCAGCATGCCGGTTACGCTCAGATCAGATGGTCCAGCAAGGTGTGCCCCTTGTTTGGCCAAAAGCTCACCCAAGCGCGCCATCGCCGCGTCAAGCTTACCTTCCTCAACACTCAGACCCGCAGCCATCTTGTGACCGCCGCCTTTGATCAGTAACCCTTCGGCGGCGAGGCGCTGAATAGGCGCGCCTAGGTCGATCCCAGAGACAGAGCGCCCTGACCCCTTGCCAATGCCATCTTCAACGCCAATCACCACAGAAGGGCGGTTTGATGCCTCTTTTAGACGTGATGCAACAATGCCAACCACGCCGGGGTGCCAGCCGGGGCCAGCGGCCCAGACCAAAGGTGCATCAAATCCACGCTCTTCCGCTTGGGCAAGGGCCGCGGCGCGCACCGATGCTTCAACGTCACGCCGATCGGTGTTTAGGGTATCCAAACGCTCTGCCAATGCAGCCGCCTCATGGGGGTTATTGGTTGCAAGAAGGCGCGCACCCAGATCAGCCTGCCCAATGCGTCCGCCTGCATTGATACGCGGCCCCAACAGGAACCCCAGATGGTAGGCGGTTGGGGCTGTATCCATGCGCGCCACATCAGCCAATGCCGCCAGCCCCACACGTTCGCGCCGCGCCATCACGCGCAAGCCTTGGCGCACAAAGGCGCGGTTCACACCAATCAAGGGTGCCACATCCGCAACGGTGGCAAGAGCGACCAGATCAAGCAGGCCCATGAGGTCAGGGCCTTTGTGCCCAGCCTCACGTATTTGGCGGCCGACCTCGACCAACATCAAAAACACCACGCCCGCAGCACAGAGATGCGCACAGGCACCGTCTTCGTCTTGGCGGTTGGGATTCACGACGGCCAATGCATCGGGCAGCACTTCGCCACCCAAATGGTGATCAAGCACAACCACATCCGCGCCCTTGGCCGCCGCAATCGGACCATGGGATAACGTGCCACAATCCACGCAGACTATCAGATCGTGATCTTTTGCAAGGGCTGCCATCGCCTCATCATTGGGGCCATAACCTTCGTCAATCCGGTCCGGCACATACAGGGTCGCATGATGCCCCATGTCGCGTAGCCAGATCAGCAACAACGCCGCCGAACTGCCACCATCCACATCGTAATCCGCAAAAATGGCAATCCGCTGTTTTCTCTGACAAGCGGCCAAGAACCGCTCTGCGGCCTTTTCCATATCTTTTAACGATCGGGGGTCCGGCAGTAAATCACGCAAAGATGGTGCCAGAAACGCGGCCGCCTCAGCAGGCGCAACACCGCGCCGTCCCAATATACGGCACACAGGATCTGGCAAATCGGTCTGCTGGGTCAATACCTCAGCCGCGCGTTCAACGTCTACGCCGGGACCAACCCAGCGTCGCCCCGTCAAGGATGTCTCAACACCGAGAAAATTCATCCAAACCCCGTTTCATTGTTCCATAAATACACACATCTGAACACGCGACTGGATACCAACCTATGTCTATTCTACGGGCGTTTGATAATTGATACGCCGCACAGACCCCGTTTTGGACCGCATGATGATGGTCTCGGTGGTCATCCAACCGGGTTCACGTTTTACACCGGGCACAAGGTTGCCATCCGTCACGCCTGTCGCGGCAAAGATCACGTCTTGGGTCACCATTTCATCACGGGTATAGATGCGGTCAAAATCGGTGATGCCTGCTTTGCGAGCGCGGCCGCGTTCATCTTCATTGCGGAACGTCAGGCGGCCATACATCTGTCCGCCCATACATTTTAGCGCCGCAGCAGCCAGTACCCCCTCAGGCGCGCCACCCAACCCCATGTACATGTCGATGCCCGTCGATGGGTCTGCACAATGCATCACACCCGCCACATCGCCGTCCGTGATCAGCCGGATCGCCGCACCCGTCGCGCGCACTTCGCCAATCATCGCCTCGTGGCGGGGGCGTTCCAGAATACAGACTGTGATGTCCGCGACCTTGCATTTCTTGGCCTTGGCAAGTGCTGTGACCCGTTCGCCGGGGGACATGTCTAGCGTGACAACATCCGTCTTAAAACCCGGCCCAATCGCCAGCTTGTCCATATACACATCCGGCGCATGCAGCATTGATCCACGCGGTCCCATCGCAATCACCGTCAACGCGTTCGGCATGTCCTTTGCCGTCAGTGTGGTGCCCTCCAAAGGATCGAGGGCGATGTCCACACCGGGGCCATTGCCTGTGCCGACTTCTTCGCCAATGAACAGCATCGGTGCTTCGTCACGTTCGCCCTCACCAATCACCACGACACCCGCAATATCCAGCAAGTTCAACTGCTCGCGCATCGCATTCACCGCCGCCTGATCTGCGGCTTTTTCGTCGCCCATGCCAATCAGCTTGGCTGAGGCAAGTGCCGCCGCCTCAGAGACACGGGCAAGACCCAGTGACAACATGCGATCTTGGAATTGAGCGGTGAAGGTCATGGG
>CALKXT010000092.1 GCA_938003685.1 uncultured Sulfitobacter sp. | reverse complement strand
ACCAACCATACAGCCAACCATCACGTCATAGCCTTGTGCCCGCGCCGCATCACGCAACGCAAGCGCTTCGGTCAACCCACCAGTCTTGTCCAGTTTAATATTCACAACATCATACTTGCCTTTGAGCTTGGTCAGGCTCTCACGGTCATGACAGGATTCATCTGCACAAACCGGAACGGGCCTCTGCATACCGATCAACGCGTCGTCCTCGCCTGCCGGCAAAGGTTGCTCAACCAATGCAACACCCAAACGCACCAAATGTGGCGCGAGGTCCGCATAAACGTCTGCCGACCAGCCTTCATTCGCATCCACGATAATCGTCGATTTTGGCGCGCCCGCGCGCACTGCTTCGAGGCGGGGCATGTCGTCAGGTGTGCCCAGCTTGATCTTGAGCAAGGGCCGGAAGGCATGCTTCGCTGCCTGCGCCTGCATTGCCTCAGGCGTATCAAGCGACAAAGTATAGGCTGTGATTTCAGGTCCCGGCTTTACCAACCCGGCCAGTTCCCACACCCGCTTGCCCGCCTGTTTTGCGGCCAAATCCCACAGCGCGCAATCAACCGCGTTACGGGCTGCGCCTGCCGGCAATAGATCATACAGACCTGCGCGGGTTATATCACCGCTCAACCCTTCGATCTGTTCCGTTACAGACTCCAATGTCTCACCGTACCGGGCATAGGGCACACATTCACCCCAGCCTGTGACGCCGCCATCGGTGATCCGTAAGGTCAACACCTGTGCCTCGGTGCGCGACCCACGGGAAATGGTAAACACCTGCGCCAGTTGAAACACATCCCGGCTGACTTCTATACACATGCCTTTTCCTTCATCTAGCCAAATACACTCAAACCCGACCTCTCGGCCAGAAGCAAAGCTTAGATATCAGCCAAAGCATCCGCCAAACGCGCTGCACCGTGGCGGAACGGGTCAACAGTAGGCAGGCCCATCCGCGTCTCAACTTCAGCCAGATATGTGTTGGCCTCATCTTCTGACATATGTTGTGTGTTGATCGAAATACCGACAACCTGACAGGCCGGATTAGCCACACGTGCTAGCGTCAGCGCAACATCGCGTACGGCCTCCATTGTTGGCGGTGTATACTCTGGCAATCCACGCATATGTTTGCGGGTAGGTTCATGACAGATGATCAACGCATCTGGCTGACCGCCATGAATCAAAGCCAAAGTCACCCCAGAATAGCTGACGTGAAATAGGCTACCCTGACCCTCAATGATATCCCAATGGTCCGCATCGTTGTCCGGCGTTAGATACTCAACTGCGCCCGCCATGAAATCAGCGATCACTGCATCAAGAGGCACGCCTGATCCGGTGATCAAAATACCCGTTTGGCCTGTCGCACGGAATGTACTGTTCATGCCCTTTTCGCGCATCGCTTCATCAAGCGCGAGAGCCGTGTACATCTTGCCAGCAGAGCAGTCTGTCCCAACGGCCAACACCCGTTTACCGGTGCGTTTCTTGCCGTCTGCGATAGGGTATTGGACATTCGGCACCCGCACATCGTGCAGTGTACGGCCATTCACTTGGCTTGCCGCAACCAGATCGCCCTCATCACCCAAAAGATTGTGCAAGCCAGAGGCAAGGTCATAGCCCATTTCAAGCGCCTCAATCAGCACCTGCTTCCAAGACTGGCTGATGTGGCCACCGCGGTTTGCAACACCGATCACAAGTGTCTTAGCACCAGCTTCTTTGGCTTCTTCGAGGTTCATATCTTTGAGGCCCACGTCAGCCTTGCAACCGACCATCCGGAATTGGCCAACCGCGTTTTCAGGACGCCAGTCTTTGATGCCCTGAGCAACTTTTGCAGACAACTGATCAGGCGCATCGCCTAGAAAAAGCAAGTATGGTGTTTCAATCATGGTAGGCCTCCGGCTGAACTGGTTTCGCGTATATTCCGCGAAATGAAGTGCAAATGATTTGCGATATGAGTGCTTTTTGCAGCAAACGCACACAGATGTCCCGCTGAATATCTAAATTGCGCAAAAATCTTGCGGCCTGCTTGGATTGAATTGCTGCACATGCGAAATGCGGTTGCAGCATGTCACGCAATTTTATAACTGTCACCACAACCTATTCGCAACAATCATTCGTCAAGGATCAGCGCATGTCTTTCCGTATCCAGCCCACCGCCCCGGCCCGCCCAAACCGTTGCCAGCTGTTTGGGCCCGGCTCAAATACCAAATTATTTGCCAAAATGGCGGCTTCTGCAGCGGACGTGATTAACCTTGATCTCGAAGACAGCGTGGCCCCCTCCGACAAAGACAGCGCCCGCGCCAATGTCATTGCGGCGATTTCAGACGTGGATTGGGGCAACAAAACCCTTGCTGTGCGGATAAACGGTTTGGACACGCCCTATTGGTATCGCGATGTGGTTGATCTGATGGAACAAGCGGGCGACCGATTGGATCAGATCATGATTCCAAAAGTGGGTTGCGCGGCAGATGTCTATGCGGTGGATGCGCTCGTCACCGCAATTGAAACAGCCAAAGGGCGCACCAAGAAGGTTTCTTTTGAAGTCATCATCGAATCTGCAGCGGGCATTGCACATGTCGAAGAAATCGCTGCCAGTTCACCACGGCTGCAAGCGATGAGCCTTGGTGCAGCAGATTTCGCGGCTTCCATGGGCATGCAGACGACAGGCATCGGCGGCACACAGGAAAATTATTATATGTTCCGCGATGGCACCAAGCATTGGTCAGATCCATGGCACTGGGCACAGGCCGCAATTGTCGCCGCTTGTCGCACACATGGTGTCTTGCCAGTTGATGGGCCGTTTGGTGATTTCTCGGACGATGAAGGATTCCGCGCACAGGCGCGGCGGTCCGCAACACTTGGCATGGTCGGCAAATGGGCGATCCACCCTAAGCAGATCGCGATTGCCAACGAAGTGTTCACCCCCTCAGAAGAAGCCGTTGCAGAGGCACGTGAAATTTTGGCTGCGATGGAAGATGCTAAAGCCAAAGGCGAAGGTGCGACCGTTTACAAAGGCCGTTTGGTTGATATCGCCAGCATCAAACAGGCCGAGGTTATTGTGCGTCAATCCGAGATGATTGCCGGGGCATAATTTCGGACCGCTCGCGCGGTCCGGCCAAGCGGGGGCCAGCCCCCGCACCCCCGGGAATATTTAAAGCCAAAAAGAATGGGGTTTAGGCGCGCTCGTCTTTGGGTGATCCCATGACGACATAAGACGTGATCCCATTTACCTGTGGCAGCGCGCCAAGCATATCGGTGTGAAAGCTCTTGTATGCCTTCAGGTCAGCACATTCGATGCGCAGCAGGTATTCGATTGTGCCCGTGATGTTATGACACTCAACAACCTCTGGGGCATGGGCAATGGCCCGTTCGAACGCCTCTTGGCTAGCTTTGGAGTGGTTATTCAGGCCCACCCCGATATACGCTACAAACCCTGAGCCAAGCGCGGTGCGATCTAAAACTGCGCGGTAGCCAGTAATAATGCCACGGCGCTCAAGGTCCTGCACGCGACGCAGGCAGGCTGAGGGTGACAACCCGACCCGATCTGCCAATTCAATATTGCTGATCCGGCCATCGCTTGCGAGGTGTCGCAATATATTTTCGGAAATTTGATCTAAAGCCGTCATAAATTGTGAACTTTCTGTATTTCTCGCATCATTCACAATTTATCACGCATCAAAATAAGTCAAACATTGCGTCATGAATATTGATGTCCTCCCCGCGCTCGCACTTTTCGCCTTTGTAAGCTCTGCCACACCGGGGCCCAATAACCTGATGTTGATGGCTTCGGGGGCGAATTACGGCTTTCGACGCAGCATTCCGCACATGTTAGGCATTTCGATAGGCTTTATGGTGCTAATGTTACTAACCGGCATGGGGCTGGTAGGCGTGTTTGAGGTATACCCTGTTAGCTATGACATTCTGAAAGTGTTGAGCGTGGTCTATATGCTTTACCTCGCATGGAAAATCGCCAACGCCGCGCCGGTACAAGCGCGTGTCGCGACTGGCAAACCAATGACATTTTTACAAGCAGCAGCGTTTCAATGGGTCAATCCCAAGGCTTGGGCGATGGCGCTGACCGCGATCACCGTCTATGTCGCGGACAATGGCTGGATCATGTTGGTAATCGCAGCCTTGATTTTCGCCTGTGTCAATCTGCCGTCAGTGACGATCTGGACGGTTCTAGGACAGCAAATGGCGCGTTTTTTGACCAACCCAACGCGACTGCGTGTTTTTAACTGGACCATGGCAGCGCTGCTGGTCGCCTCGCTATACCCAGTGCTAGCGATATCTGGTTAGTAGTCGCGCAAGGCAATCTGCCCAAGGTCGCACAGCTTTTTGCAATCAGACGCATCGTGACCAATATCCTCTGATAACAGAACATAATCTGCGCCCGGCCCGTCGAAGCGATAGTCATCACATTGACCATCATTGGGCCATTCGGATTTATTATCACCAAAATCGATCGCACTACACTGCGTTGCGGTTTTGGCTGCAGCGAAATCCCAAACCGTCAATTTGCCAGCATCAAATGCTGTTTTACAGTCTGTCAGGTCATGACCAATGTCATCACGATCCAACCCCTGCGCCATTGCTGCCCCTCGAAAACGACGGTCATCACATTCGCCATCATTGGACCATTGGCTTGCGTCGTCGCCAAAGTTCAAAGATTGGGCCGCCGCGAGCGTCGGCATCAGGGCAATCACTGCCACAAATACATATCCTAATTTCATCACCATCCCCTTTTACAGACAGATTACCTGCATCTCTGCGCGTTGCAAACCATCCAAATCACCGCCATATAACAAGAGAACAAGCCGGAGCTTTCCATGACCCAATATCTTGATTTCGAAAAACCACTCGCTGAGATTGAAGGCAAAGCCGAAGAATTACGTGCGCTGGCACGGGCAAACGAAGAAATGGACACGACTGCCGAAGCGAAGGCGTTGGATGCCAAAGCCGCAACACTGCTGGATGACCTTTATGCGTCCCTCACGCCTTGGCGCAAATGTCAGGTGGCCCGACACCCCGAGCGCCCACATTGCAAAAACTATATTGAAGCTCTGTTCACGGAATACACCCCATTGGCTGGTGATCGTAACTTTGCTGATGATCTGGCAGTTATGGGTGGATTGGCGCGCTTTAACGATACGCCTGTCGTGGTGATTGGCCACGAAAAGGGCAACGACACCAAATCCCGCATTGAACGGAATTTTGGTATGGCGCGCCCCGAAGGATACCGTAAGGCTGTCCGCCTTATGGAGTTGGCAGGTAAATTCAATCTGCCCGTAATCACATTGGTCGACACACCCGGTGCTTATCCCGGCAAGGGTGCCGAAGAGCGCGGCCAGTCAGAAGCGATTGCACGTTCGACCGAGAAATGTTTGCAGATTGGTGTGCCATTGATCAGCGTGATCATTGGTGAAGGTGGATCAGGTGGTGCCGTAGCATTTGCCACTGCAAATCGTGTCGCGATGTTGGAACACGCCGTCTATTCAGTAATCACGCCAGAAGGCTGCGCATCAATCTTGTGGAAAGATTCCGAAAAGATGCGTGAAGCGGCAGAGGCCATGCGCCTGACGGCTGATGACTTGATAAAACTGGGTGTCACTGACCGCATCATCAAAGAGCCAAAAGGCGGCGCACATCGCGACGGACCAGCGGCAATAGCGGCCGTCGGAGAAGCCATAGCAGCCATGCTCAAAGAGCTAGAAGGCAAAGACGGCAAGGCATTGGTTGCTGATCGGCGTCGCAAATATCTGGACATTGGCGGCAAGGGTTTGGCGGCTTAGTCAGCGTCAAATTTCATCCGAAACCGCGGCCCGGGTCCGGGCATAATGGAAAAACCTGCTGCAAGGTACATTTTTTGCGCAGTCAGATTATCGGGATGCGTTCCGACCATAAGAAAACGGCACCGCTTTGCCTGAGCATGATCTATGCTCGCCGCGATCAGTATTTTGCCCACTCCCTGCCCTCGTGCATCGGCCCTCACAAATAGATGATGCATGTCCAGACCACGCACCCCAAATTGCAACTGGGCTAGCGGGCAAAGAGCAGTGTAGCCAATAACCTCTTCCTCTCTTTCAGCAATGATTAGAGTGATCCAGATGGAGTTGCCTAGAACATCCCGCTTAAGTGCATCTCTGGTGAGTGTGGCCACATCACCGTGGTGTGCTGCCAAGGCGTGGATCATTTCGAACACAACAGGCAAATCACTGGCTGTCGCTCGACGTGTCTTTATAGGAGTCATCTGGAGCCTCATCAGTTGCGCCAAAGACGACAACAGCCGCACAGTGGCGGCTTTTCAATATTTGGGAATAGGAGAAATTGCCGCGTTCAGATGAAGCGGCGATAATAACGCATTTTGTTGATGTCGTTTGTCATGTGAGCAAAATGGCGCGAACCAACGCACACGTCAACTCGCTAACATGCGCAGCCCTTGGGTGACATCCGAACGCACGGCCAAACGCAGGCCGGGTTCATCACCTGCACGCAACGCAGCAATGATCAAACGATGAAACTGTGGCGGTTCGGTTCGGCGCAAACGCCCATAAAGCGCGCGCATGGTTGGGCCCATTTGCAGCCAGACAGTTTCCGCCATAGCCAGCATCGCAGGCGCTTGAGCGCGCAGATACAAAGTACGGTGAAATTCAAGGTTGGTGCGAATATAGCTGACCGCATCACGGTGTGCGACAGCTTCGGCTATAGCGCCATTGGTGACCTGCAATCGTTCAATCAATGCCAGATGGGCGCGCGGCAAGGCGCGGCTTGCCAATTCGACCTCAATCAAGGCACGCAGGGCGGCCAATTCTTCGATCCGTTCGTTGCTCAACTCAGGCGTGGAAATCCGACCAGAAGCAGACATAGTTAACGCCCCTTCGGCGGCCAAGCGGCGGACGGCCTCGCGGGCGGGGGTCATCGACACCTCGTATTCATTGCCAATGCCACGTATCGTCAGCGCCTGACCGGGGGGTAAATCACCGTGCATGATGCGTGTGCGCAAGCGACGATAGACGCGATCATGTGCTGGGATTTTGGTATCAAGGGCGCGCGTGGTTAAAAGCATAAGGACTTGTGATCACAAAAACAGCCATCGTCAAGCCGCGCCATGCGGGCCAACACGGGTTTCATTTTATTACACTTTACACCGGGCTCGGCGGGAATCTGCCCACGTCAACAAAACCTCTTTGAGATTTGATGCAAATCGTCGATTTTCCGCGCAAATGCGACTCTGTTGGGACAGGTCGCGAAGTTATATGAATTTCGAGGGACCTATGAGCGTGAAACCAGTTCGCCACACAATGTACGGTAAATTAATCTTGTGCGCGGCACTGTTGTTTACGGCGGCATGCTCTGCTCCTTTGGATAACATCGACAAACTATCGTCTGTTGAATTGGACCCAGCGCGCCAACAAATGGCCCTCATGGAAGTTCAGCAGTTGCAATCAAAAGGTCACCGCGTCTGGTGCGTGCCATTTGCCCGCAACGTAAGCGGTGTTAATATTCGCGGCAACGCCAACACGTGGTGGGGCCAAGCCAAAGACCTTTATGACCGTGGTAGTGAACCTGTTGTCGGTGCGGTGATGGCATTCAGCAAAACCCGCAAGAACCCAATGGGCCATGTCGCCGTTGTGTCCGAGGTCGTTTCAGACCGTCAGATCAAAGTGGATCACGCCAATTGGAAGCGCAACAAAGTATCGCTAAAGATGGATGTGATGGACGTGTCTGAAAACAACGACTGGTCAGCGGTACGCCTGAAGAGCCAACCAGATACTTTTGGTAGCGTTTATCCAATCACAGGCTTCATTTATCCAGAAGCGAACTAAAACTGGTAGCGGTGTAAATCGCTCCCGTTTTGTTTTAGCCAACGGCGCGCTGGTTTGTAATCGCCGTAAATACGCGTGACCTCGGCCCAAAACGCAGGTGAGTGGTTCATCTGTGCCAGATGAGCAACCTCATGTGCGGCAACATAATCCAAGACCTCTGGCGGCGTCATGATCAACCGCCATGAGAACATCAAACCACCATCAGAAGTACAAGACCCCCAACGCGAACGCGTGTCGCGCATGGTCAGACGGTGATACGGCTTGCCCAACCGTGCAGCATAATCATCACAGGCCCCCGCCAGACGGTCGCGGGCCACTTCGCGCAGATATGCCGCCAGACGTTTAGGGATGCGTTCGGCTGGTCCTGGTACTGCAACCACATCCTGCCCAATCTGCACCGAACGTCCTGCACCCTGCGTCACGGTCAACATCTGACCCCCAACTGGCAGTTGCGCACCTAAGCCAACAGGCACATCCACGCCACGGGCATCCAAATGCTTGCGAATCCAATCTTCCTTACTGCGTGCAAAATCTAACGCTTCGCGCTCTGCCAGCCGCGCTGGCATGGTTAATGTGACACGCCCATCAAGTTGCGAAATACGCAATGAAATGCGTCGCGCACGCGCAGAACGGCGCAAGATTAAGGGGATCGGGGGATCACCGGGCAAAATAGGATCACTCATCTGCGGGTTCTCTCAAGACCAAGGGTGGCCAAAGCCTTTGACACTGCCTATCTCATATGGCAATTGGCCAGAATCATAAAGCTGCCAGAAACTTAAACTTGACTGTCCATCACGCAACCGTAATTTCAAGAAGGGGTGTTTCATGCCCAACGAAGAATGGGGAACCAAGCGTCTGTGCCCAACCTCGGGCAAGCGCTTCTATGACCTGAATAAGAATCCTATCGTCAGCCCCTATACCGGCGAAGTGCTGGAAGTAGATGCATCGAAATCTCGCATGATCGCGGCGGACGCCGAAGACGCCGTCACAGCCAAGGCTAAGAAGGACGACGTAGAGGACGAAGATATCATCGATGAAGATGATGTCGACGTGGATCTGGATGACGATATTCTAGATGACGACGATGATGACGAGGATACAGTGCCTCTGGATGATATCGCGGACGTCGTGACAAACGACGACGACGATTAATACAGACGGTTTTTTAAAACATGGTGGCGGGGTTCGATTTTTCGCTTGATCCCGACACCGCTTGCGCCTAACTACGCGCCACCAGACGGGCCTTGTGTCCGAACACCAAAACGAACCACTGCTTATTCTGGGGTTCACTTGGGGCATTAGCTCAGCTGGGAGAGCGCCTGCATGGCATGCAGGAGGTCAGCGGTTCGATCCCGCTATGCTCCACCATTTCCCTTTTCCCACAATGACAAATGTTCGCTAAACGCTTGTTAGCGTTGGTACTTGACTATTGTCACAACACCTACATCCGAAGCGCAGGCCAACACGTCAGATAGGTAGGTTGCCTAATTCCGCCCTTTGACAAAGAGGTTTTTAGCAGCACGAGTACGACACCAGCCCACACTGCTAAATTGCACTGCACCTATTGGCGCAATGCAATTAACCACCTTAACGTCGCCCAGAGATGCTCACCGCGATATGGCGCAGCAACCAATCCTCAACATGATTAGACAATCTAGATCGCAACTGGCCCAAGAAATCGTTCAGCTCATTTGTGTTTTTGACAGACAGGTCGCCCTCAAATTCACCAAGAGGTGCATACACTTCATCGGTAACAACCAAATAACGGGATTTTTGATCATCAGTACCACACAACAATGTAGTCTCCTGAATCGCGACAAACTCTGCCTTTTTTGCAATCCAGCGATGCTGCCCAAAGAATGGCTCATGTTTCGAAAACTCGACAGACGTGAATACCGTCCAAAACACTTCGACATTTTCAGCATACTGACGTGTTCTTGCTTGCTGCAACTTTGCTTTAATTGATGAAGACAGCTTGATACCCGCGCCAAGAGGCAGATTTAGCTCAGCGTTGATGCTGGCTTCGATCTCGGCAACCTGGCTCTGACTTTCAGAGGGGCCGCACTGCTTTATAGGAAAATCGATGGGGCGCTCTATCACCTCTGGAATTACCGAATAATCGCGCGTTATTGCACGAATTTCGGATAAGTCAGTTTGTGCCACCCAGCCCCGTTTGAAGTCGCAGCCTTTATTCAAACATCTGATTTCTTCGTACAGCTTACCACCTTTAGGCTGCGTATTGCCAAGGCCTACAACCAAACGACCACGGCTCAAAGAGCCCTTTTTGGTCAATCCACTGTTCAGGTAAACATCTGAGTCAGTAGTGTAATAAACCGGATTTCCGCCAGACTTCTTCTGGTTCAAAAGATAGTCTTGCATCGTCGTCAATTGGGAGTCGGGGTCACGCAAATTGGCCAGAAAAAAACGGCGCGATGCCAAGCTGTAAACTACGGTGCGCCCGTCAACCATAATATCAGTGATATACAGGTGCTCACCTGGCAACGTCGATTCCAAACGATGCAACGCAGCTGCACGGGTGAACTTGCGCTGATTATAGTCAAACGCCACCGACGGATTCCACGTCAGAGCCGTGGTATTAAAAGCCTCTCTGACAACTGTGCCACGTGCAATGCAATAATCCCACTTTGACAGCGGCTCGTACGACGAGATGAAATGCATTGGTCCACCTTTTGGCGACACGCATATCTCTAGTTTTTCTGCGGCATCTGCTGTTCCAGCAAAAAATGTTGCAAAAGCTGCAAATGTTAACGCCTTAATCGTAGATTTCGTTATCATTGTTCAGGCCTCCCTGTGCCTCAAGGGTTCGGACCAAAAAAATTTCCATCGCATTGACATATCCACCTTTGGCGAATATTCGCTCATGCGACAGAGGGTTTTTCATGGTCTCTGTTGTGCGCTTTTCAGGTCAGCCGCCATCTTGATGTGAGCGTTTCTGCACTGCAGCGCAAAGCCCTGCCTATATTGATTCGTAACCTTTGGCATCCCTTGCCTTTTACTTGTGTAAAGACAGGTTGAACTGCCGAGTAAAAGTTGAGTAAAACGTATAGATTGTTTGCTTATATATTGAGCAAAGCGTTCAAATTATTGTCGCTTTTTAAAAGCTATACGGAATAGGGTTACGCAAATGGTTGCATTGACGAACTGCCAAACAAAGAACCATCCAGTTTGGTGCAACCATGAAAACATCATGCAATTGCGACATGCCTTTATTGCAATGACTTTCATCTCCGTTGAATCTGGCTCCGTCCGCGATTACCAGAAATCGCATTTGCAATTGGAAGCCTTGCTGCAAAAGGCGAAGATTTACAAAGAGGTGAAGGATGTCCCCGGTCGCAGAGCGAAGGAACTGGATGACGAAGATGTATCTTCTATCAATTTCAATACGATGTATCGCTTTATCAGCTTCAGAAGCGGGACAAAATCCAGCCTTTTACTAGACGCGATGGCTTTGTCGGTCTTGAACTTTATGAAAAGCCAGCAATGCAAAAGTATCCACAAGGATTTCATCAAAAGCCTGAAAGCAAACGTACTTTGGGAATCTTTTCAGGCCTATGTACTAGATCAAGAAATTTTATCCGCTCCATCTGTGTCCAACACTATCGCTTCAGAAGAACAGAATTTTGCCGGACAATTCGGACTTAGCCCAAGAAGCTATCTTAAGGCATCCCGCCTTTGCACTGGTGTCTCTGGCTTAGTCGATGATGAGGATCGTAGCGCCAAAAGCTCATTTTATTCTGCCTATCGATACTCATCAAATGTTGGTCAGGTAGTGCGCAGCTCTATTTGTTTTCGCCCAGCAACACATAGCGACCCGGTTTGCAGATTTAGCAACCATTTGAAGCTACCGGATCAATCCCTAAGGAAAGTAGATGGCGTTATCGCTTTGTTAGGGGAAACACTTTATGCGATTGGCAACCGGCGCGATGTGGCGGGGCTAAAATTCATGGCGTTGACCGCACCTGGTCAATCTGCACCCAATCAATTCTACGGCTTGACGCTTTCAAAACTTAATCTGGCGATTGCAGCACGTTTGGTTTTGATCAAGGAAGATACTCAGCTCTTAGAAAGTGATATTTACACCCTCGATTCCACGCACGCCAACTTTCGTGACAATAAGGCATTCCGTACTCGGGTAGAGCCTTACATAAGAAACCATTCAGAGTTCAAATTAAGCACAAAAATACAAGTCCGCGAAGGGCCTAACCGCGATTGGGAAGATATAGATCAGCGCGATATGGTGAGCGAAGTTGGTCGCATGTCACGCGATATATTCCGCGTACAATCAGATATTGATCCTACTGTTTTTAAACGGTTCAATCCTGCGGATCATAAACACTATCCTTTCAATCAAGCCATCACGATACGAAACCCGTGATGCTCGTCACCTGCTCAAACATCTCATTAAGGTGCGAGTCCATAGCTGCTTGAGCATCCCTCGATACTCAGTCTTTAGCGCATAGCCATTGAGGTGTCGTGCTGGACTGACTACAAGGGCCTCAGCTAGCCTGAAGGCACCGCAGATGACTCCCCTCACACTAAAATCCCTATCTGACATCGCTGAATTGCGTGCAGATACGATCATCGACGTGCGTGCGCCCGCAGAATTCATCCAAGATCACCTGCCCGGTGCCATCAACCTGCCCGTATTAAACGATATCGAGCGCGCACAGGTCGGGACCACCTATTCAAAGGTCTCTCCCTTTTCCGCTCGCAAAATTGGCGGCGCCTTGGTCGCAGCAAACACCGCCGCACATTTGCAAGGACCATTGGCTGACAAAAATGGCGATTGGCAGCCTTTGGTTTATTGTTGGCGCGGCGGGCAACGATCTGGTGCCTTTGCAACAATTCTGACCCAAGTTGGGTGGCGCGTATCGTTACTGCAAGGCGGATATCGCAGCTATCGCCGGCTTGTTGTTCAGATGTTGTATGACACGCCCCTACCACATCGGATCACGCTAATCGAAGGTGGCACCGGCACGGCAAAAACCCAATTGCTACATCATCTAAAGGATATCGGCGCACAGGTGCTAGATCTGGAAGGCATCGCACATCATCGCGGTTCGCTATTTGGCGCCATGAAAAGTGAACAACCCGCGCAAAAGATGTTTGAATCGCGCATCGCCGCCGCTTTAACCGCCTTAGACCCGAACAAAATGACATGGATCGAAGCCGAAAGCAGTAAGGTTGGTGCGCGCGTGATACCGCCCTCGCTTTGGCTCGCGATGTCTGCTGCACCTCGGGTCGAAATTAACGCGCCCTTATCGGCACGCGCTGATTTTCTATGTCGCGCCTACAAAGACCTAACCGATGATGAAAATACGCTTCAAAACGTAATTTCCCGTCTGCGGCCCTATCATGCGGGCGAAACCATCTCAGCTTGGCAAATGCTTGCAGATAGGCAAGATTGGCCAGCCCTCGCCCATGGTTTGATCACGTACCACTATGATCCACGCTATACAAAATCAGCGGCGCGGTCACAGGCAGAGCATCACCATATGAATCTGGCTGACCTTGATGAAGCCACGCTTGTTCAAACAGCCCGGACTTTGGCTGAGGGCTTTAGATAAGGTTGATTGCGCCCGAACCCACCACTAAACGTCCGATCACCATACCTACGCACCCCTGTTTCTTTAGGTCTTCTAAAGCAATCTCCGCCTGTTTTTCAGACAAGGCCGCCAATAGCCCCCCTGCTGTTTGTGGATCATGCAGCAACGCATCTTCAATGCCTATGACGGGTGCATCTGTACGGTTTGCAGACATCAAGGTTGACGCGAAGCCAGCCTCTGACAACGCGCGCGCGCCGCCATAGGTCGGGATCGCAGCGTGCCACAATTCAGCACTCAGGCCAGAGGCCCGACAGATCGCTTGAACGTGCCCTGCAAGACCAAAACCCGTCACATCCGTCATCGCATGCGCACCACTCAAAACCTTTGCCTCAAGGTGCTGTGGGCGCGACATGATATCTAACGCGTTTGCTACAATCCTACCATCTGCATCACCTTGCATATGGGCCGCCATGATTACGCCAGACCCAATGGGACGCGTCAACAACAAGACATCGTTTGCTTTGGCACCGGAAACGGTAATGGGCATGTCAGCGCGCGTTCCAGTCACACTAAACCCTACCGTCAATTCCGCCCCCATAGTGGTGTGCCCACCAACCAGTTGCGCACCTGCCATCGCAAACACTTCAGTTGCCGCTTGCGTCATCTCACCCAGGGTACGTGCCTGCAAATCTGACGACATGCGTGGTATGATCACACTGGCAAGTGCCACTTCTGGCTGCGCACCCATGGCCCAGATATCGCCTAACGCATGCACCGCCGCGATCCGCGTCATCTGCATAGGATCGTCCACAAAACCGCGTAAGTGATCGGTGCTTATCACCTGAAAGCCACCGCCCGGTTGACGCAAAATAGCGGCATCATCGCCTGCACCAGTTACAACTGCACCGGTAGGTTGGGCAATTTGGCTTAACACACCCGACAACACCCCTGTACCCACCTTTGCGCCACACCCGCCACACAGTGGTTTGCCAGCAAGAATGTCGCGCACCCCATCCGCAACTTTATCTGTAACAATAGGTGCTTTCATAACAGGCAAGTTGTCCAAACTATCCATAAACGCCTGATCAATTTTATCTTTCCACCGCCACAAGGCAGGGCCAGCCAGTGTCATGCCGTACTTTTCTGCCATTGCCGACTGTCCACCCAACGAAATCAGCTTGAGATAGTTTTTCTGCGGCTTGAATATCCGTCGGGTTCCACCTGATAACGCCGCACGCAAATTGTCGTGCAATACAGGGGCCGCACGCACAGCAAATACACCCGCTTTAGGCCGAGGGGCAAAAGCCATATATGCGCAATCGCCAACGGCAAAGAGACGATCATCGCCCACCACACCTAGATCTGGACCAACCTCAATAAATCCATCAAGTTGCGGTAAATCTGTTTGCGCAATCCAATCATGCGCAAAGGCACCCGCCGCTCCAACACACAGCTGTGCTGAAACTGGATCTTGATCCTCCAGTAAAACTTGGCCTGCTTCAATACGAGAAACCCGCGCATTTACGCGCAAACTTACCCCTAAATCGCACATAGCAGACAACAGTTTCACACGCGCTTGGGGACCCACACCTGAAATCTGCGGCCCGGCTTCAATCACTGTAACCTGTGGCGAAACCCCAGCTTGGACCATCGCATATGCCATTGCCAACGACAACTCGCACCCCGCAACGCCCCCCCCGATCACAGCAATCTCTGGTGCGACATCTCTACGCGCGACCTGCGCCAAGAAATCACGCCAGCATTCGGCAAAAACATCCAGTGGTTTGGCCCCAACCGCATGCTCTGCAAATCCCTGCAGATCCATTCGCGCCGTGATCCCAATATCGATAGAGGCAATATCATACGCAACGGAACCACGCCCCTCGACGATGATCTCACGTGCGCCGCGATCAATATCCGTTGCTTT
>CALKXT010000091.1 GCA_938003685.1 uncultured Sulfitobacter sp. | reverse complement strand
CAAGACATCATTCGGCCATTTCAACGCAAAGCGGTCACCCTGCCCAGTCACCTCAATGAATGCTCGCAACAACGCCAGTGACGTCACAAAACTACGCAGTGCCGCGACTCCGGGCTCTTCCACACGCCGCATGATCAATGTACCCGCAAAATTACCACGCTGTGTGGACCACGCTCGCCCACGACGACCACGTGCTGCCGTTTGCTCTAGGGCTAGAATCCATGTCGGGCCGGATATCTCAGATGCAATGCGCGCGGCCTCAGACAAGGTCGAATCCAACACATCAAAAACGCGCCGCCCATATCCTTCGGGCCACGTGCTCATGATTTCATTGTTCCATAAATATACAAATCCGCCATCGCGGCTTGATGCTTAGTTGACAAGTGTCGCCGCCGCTGAGGCTGCTGCGCCTTCTACACCAAACATATTGATGATGCCCAAAACCATGATCAGCGCCGATGCCATCAAGAAGCCAGACAAAACTGGGCTGCTTTGGGTGTCCAACCGATCAGAACCGTCTTCTTCGCCAAAGTACATGTAGAACACGATGCGCAGGTAATAATAAGCACCAATAACCGACGCGATCACGCCTGCAACTGCCAGCCAAACCAGACCTGCCTCATATGCCGCACGCAGCACATAAAGCTTGCCAAAGAAACCAAGCATCGGCGGCACACCAGCAAGTGAGAACAACAACACAAGCATCGCAAGCGCCCGTCCGGGGCTGCGTTTGGAATACATGTTGAGCGACGAAATATCTGTGATCGGCGCACCGTCTTTTTGCATCAGCAAGATAAACGCAAACGTCCCGATGTTCATCGTCACATAGATTGCCATATAGACCAGCATCGCCTGCACACCAAGGACCGTACCCGCCGCAAGACCCATCAGCGCATAGCCCATATGCGCAATCGATGAGAATGCCATTAGACGCTTGATATTGGTTTGACCAATCGCCGCAACAGCACCCAGAAACATTGACAGCACCGACAGCAGCGCAATCACTTGGCTCCAATCGCTGACCGCATTGCCAAAGGCGTCATGCAGGACACGGGCAAACAGCCCCATCGCGGCAACCTTGGGGGCCGTCGCAAAGAATGCTGTGACAGGTGTGGGCGACCCTTCGTATACATCCGGTGTCCACATATGGAACGGCACGGCAGAGACCTTGAACGCCATGCCTGAGATCAGGAAGACCAAGCCGAACAGTAGGCCGATTGAGGTTTCGCCCGATTGTGCTGTGGTGATGATGCCAGAGAACAACGTGGTGCCTGCATAGCCATAGACCAGCGATGCACCATAAAGCAGAATACCAGAACTCAACGCGCCAAGCACAAAGTACTTCAAGCCCGCCTCAGTCGATTTCACTGAATCGCGGCGCAAGGAAGCAACCACATAAAGCGCCAAGGATTGCAATTCCAACCCCATATACAGCGCCATCAAGTCGCCTGCGCTGACCATCATCATCATACCGACCGCGCTCAGCGCCACCAGCATCGGGTATTCAAAGCGCAGCAATCCGCGGGTCCGCATATAGCCTTCGGACATGATCAAAACAGCAGCAGCCGACAGCAGGATTGTGACTTTGGCAAAGCGTGCAAAGCCATCCTCGATGAACATGCCGTTAAACGCAATCCGCGTGACGTCCCCTGTCATGCCAATCCAAGCGGCCAACACCACAAACACAGCGGCGGTAATCCAGACCAGCATGCCGCCAGCCTTGTCCTTGGTTGTGTAAACCGCTGCCAAAAGCCCGAGCAACGCATAGGCTGACAGCAGGATTTCCGGCAGGATGACATTCAGATCGTTGGAAATCATCGCGAGGACCTTCCTAGTGTGACACAGCGGCGGATTGAACGGCAGTGCCTGCCGCCTCCAGCGCTGCGTTATAATTTTCAACCAGTGCCGCAACAGACGGCCCAATCATATCAAGCACCAACGCAGGGTAGACACCCAACAGCAGGGTCATCACAACCAGCGGCGCAAATATCCAACGCTCGCGCGTGCTCATGTCTTTGATTGCCTTAAGGCTCTCTTTGATCAGGTCACCCATGACCACCCGGCGATAGAGCCAAAGCGCATAGGCAGCAGAAAAGATCACCCCAGTTGTCGCAATCGCAGCAACCCATGTGTTCACTTGGAACACCGCAATTAGCGTCAGGAATTCACCAACAAATCCAGAGGTGCCCGGCAGTCCGACGTTGGCCATCGTGAAGAACAAGAAGATCAACGCATAAGCAGGCATCCGATTGACCAACCCACCATAGGCGTCAATCTCGCGGGTGTGCATACGGTCATAGATCACGCCAACACACAGGAACAACGCAGCAGAAATAAAGCCGTGGCTGATCATCTGGAAAATCGCACCATCAAGGCCCTGTTGGTTGAAGGTAAATATACCCATGGTCACAAAGCCCATGTGCGCAACCGATGAATAGGCAATCAGCTTTTTCATGTCCTGCTGAACAAGTGCGACCAGCGACGTATAGACAATCGCGATTGCAGACATCCACAAGACCAGCGGCGCCATCACGTCTGACCCGACAGGGAACATCGGCAGTGAGAAACGTAAGAAGCCGTAGCCACCCATTTTCAACAGGATCGCAGCCAGTACCACAGAACCCGCCGTTGGGGCCTGCACGTGTGCATCAGGCAACCACGTATGAACAGGCCACATCGGCATCTTAACCGCAAAGCTTGCAAAAAACGCAAGGAACATCAGGGTTTGTGCGCCACCAATGACTTGCATACCAAGCAAGCTAAAGGTTTCAGACCCAAACTGATGTGTCAGCAAGCTGACTTCACAGCCACCAATACAGGTGGTGCCCGCTTCGGTGAACATTGCCACCATTGCGACCAGCATCAGGACCGAGCCAAGGAAGGTATAAAGGAAGAATTTGAACGAGGCATAGATGCGTTCTTTGCCTCCCCAAATCCCGATGATCAGGAACATCGGGATCAGACCCGCTTCAAAGAACAGATAGAACAGCACCAGATCCAGCGCCATGAACACGCCGAGCATCAGCGTTTCCAAGAGCAAGAAAGCGATCATATATTCTTTGACGCGCTTATCGACGTTCCAAGATGCAGCAATCACCAGCGGCATCATGAAGGTGGTCAACATCACAAACAGGATCGAGATGCCGTCAACGCCAAGACGGTATTGCATGCCAAGCAGCCATTCCGCCTCATCGACAAATTGGAAATCCGGATTGCTGGGGTCAAAATCAAACAGCACAAACAGCGAGATCAGGAATGTCACTGAGGTGGTGATCATCGCCAACCATTTGGCATTGCGCCCGGCAGCCTCATCATCACCGCGCAGAAATACTGCGAGGATCAGCGCCGCAAAGGCAGGCATGAAGGTGATAATGGAAAGCAAGTGGTGGTCCATTACTTTGCCCCCCCGCTCATCGACATCCATGTCACAAGGACGGCGATACCGATCACCATGGCAAAGGCATAGGTAAATATATAGCCAGACTGCGCTTTACCTGCGAGGCGGGTAAAGAACGGGATAATCCCCATCGCAATGCCATTCAGGGTACCGTCAATCACATTGCCATCCCCGCGCTTCCACAGGAAACGACCAATCGCTTTGGCTGGGCGAACAAAGATCGCATTGTATAGTTCATCAAAGTACCATTTATTTTTCAGGAATTGATACAAAGGCTGCTGGTTCGCGGCCAAACGTGCAGGCAGGGTTGGGTTCCAGATATAAAACCACATCGCCATCAGGAAACCACCAAGCATCGCAATGAATGGGCTAACCTTAACCCACGCAGGGGCCGCATGGGCATCGTCCAACACGTGATTATCCGGTGCAAAATACAATGCCCCCTCACCCGGTGCGCCGCCAAAGGATGCGTGGTGTTCGCCCCCCTCATCACCGTGTGCTGCACCATCGCCGTGGCTGTCTTCGGCACCATCCGCATGGGTTGTGCCGTCAGCAGCCATTTCAGCCAGTGGAATGTCATAAAAGTCAGCCACATCTTCGGCATGGCCAAAGAAGCTGTTGTACCAGATCATCCCAGCAAAGATCGCCCCAAGGCTCAACACGCCCAGCGGGATCAGCATCGTCATCGGGCTTTCGTGCGCGTGATCATGTGTATGCTTGTCGCCGCGCGGCTTGCCGTAGAACGTCAAGAACATCAAACGCCAGCTATAAAATGACGTCATCGCAGCAGCCACAACCAGCAACCAGAAACCATACATCGACCCACCAGCCCATGCGCTTTCGATAATCGCATCCTTAGACAGGAACCCAGCGAAACCAAAGTGCGTCAGCGGAATACCAACACCTGTGATTGCCAGCGTACCGACCATCATCGCCGCAAAGGTATAGGGGATTTTCTTGCGCAGACCGCCGTAGTTATTCATGTCTTGCTCGTGGTGCATCGCATGAATGACCGAACCCGCGCCAAGGAACAACATCGCTTTGAAAAATGCGTGGGTGAACAGGTGGAACATTGCGGCTGAATACATGCCAACACCAGCGGCAACGAACATATAGCCAAGCTGTGAACAGGTTGAATACGCGATAACACGTTTGATGTCGGTCTGAACCAACCCCACAGTCGCAGCAAAGAACGCGGTCGTCGCACCAATAACGGTCACAAACATCATCGCTTCGGGCGCGAATTCCATGATCGGTGACATGCGGCAGACAAGGAATACACCGGCGGTTACCATCGTCGCCGCGTGGATCAAAGCAGACACAGGTGTCGGCCCTTCCATCGCGTCAGGCAACCATGTGTGCAGGAACAATTGTGCGGATTTACCAGCCGCGCCAATGAACAAAAGGAAGGCAATCAAGTTGGCGGCGTTCCAGTCGGTCCAAAGGAAGCTAATCGTCTGCTCGGCCAATTGCGGTGCGGCGGCAAAAATATCGTCAAACTTGATGCTGTCCGTCATCAGATACAGCGCCATGATCCCCAACGCGAAACCAAAGTCGCCAACCCGATTGACCACAAACGCTTTGATTGCAGCGGCATTGGCTGTGGGCTTGCGGTAATAAAAACCAATCAGCAGATAGGACGCAACGCCAACGCCTTCCCAGCCAAAGAACATCTGCACAAGGTTGTCAGACGTCACCAACATTAGCATCGCAAAGGTAAAGAACGACAGATACGCAAAGAAACGCGGCTTATAGGTTTCGTCATCCTTCCACTGCGGGTCTTTGTCCATGTATCCAAAGGAATAGAGATGCACGAGGCTGGAAACCGTGGTCACAACAATCAACATGATCGCCGTCAAACGGTCCATGCGAATGGCCCAATCGGTGGACAGTGACCCAGATTCGATGAAACGCAACAACTGGATATGCTCGGTTGGGCCATCAAACGTAAGAAACACCAGCCAGCTTAGGAATGCAGCAAGAAACAACATCCCCGTAGATACCCACATCGCTGCGGTTTCACCGATGAATTTCCAGCCAAAGCCGCAGATCAATGCGCCCACAAGCGGGGCAAATAGGATTGTGGTTTCCATGGCCTTACCCCTTCATCACGTTGACGTCTTCGACAGCAATGGTGCCGCGATTACGGAAGAAACAAACCAGAATGGCCAACCCAATCGCGGCCTCAGCGGCGGCAACAGTCAACACAAACAGGGTAAAGACTTGGCCAACCAAATCACCAAGATAGCTAGAGAAGGCGACCAGATTTATATTCACCGCCAAGAGCATCAATTCGATACTCATCAGCAGGATGATCACATTCTTACGGTTCAGGAAGAGCCCGAAGATGCCA
>CALKXT010000090.1 GCA_938003685.1 uncultured Sulfitobacter sp. | reverse complement strand
ACAGGTTTTAGAACCTGCATTGCTGGCTGTCGAAGGTGTGGAAAGTTCAGAAAGCACATCGCGCGAAGGCAGCGGTGTTGTAACATTGGATTTTGAGCCGGGTTGGGACATGGCGCGCGCTGCTGCTGATGTTCAAACCGCTGTGGACGGGGTGACGACCTTGCCCGAAGATGCCGAAGAACCCTATGTGCGCCGTGGTGCGTGGCGTGATCGCGTGACGGATGTGGTGATCACCGGGCCAGTCGCGCCCGCGCAACTTGGTCGTTTTGCTGATGAATTTGTGACACGGCTGTTTGCGGTTGGCGTAACGCGCACCACAATCCAAGGGGTCGCCGCACCCGAAACCTTGATCGAGGTGCCGTCTGCCAAACTGATCGCAAATGACATCAGTATGGCGGATATCGCGGCTGCCATTGCGGCCGAAGTGGATGCAGACCCGGCAGGTGATGTGACGGGGGCCAACGCGCGGGTGCGCACAGGTACGGCCAAACGCAGCGCCACTCAGATTGCTGGCATTGTGCTGCGCTCAAACCCGGATGGATCGAAACTGACCATTGCAGATGTGGCTGACATTCGCAGCCAAGGCGTTGATCGGGAACGTAGCTTTTTTGTGGGCGACGATCCGGCAATGTCGGTGCGTGTAGATCGATCTGACGGCGGCGATGCGATTGCGATCCAGGAAAAGGTCGAAAAGGTTGCAGCAGAATTGGCCGCAAGCCTACCCGCGTCCGTTACCGTTGAACTGATCCGCACCCGCGCAGCAGCAATCACCGGGCGATTGGACCTGCTCATTGATAACGGCTTGATGGGCTTGGGTCTTGTCGTTGCACTGCTGTTCTTGTTTCTGAACGCCCGCACCGCATTTTGGGTCGCGGCAGGTATCCCTGTATCAATGGCGGCAGCGATCGCGTTGATGTACGCGGGCGGTATCACCATCAACATGATCTCGCTCTTTGGGTTGATCATCACCTTGGGCATTGTGGTGGATGATGCGATTGTGGTGGGTGAACACGCGGATTATCGGTTCAAAGAATTGGGCGAAAGCGCAATGGAAGCTGCCGAAAACGCAGCACGCCGTATGTCGATGCCAGTGTTTGCGGCCACTCTGACGACAATTATCGCGTTTTTTGGCTTGATCGTTGTGGGGGGGCGCTTTGGCGATCTGATCAAGGATATTCCGTTCACGGTAATCGCTGTCTTGGCCGCGTCCTTGGTCGAGTGTTTCTTGATTTTGCCTAACCACATGGCCCATGCCATGCGTGCAGCGCGCCAAGAACATTGGTATGATATGCCTAGCCGATTGGTAAACCGTGGGTTTATCTGGCTGCGCGAAACGCTTTTCCGCCCCTTCATGGCAGGGGTGATCAAAGCGCGCTATGTCGTGCTGGCAGGTGTCGTTGCGGTGCTGGCCAGCCAAGTGTCGCTGTTTATCAATGGCGATGTGCAATGGCGGTTCTTTAATGCGCCTGAACGTGGGTCGGTCACTGGCAATTTTGCGATGGTTGAGGGGGCCAGCCGCGCTGATACCCTCGAGATGATGCGTGAAATGCAGCGCGCGACCGAAGAATTGGGCAAGGAATATGAGGACCGCCATGGTGCCAATCCGCTGGATTACGTCATGGCGCAGATTGGGGGCACCACAGGGCGTGGGTTGGCGGGTGCAGATACCAAGGATGAGGATCTGCTGGGCGGCATTTCGATTGAACTGATTGATGCTGATCTGCGACCTTATTCCAGTTTTGCCTTTGTTGGGGAATTGCAGGACCGTGTGGTCAATCATCCACTTGCCGAAACGGTCAGCTTTCGGGGCTGGCGATCTGGCCCCGGTGGTGATGCGCTGGATGTGCAGTTTTACGGGGCAGAGACCGATACGCTGAAAGCCGCATCTGAGGATTTGAAAACCGCGCTACGGCAGTATTCAGAAGTCAGCGCGGTTGAGGATAATTTGGCTTATGACAAAGAAGAATTGATCCTTGATCTGACCGCACAAGGTCAGGCGTTGGGCTTTACCATAGATACGCTGGGCCGTGCCTTGCGCAACCGTTTGGGCGGCATTGAGGCAGCAACCTATCCCGATGGGCCACGCTCTGCTGCGATCCGGGTTGAACTGCCCAAAGGCGAATTGACTGCAGACTTTTTGGACCGCACGCAGATGCGCACACCTGACGGAGTTTATGTGCCGTTGGCCGATATCGTCAGTGTCACGCGGCGCACCGGGTTCAGCACAGTGCGGCGGGAAAATGGCATCAGGTTGATTTCCGTCACGGGCGATATTTCTGAGGACGACCCCGCACGTGCCAGCGAAATCACCCAAGCCTTGGCTGATGATATCCTGCCGCGTATCGCGTCAGAGCGTCAGGTTGAATTCCGCCTTGCGGGTCTAAGCGAACAGGAAAATGAGTTCCTCAGCGATGCTTTAACAGGGTTGATTCTGTGTTTAACGGGTATTTATTTGGTGCTGTCATGGGTCTTTGGCTCTTGGACACGCCCCATTGTGGTGATGGCGATTATTCCGTTTGGCTTGATCGGGACGATCTATGGGCATGCCCTGTGGGATGTACCACTGAGCATGTTCACGGTGGTGGGTCTGTTGGGCATGACAGGCATTATCATTAATGATTCCATTGTGTTGATCACAACGATTGACGAATACGCCGAAACACGTGGGTTGGTGCCGTCAATCATCGATGGTGCCGCAGATCGGCTGCGCCCTGTGATGCTGACCACCATGACGACTGTCTTGGGCATGGCACCGCTGCTCTATGAGCAAAGCCAACAGGCGCAGTTTTTGAAACCAACGGTAATCACGCTGGTTTACGGCCTTGGGTTTGGGATGTTGTTGGTCCTGTTGGTTGTACCTGCACTGGTCGCGACCCAGCATGACATCGCGCGCCAAATTGGCGCAATGCGACGTGGGCTGCGTGCGCCCGTTGGTGCGTTGCGTTTGGGTATGTTGGCCTTGTGGGCTGTGATTATCGGCTGGGGCGCGTTGACCCTTGGCTGGGCAGTCTGGCAGGGCCAGATTTATCCGGGTTTGGCACAAATGATGCCGATACTAACCAATATGTCTGCGATGACGGCGGGCTTGATCCTGTTTATCATGGGCGCAGCGATCATCGCAATTTTAGGATACATAATCGGGGCACTTACCTTTGCACTGCGGCGCGCAAAGCCTAGCCTTGGTTGAGGTAAAGCGGGCATTGATGCTTAACCCGGCGTGCAGCCCTGAATTTCGACAGCATGGTTTTTGCCCAGCACGGTAATGCGGATCGCTGACCGATCAATTGCCAGCGCACCACCACCAGTCGCGGCCAAATCACCCGTCGCGGTCAAGTTACGCCCGCTGCGGGAACTGTCTGTTTCGCTCATCCACATGTTTGGTTGACCCGGCTCGATCACGACTACTTCGCGGCCCCCCGTTGATGGCACATTGAGGCGTGTTTCAATTTCCAACCCTTTGGCAGTTGGGCGCAACGAACATGTTGCCGACTTCACGCCAGCCTCTGATGCTGAATAGGGACGTGCCGCCAATGACGCCGCAATTGCGGGTGTTGGTTTGGTGTTTGTGGTATCCAAGGTTGCACGTAGCGTCATTTGCTGTGGCACACAAATATCGCTACACACGCCTATGTCCAGATTGGCCCGTAATTTCACAGGCTTGCCAGATTTGCGCGGCGCGATGGTGATCGGCAGGACCAGTTCATTGGCATAGCCAATGGTACGCACACCGCCTTGGCGAAATACCTTTGGTGCAGGCCATGTGATGCCGACACCACCAAGGTTGGATGAGCCAGACCAGTCAAAGGCCGGTGGAATGCCATTGTCCCCGGGGCTGCGCCAATAGGTTTTCCATCCTGGTGCAAGCGTCAGCTTGATCGCTGCGACGCGGCTGCCGTCGGCGCGGACCCAACCGCTTAGGATTTCGCCAGTCACAGGTGTGCCAATTGGATCTTGCGCGGCCACAGGAAGAGCCGCAGAACCAAGAAGAAGCGCGCAGAGGAGTGTTTTTATCATGCATCCTAAATGGGCCAAACCCCGCCGCCTGCCAAGTCACATTTGCATCATCCATGTTTCGCTCATCGCGGTGTAAGGCTCTTGCCACCCCGTTGGGCAGGTTGCATGTTTGCTCTAACACAGGAGCGCACCCTAGATTATGTCATTTGCCAAACTCGATCTTACTGGAAAACTATTGGTGGCAATGCCGGGTATGGGTGATCCTAGGTTTGCCCATTCAGTGATCTTTATGACCGCGCATTCGGATGCGGGCGCGATGGGGTTAATGGTGAATAAACCTGCACCGGAATTGAAGTTGTCAGATGTATTGGAACAATTGGTTGAGGGCAGTGCGTCTGTGGATGGTTCCTTGGGGGTACACATCGGTGGACCGGTAGAGACCGGTCGTGGATTTGTGTTGCATTCGGATGATTATGAATCAGCCATCGAAACACTTGTTGTTGAGGGTGGTTTTGCGCTGACGGCGACCTTGGATATCCTTGAAGACATCGCGGCTGGCAAAGGGCCAGACAAGGCTTTGCTGACGTTAGGCTATGCCGGGTGGGGCCCGGGGCAGTTAGAGGGCGAGATTGGGCAAAACGGCTGGCTGACCTGTGAAGCGGACGCGGCCTTGGTTTTTGGTCTGCCGGATGCGCAGAAATGGGGTGCAGCTGTGCAATCTATCGGGATTGATCCGTTGGGATTGTCGGCGACTGCTGGGCGCGCCTGAACTTTGTAACTTATCGCGGTGCTGCGGCGCGGTGCAGACGATCATTGATCGCTTGGCCCAGCCCATGTTGTGGGATTGGCGCGACGGCGATGGGGCGGGCCATCGCATCCAGTTGGTGAAGGTGATCAAATAGATTTGCTGCGGCCTCAATCAAATCGCCACTTGGTGACAGGTTCAGATCGCAAGGCATATTACCAAAGCCAAGCAACACCTCGCCTTCGTTTACATGTGCCGCATTCAACCGCACCGATGCACCTGGGGCGTAATGCGAGGCAAGCTGTCCTGGCGCAATGACCTCTGCGCCATCGACGTGTTTGAGTGGTTGGCCTAGCGCGGCTTCAATCGCTTCTTGGGGCAATCCGCCAGCCCGCAGCATGGTCGGTCCGGTTTGATCCAGTCCTATAATGGTGCTTTCTAAGCCAACAGAACAGGGACCATCGTCCAAAACGGCTGCAATGCGCCCTCCAAGACCAGACAAGACATGTGCCGCTGTTGTGGCGCTGATACGACCCGATGGATTGGCCGAAGGGGCGGCAACTGGGCCATCAAAACGCGCAAGCAACTGGTGGGCCGATGGCTGTGCTGGGACGCGTAAGGCGACAGTATTAAGGCCCGCTGTCACCAAGGATGATAACCCGTGTTCAGTTTTCAATGGCAAGACTAGTGTCAAAGGTCCGGGCCAAAATGCGCTGGCCAATATTTCTGCGGTGTCAGGCCATTCAACATAGCGCCGCGCCGCCGATGCGTCTCTCAGGTGGACAATCAGTGGATTAAAGCTGGGCCGTCCTTTGGCCTCATAGATCGCCGCAACAGACTTGCTGTTACGCGCATCTGCGCCCAAACCATAAACAGTCTCAGTTGCAAACGCGACCAATTTGCCTTGCGCCAACAACTCGGCGGCTTGCGTGATACCAGCAGCGTTTGGGGTCAAGGTTTTGGTTTCTTGGCTCATTTTATCCTCGTGACGCCGCGTTTTGGGTTGCGGGGGCGTGGCAGTCGTTTCATGCTGATCTCAACAATGTTGCCCATATCAGGGCTTAGCCGGGCTTGCCAATCTTTTGCCCGCCGCCCTCTAGGAGATAGTAAATGCCATATCGCGCTACTGTAGATGATTTCAACTTTCTGTTCGATCACGTGGTCGATTTTAACGCTTTGCGCGAAACCGAAGCCTTTGCCGAGGCCACGGATGATGTGACACGTGCGATTATGTCGGAAGCAGGAAAACTATGTGACGAGGTGTTGGCCCCTTTGCAGCGTGGTGGTGATTTGCATCCCGCGCGCTTGGAAAATGGCGTTGTGCGTACCTCGCCCGGATATGATGGCGGATATAAAGCAATTGCAGAGGGCGGTTGGGTTGGCATGTCTGCGGACCCTGAATATGGCGGCATGGGTCTGCCAATGACCCTAACGTCAGCGGTAAACGAAATGATGTCAGGCGCGTGCTTGTCGTTGCAATTGGCCCCATTGATGACCCAAGGGCAGATTGAAGCACTTGAGCATCACGCATCCGACGAGATTAAGGCCGTGTACCTGCCAAAGCTGATCAGCGGTGAATGGACGGGTACGATGAACCTGACCGAGCCACAGGCGGGTTCGGATGTGGGGGCGCTGTCGTCCAAGGCTGAAGACAACGGCGATGGCACCTACTCTGTCAGCGGCCAGAAAATCTATATTAGCTGGGGTGATAACGATTTTGCTGGCAATATCTGCCATTTGGTTTTGGCGCGTTTGCCGGGCGCACCTGCGGGCACCAAAGGAATCAGCCTGTTTTTGGTGCCAAAGTTTCTGCCAGATGAAAATGGTGAACCGGGCCCGCGCAATGGGGTGAGCGTTGTCAGCCTTGAGCATAAGATGGGTCTGCACGGATCACCCACAGCAGTGATGCAATATGATAATGCTACGGGCTGGTTGGTTGGAAAAGAACAGGGTGGATTGGCCGCCATGTTCACCATGATGAACAACGCACGTCTAGGCGTTGGTGGGCAGGGTATAGGTGCCGCTGAGGGTGCGTATCAAAAAGCACTGGAATACGCGCTGGAACGCAAACAGGGCCGTGCGGGTGGCGCTGGCACCATTGCAGAACACGCTGATGTGCGCCGTATGCTGATGACCATGAAGGCAGACACATTTGCTGCACGAGCGATTGCACTGTCTTGTGCCTTTGCGATTGATATGGGGCAGGCAAGCGGGACTGCTGAATGGAAAGCACGTGCTGCATTCCTGACCCCGATCGCAAAAGCTTTTGGCACAGATACGGGCATCGCAGTCTCGGAAATGGGTGTCCAAGTGCATGGCGGTATGGGTTTTATCGAAGAAACAGGCGCTGCGCAGTTCTGCCGCGATGTCCGTGTAACTGCGATCTATGAAGGCACCAATGGTATTCAGGCGATGGACCTTGTCGCGCGCAAGATGATGGATGGCGGCGAGGCTGCGAACCTTTTGCTGGATGAAATTGAAGCAGATGCCGAAGCCGCACGTGAGAGTTTTCCAAAGATGGCCGATGCGGTCTGGCAAGCGACTGAGACATTGCGCGAAGCGACCGAATGGTTAACAGCGCAAGACGATATGAATATGCGTTTTGCAGGGGCGGTGCCGTATCTGCACGCCTTTGCACGCGTGCTTGGGGGGCATTTGCACCTGCGCGCTGCTATGGCTGACAAAGGTGGGCCGCGTGAAAAACTTGCGCGATTCTATATCCAACGCTTGTTGCCGCAACATGTCGGATTGTTGGCGCATGCACAGGCGGGTTGTGATGACCTCTTTGCCCTGACCACCGACGAATTGGCCGCCTGATGGCTGACAAAGTGCCCGAAGGGTTGCGGTATCCTTGGGAGGAACCGCCAGTCCACGGCGTGGAAGCCATCAAGGTCGCACCCGGCGTGTTATGGCTGCGCTTCCCATTACCGATGAAGCTGGATCATGTGAATGTCTATGCGCTGGATGAGGGCGATCATTGGACAGTAATCGACACCGGTTTTGCGTCAAAGAAATCCAAGGCGCTGTGGCGCGAAGCGATGGCGGGACCGTTGGGCGGCAAACCTGTTAAGCGCGTGGTGGTCACGCATCATCATCCAGATCACATCGGTTTGGCAGGTTGGTTTCAAAGCGAATTTGATGCTGAATTGGTGACGACACGTACCGCTTGGCTGACAGCGCGGATGCTGACGTTGGATGAGCAAGCCGTCGCCCCCGCAGAATCGCTTAGCTTTTATCGTAAATCCGGCATGGACAGTGATATGCTGGACAAGCGCAGCAAGGATCGTCCGTTTAACTTTGCTGATGTCGTGGCCCCTTTGCCGCTAGGGTATACGCGGATCAAACAGGGTGACACGATCACCATGGGCGGTCGCGTTTGGGACATACATATCGGCAATGGACATGCCCCGGAACACGCAACTTTCTGGAGCAGAGATGACAATTTGGTCATTGCAGGCGATCAAATTCTTCCGTCAATCAGCCCCAATGTTGGTGTCTATCCAACTGAACCAATGGCTGATCCGATTGGTGAATGGTTAGAGGCGTGCGAACGCTTGGCCCCTCTGGCGCGGCCTGATCATCTGGTATTGGGCGGGCATAAATTGCCTTTCACCGGATTGCCCCGGCGTATGGAACAGTTGATTGACAATCATCATGGCGCGTTGAAACGCTTGATCGCCTTTATCGAAACACCAAAATCGGCAACCGAATGTTTCCCGACGCTGTTCAAAAGATCGATAGGTGAGGGTGAATATGGCCTCGCACTGGTTGAAGCGGTCGCACATTTGAGCCACCTTTACCAAACAGGTCATGCGACCCGCAGTTTACGTGCTGGGGATGGTGCGTGGGTATATCAACGTAAAGGGTGACACATGGGCGATGAAATTATGACAGCTGCAGAAGCAGTTGAGGCGGATGCTCTGCCCAAAATGCACGAGGTCCACACCGACCCTAAGCAACGCAAAGCCAGCGGTCAGAAAGTGCCAAAAGGTGTCACGGACAAACCAGCATCGCAAAAATCGCCTGCACAATGGGCTTATGAGCGCGTTGTCCTTTATCTCAAGAACTTTGAGGAACAACTGGACAACGAACATGAAGTCGCGATGGGTTTCACTGGCGGTGATGCAGGCGTGTTGCGCATCGAAGGCATGGGATATTTCGATCCCGATATAGTGACCTTTTATGGCACAGACCCGGCGGGTGGTCGTACGCAGCTGGTGCAACATGTGAGCCAACTGAATGTGATGCTGCGCGCATTGCCAAAAGAAGCCAAAGATGCGGCACCCAAACGTATTGGTTTTCGTTTGGTTGAGGATTTGGAAAACCCGGAATCCGCGACATCGTGACCGATCGGGCACAACTGCTGCTTTGACCGCGTGACAGGATCGTGCGAATAAGGTAGGCAGCCGCAAACACAACATTCGAGGACTACACAATATGGCCGAACATGAACATGGAAGCATGAACACCGACGTTCAGGAAAAGACTTATGACGGGTTTATGTCCTTTGTGACCAAGTCCGTTATTGTGATTCTGGTTCTGCTGGTCGGCATGGCGATTTTCATCCGCTAAATCATCCAAGCGATTATTTTTAAGGAATTTGCTGTGAAGCGTTTATTGATCGGTTTGGCCGTTGTTGGCCTTGTTGCGGGGTGTGCCACGGATAACTCACCTGACAGCCCACCAGAGGCTGTCGCGGCTGCGGCATTTCGTGAAGGTGGTCAAAAAACCCTCACAGTTTTCACGATGGTTAATAATGGTAACGGCAGTGGTGGGCATACCGCGCTGATGGTCAAAGGATCACAAACCGTAATTTTTGATCCGGCGGGATCATTTCGCGACCCGCGAGTCGTTGAGCGTGGTGATGTTTTGTATGGCATGTCTCCGAAATGGGTAAACGCCTATAAATCGGCGCATGCGCGCGATACTTATCACGTTGTTTCACAGGAAATTCCTGTGACTTCCGCACAAGCAGAGCGGGCCTTGCAATTGGTTGCCAGCAATGGGTCTGTTCCTGGTGCTTATTGTGCCAATGCGACGACCAGCATCATGGCGCAGATTGATGGATTTCAGAACATTGAACACACGTTCTATCCGCTGAAGTTTATGGAACAAGTGGCGACGCTGCCGGGTGTGAAAACCACCAAATACTACGAGAATGATAACGGTGATGTGGTTGACGCTGTCCGCGCTGGCCAAAAAGTTGCGTCAGAGTAAGTACAGCAATCCATAAAGTGTAATTGCGCCTGCAAGAATGGCGGCAATCACGTTCTTTGTCCACAATCCTACTAAAAATGTCACACAGGCCGCTGCCAAACGCGCGGGGTCTGTTTGACCACCTGTCGCGGCAGGCCAGAGAACCTGTGGTGCCACAAGTGCGGGCAAAATTGCCACGGCAGTATAGCGTAGGTGGCGCAGTAGCCAAGCAGGCATGGCGCGGTTGCCCACCAATCCGGTAAAGACAAACCGCAAGAAAAAGCTACCCGCGCCGAGGCCAATGATGACAATCCAAAGAGTTGTTTTGTCGATCATGATTGACCAACCTTGCGCTTACCGGCCCATAGTTCGGCCTGTGCGCCTGCGATCATGCCACACAGGCCCGCGATGATCAGACCCATGGAATAGGGGACATCAGCCACCAGCAGGCTGACCACAACTGCAACAAATGCTGCTACCACATGGGCCAGCGTGCGAAACATTGGTGCGATCATTGCGAGGAATGTGATTGGAATGGCAAAGTCCAAGGCCCAAGAATCTGGCACCTGCGCACCTAGCAAGGCACCGATGAAGGTAAAGAAATACCATAGTGGAACGACAGGTGTGACCGCCCCAAAGAAATAGGCGATACGCTGTGGTATGGTCATGTCTGGCGCGCGTTCATATTGGGCGATTGAGACGACGTAAGATTGATCGACCGTCAGATAGGCCGCCAATGCGCGCTGCCACAAGCGTGCGCCGCCGATCCATGGGGTTAATGACGCCGAATACATCGCCATACGCAAGTTCACTGCAAGCGCTGATGCAAGCACGATGATTGTGGGTGCTTCTTCTTGAAGCAATTGCAATGCGGTGAATTGCGCGGCCCCGGCAATGACCACGACCGAAAACGCCAGCGTTTCAAATACGCTTAATCCGGCCTCTGTCGCGATGAGCCCAAATAGCGTGGCAAAGGGGATGATCACCAGAATAAAAGGTGCCCCGTCGGCAATGCCTTTCAGATAGGCGGATTTCGGTGTGGTGATGGCCATGGGTTGCCCTTAGATTACCTTTGAAGTCGTAGCGCCATCGCCGGGGGGATACAATTGGCCCAAGAACTTGATCTGTCTGAATACCTGATTGCCCCTGATCCGGGTGCCACGCGGTTGACGCGCGCGGTACAGGGTGTTGACCACACGGGCGTTGCAACCACAATTCGCGTTGTCGAAGAGCGCCCATTGACGATTTTCCTAAATGCACAAGAAATTGTAACCGCCATGACGATTGGTGATTATCCAGCCTATCTGGCGCTGGGTTTTTTGCGCAATCAGGGTATGTTGCGGATGGGCGAAGACATCAGCGGTGTTGATTACGACGAAGAATTGGAAACGGTTGTTGTGCGCACCGCGCGTGCCACTGATTACGAAGATAAAATGCGTCGCAAAACCCGCACCAGTGGGTGCGCTGTTGGCACGGTTTTTGGGGATATGATGGAGGGGTTAGAAGGTGTTACCTTGGCCCAAACCCCTGTGCGCACTTCATGGCTTTATGCGCTGTCGGCTAAAATTAACCGCACCCCGTCGCTCTATCTTGAGGCGGGTGCGATCCATGGCACAATTCTGTGTGTTGGTGACAAGCCTTTGGTTTATATGGAAGATGTCGGGCGTCACAACGCGGTTGATAAGATTGCAGGGTGGATGTTGTCCGAAGGTGTGACGGCTGAAGATAAAATTCTCTATACCACCGGACGGCTTACTTCTGAGATGGTGATCAAGACAGCGATGATGGGCATCCCGGTGCTTGCCTCACGCTCTGGGTTTACGGCATGGGGTGTTGAGATTGCCCAACAGGTCGGGCTGACGTTGATTGGTCGCATGAAGGGCAAACGCTTTGTTTGTCTTGCAGGCGAAGACCGACTGATCCGTGACGCAGACCCCGATACAGTGGCGGAAGAGCCGCGTAAATCGGGGCGCAAAGGGGCGGTATGACATACAATCTAACATTCGAAATTGCGCCGGATCTGTACCGTAGGGCTGTGACAACACCGATTTTCGGCGCGCCTTCTAAAAATAGGGTAATGGCGCAAAATATTGCCGCTGCGGTTTTGTTTCCTGCAAGTATTTTTGCCTTTAATCGTGCGCTTTTCACGCCCGAAAGTTTGATCTCGATGTTGTTTGCCTCTGTTCTAGGGGCAGGTCTGGTGCTGGCTGTCTGGTGGCGTCAACACCGTAAACTTGTTACGATTCATGGGCGGTTTAATGAAACAGGTGGAACGCAGTCGATACAAATTGGCGCAGATGGGATCATCGCGCAACGCCCCAACATAAAAAGCGAGGTTGCATGGTCGTTTGTCACCACCATTCGCCAGATTGAGGGTGCGACGTTAATTGAACTGCCGACCGCACGGTTGATCGTGCCGGATGATGCGCTCCCCACAGGAACTGAAAAGGTTGCTTTTGCAGCACAGCTAAATGAATGGAGGGCCGCATGACGCAGCCCCTTGGAGTAATCCTTGCTGGTGGACAGGCGACGCGCATGGGCGGTGGAGACAAGGGGTTGTTACCCTTAGGAAATGGCACATTGCTGTCCTCGGTTATCGACAGGCTGCAGCCGCAGGTTGCTGATATGGCGCTGAATGCCAATGGCGATGCGACAAGGTTTGCGGCGTTCGATTTGACGGTTTTGCCAGACAGTATCGATGGGTTTGTTGGGCCTCTGGCTGGGGTGCTGGCCGGACTTGATTGGGCTGCTGCGCAAGGGGCAGATACAATTGTAACGGCCGCCGCAGACACGCCGTTTTTTCCATGTGATCTGGTGCCGCATCTCTTGTTGGCCAGCGAAGGTATGACACATCCTTTGGTTTTGGCTGCGACGCCAGATGTCAAACGTGGCAAAGCGCGGCATCCAACATTCGGCCTATGGCCCGTGGCCTTGCGTGATGATCTGCGCAGTGCCTTGCAAGGGGGGCTGCGCAAGGTTGTTCTGTGGACGGATCAACACGCTGGGCGTACTGCGATGTTCCCGGATGAGGCAGCGTTTTTCAATGTAAACACACCAGACGATTTGGCACAGGCGGGGCAGATGTTATGAGGGTGTATGGGGTTGTTGGTTGGAAGAACGCAGGCAAAACCGGATTGATGGAGCGGTTGGTGACTGAAATTACAGGGCGTGGTTTTAGCGTTTCAACCGTAAAACATGCACATCATACGTTTGACGTAGATCATGAAGGCAAAGACAGCTACCGCCACCGGGTCGCGGGGGCCACTGAAGTTTTGCTGTCATCACGCAATCGCGTCGCGTTGATGCATGAATTGCGTGACGCAGAAGAACCAACACTAGATATGTTATTAGCCCGCCTTAGCCCCGTCGATCTGGTGCTGATCGAAGGCTACAAACGAGATGCACATCGTAAGGTTGAAGCGCATAGAGCTGAGACCGGAAATGTGCTGATTGCCCCAGAGGATGACACAATCCGGGCGGTGGCAAGTGATGTTCCGCTTGATTTGGATCGCTGCGTGTTTGATCTGAATGATACCACTGCAATTGCTGATTTTATTTTGGCTGAGGTTGGTTTGTGAGTGGCTTTGACACTATTGTCATGATCGATTGGTCAGGCGGAAATGACCGAGGGGCCAAACCCGTAAAAGACGCGATTTGGGCTGGGGTAAATCGGGGCGGCGTAGCGGACGACCCCATTTATCTGCGTAACCGGCACGATGCAGAGGTTTGGTTGTCTGATTTGTTTCGCGGGGAATTGGCCGCAGGACGACGGGTGCTGGTGGGCTTTGATTTTCCCTTTGGATATCCAGTTGGGTTCTGTCGGGTGTTGACGGGGGGCGATGACCCGCTGGCCTTGTGGGATTGGTTTGAGAAACGGATATCCGACGCGCCTGACGGTAATAACCGTTACGATATTGCTGCAGAGATTAACCGTACTCACGGTGGCGGGAAGGGGCCGTTTTGGGGCACGACGTTTCAAAACCGAGATTTTGACGGCTTGGCGCGCAATAAGGACATGTATGAAAACCCGTTTCCCGAACGTCGTATGTGTGAAGGCACGGCATCTGGTACCTTCACCTGTTGGCAGCTTGCCTATGCCGGGGCAGTGGGCAGTCAGGTGATGATGGGTTTGCCTGTATTGACACGGTTGCGGCGTGCGTTTCCGGTTGCGGTTTGGCCGTTTGAGGCATTGGAAGCGCCAATAGCATTTGTTGAAATATGGCCGTCGCTCACGGTCAAGGATGCGCCCGAAGGAATGATCAAAGATGCGTGGCAGGTCGCTGAAGTTGCGCGGCAGGTGGCGGCATTAAGTGCTGCAAAGCTGTCTGAAATTTTAGACGTGGACGCACCTGAAGAGGGGTGGATATTTGGTTTGGGGTTTGAGGATGTTTTAACATCCACACCAGCGCCGCCGCTAAGAAATGATTGTTTTGCATTGCCGCCGGGTGTGCATTGGACCCCTGTTGATGAGGCGCTGGCGTTGCTTGAACGGCGTTTGCACCCGGTTACTCAGACCCAAACCTTGTCACTCTCAGACGCTTTGGGCCGGGTTGCCGCGCGAGATGTAGTTGCCAAACGTGCCAACCCGCCTCTGCCTAATACGGCCGTGGATGGGTATGGTTTTACGGGTGGTCGCGATGCTGGGGCACATGAAATGCCACTTGCCTTAGGGCGTGCCGCTGCAGGCGATGTCCCGCAGTCGCTAGCAGATGGGCAGGCCATTCGTGTGCTCACCGGGGCTGCGCTGCCGGATGGAGTGGACACCGTTATTTTGCAAGAAGACGTGGTCGTTGAGGATGGCTTGATCCGATTTTCGGGACCCATCAAGCAAGGTGCAAATACGCGCAAGGCTGGCGAGGACGTTGAGATCGGGCAAGTTGTTCTGCTTCCAGGGCAACAGATATGCGCGCCTGATTTGGCTTTAATGGCGGCAACGGGAATATCCGAAGTATCTGTCCACGCGCGCCTAAAAGTTGGTGTGCTGTCTACAGGCAGTGAATTGGTTGAGCTGGGGGAGGTTGCTAAAGACGGACAGATTTTTGATGCAAATCGTCCGATGTTGTTGGCGATGGCTACGCAGTTTGGACATGAGGCTGTTGACCTTGGCAAAGTAGATGATGATCGTGAAGCATTGCGTGCGCGGCTAGATCAAGCTGCACATGAGGTGGATGTCATTTTGACCAGTGGTGGTGCATCAGCTGGGGATGAAGACCACGTTTCCGCATTATTAACGCAAGCGGGTGCGATGGATCTGTGGCGTATCGCGATCAAACCGGGGCGGCCTTTGGCATTGGGGATGTGGTCGGGTATTCCAGTATTTGGGCTACCGGGTAACCCAGTTGCAGCGATGGTATGCACGCTGATTTTTGCGCGTCCAGCAATGTCGTTGCTTGCGGGGGCAGGATGGTCAAAGCCGCAAGGTTTTGATGTGCCCGCTGCTTTTGAAAAATCAAAGAAAGCTGGGCGCCGCGAATATTTACGCGCGCGGATGAGGGACAGCAAAGTAGAGGTTTTTGCCTCCGAAGGATCAGGACGGATTAGCGGATTAAGCTGGGCGGAAGGTTTGGTCGAACTGTCAGAACCTGCGCAGAATATTGTGCCGGGGGATATGGTCCGCTTCATTCCCTACGGCAGTTTTGGCATCTAATGGGTTAGGTGCGTTGAACCCCATTCCAGCCATCGCCGTTCTTCTGGCTCTAGCAATTCAGACATCCGGGCGTCATAGGCGGCAAGATCGTCCTCACTGAGGATACCGATCCATTTGTTCGACGTACCACTGTCAAAAAAGTCAGAGTCATTGCGCCAAAATCCGTTCCCCGCCGCAACGGCAAAGCGGTCTGCATTGGCTTTCATATTTTTAAAACCTGCGGCCTGAACCAGTTTGGCCGTCACATTGTCTGGGTGGCTGATCCCAACGTGGGCAGCGATACGCGCGATGCCCCCAGCTAGATCGCGGCGCATGTCAGCGTAATGTAAACGCAGCAGATTACCCAAGGGTTCAGCTTGTAACGAGCTGCGGTAATGAGAAATTATCGTCGATAGGCTGGTCCCATCGAAATGGTCACCTTCTACAAAGATGCGAAATCCCGCAGAAATGTCATCTGGATACACATCACCCAACACGTCTTCAGTCATGTTCTCAAGATGTTTGCGAAACGAAAAATGCACGTCAATTGGGTGGCGATAAATACTGATATAGCGCAGGTCAGGCCAAATCGGGATGCCATCAAGCGGGGAGTGCGTTTTGATCTGACGGCGGTGTGTTTGTGCATTAAGTTTTGCGATCACCTCGTCCAAATCACGCACCGTGATGTCAAACCAAGGGGCGTTATTCGTAACATCAGCGTCCACATTGGGATCACCTGAAATCAGCAAAGCCAAGATCCCTTGCAGCCAGGTTGTACCAGACTTTGGCGGTGTCGTAACAACGATATCATCAACGCGCGGTTCAAAGGCATTCCAGCGGCTCGAATCAGTGATCTTTCCCTCGTAGTGCTGGGTTGGCAGCCTTGGTTCTTTTATCATGATCATTCGCCTCTTGGGCTATAGCTTAAGCCTTAGTCGAAAGTACCTGCACACCGGCCTAACAGCATAAAGGCGCGGGCGGTACGGGTGTCCGCCAATGCGGAAATTTCACCATCTGACGCAGCTTTTTCAAATTCTGAAAAGGTACGATCAAAACGGCGCAGGAAATGGTGGGCCGTATCGCGGAAAATCGGGTCTTGCTTCATCCGTGCGTTGGTTAACGCCAATGAAGACCGATCACGAATACCACCCAATGCGGCAATTGGGCGGCCCCGTGCGCCTTGAGCGAACTGGCGCCAAACTTCAGGGCGGGCGCGATCTGGGCGCAAATCATCCATGTAAATGCCGTCTTGGGACATCAAGGTCAGGATGTCTTGGGCGGCTTGAATTAACTGCGATGCGGCCCGGTCTTTGAGAGCCTTACGCAAGGACGCAAAACCAGCCTCGTCCTCGGCAGTTTCTGGGAAATTCAAGGCGCGAATAAAATCGTCAGTTGGTAATACAGGTGCGATGTCTGTGGCTTGCGTTCCAAGTGCAAGGACCGGTTGATCATCGGTTATGATCGGTTCGGGCTGTGCAGGGGGACGTGCATTTTCATCGCGACGGGTATGAAAGGTTGCAAGCGCAGTCTCGGTTTTCTTGGCTGCTGCTGCAATCTCATCCAATTTGCGCGCAACAGAAGGTTCAGAGCGCAAATTGCCGCCTTGTTGTTGGGCAATATAGGCTTGGCGAATACCATCAATCGCGGCCTGCAAACGCTGGCTTTCTTCGCGCATCACCTTGCTGGCACGTGCAGCAGTGGCCGCCACCCAGATCATTGCGACAGGCATGAAAATTGCCAGCATCGTCATGAGGAACTGCAAACCACCTGTACCATCATTAGGCGTGTCAGGCTTGGGCGTTAGCAGAAAAAAGATCGCAGATCCCAGCAACCATACAACGCTAAGGGCGATTGCAATAACCTCAATCCCGGTAATCACATCTGCTTTGGGTTTGTCGTAGATACCCAGCGGTGTTGGCTTGGCTGAAATGCCAGTGACTTTTACCTTTGGGATGCGCGGGTCCTCAACACGACCAGAGTCTGGCTGTGCTTGTGGTAAATTTCCTGCCTGTGTGGTGTCAGTCATGTCTGAACCCCTTTTTTAGGCGTAGACGATTTTGAGAACCTCATAGGATTTTTCGCCCCCCGGTGTGCGAACGCTCACTGAATCCCCTTCGTCTTTGCCAATCAGCGCGCGGGCAATTGGGGATTTGATGTTCAGTAAGCCATCTTCGATCTTGGCCTCGTATTCACCCACGATCTGATAGGTCTTTTCCTCGTCAGTGTCCTCGTCCACCAAAGTCACCTTTGCGCCAAACTTGATCGCGCCTGATAATTTCGCCGGATCAATCACATCGGCCAGTGAAATTGCGCCTTCGAGTTCTTTCACGCGGCCCTCGATAAAGGACTGCTTTTCCTTGGCGGAATGGTATTCGGCGTTCTCTGACAAATCGCCGTGTTCGCGCGCTTCTGCGATTGCCTTGATGATCGCAGGACGTTCTACAGTCTTGAGGTGCTTGAGTTCGGTCTCAAGTGCGGTGTGCCCTTGGCGGGTCATTGGAATCTTTTCCATGGGCGTTCGGTCCACGTAATGAGGGCCGCGCCCCGATTTGAGTGCGGGGGCGGCCGATTGAAAATTGCTTGGTAATTACCTGACCTAAACTAGCACCAGATTGCAAGGGGGATGGTGCCTTTGTCGGCGGCGCATGGCCGTTTAGTGTGGCGTCAATCGTATTGGACAACCTCGTATTCGATACCGTCATGATCGTGAAAGTAAAACCGGCGCCCCGGTTCGTAATCGCCGTGATTGCCCGTTTCAAAGCCGTGGCTTTTAATCGCTGCTTCGGTTGTGTCGAGATTATTAACAACTACAGCGATGTGATTTAACCCGCCTGTCACAGCATAACTGCTCTTTTCGGAGGTTATTGGCGTGCCGGGCGTATAAAGCGCGACGTAATGTGTGTCTGTACCAACATGCTTAGTGTGACCACCAGCCATCGCATCACCTTGCCAGCGAATATGCCAGCCAAAGAGTTTCTGCATCCATGCGGCGGTTTCGGCTGGGTCAGAGACAGTGTAATTCGCGTGTTCAAGTTGTGCAGCCATGGTCATGATCCTTTGTTTTTTTGTTGACTGTCATCCACTGTAATTCCTAAACCTAACTTTAGATCAAGCTATTTATGTGAGGTTTTATGGCGGTAAATGATGGGTTATCCATTGGTGCTTTGGCGTCGCGTACAGGGTTGGCGGTATCCGCGATCCGATATTACGAAGCACAGGGATTGATTAAGCCGTGGCGCAATGCAGGTGGACAACGGCGGTTTGAGCGGGCTGATCTGCGGCGATTGAGCTTTGTTATGATCGCGCAGCAATTTGGATTTACCTTGCCACAGATCAAGTCGGAGTTGGATCTATTGCCGGGGGGACGGACGCCGACCAAGTCAGATTGGGCGCGGATCAGTGAAGGGTTTCGCGCCGCTCTTGATGCGCGCATCACGACGCTGACCAAGTTGCGAGATAATTTGGATGGCTGCATCGGGTGCGGGTGTTTGAGCCTTGAGGCTTGTGCGCTGTATAACCCAACAGATCGGGCTGCGGACAAAGGGCAGGGGCCACGCTATCTCATGGGGGATACACCTAACCCTGTGCGCTAAATGGTCGTGCGAAAAATTTGCCTGAACTTTTGCAAAAACCCGTAACGCAGGCGATTTTACGTTTCGTCGCGATTGCAAAGGCGCGTTCCTTGGTCTAGCCATTTCCAAACGAATTTTGCCCGAAGGGAGCGCCTGCTATGGCCGATATTGAACGCGAAACGATGGAATATGACGTGGTTATCGTTGGCGCAGGCCCGGCTGGCCTGTCTGCGGCAATCCGGCTGAAACAACTGGATGCCGATTGCAATGTTGTCGTGCTTGAAAAAGGTTCTGAGGTTGGTGCGCATATCCTGTCCGGCGCGGTTTTGGACCCCTGCGGTATTGATGCGTTGATCCCTGATTGGAAAGAAAAAGGCGCACCAATCACGATCCCGGTGAAAGAGGACAATTTCTATATGCTTGGTGAAGCGGGGCAAATCCGCATCCCTAACTTCCCAATGCCGCCGCTGATGAGCAATCACGGCAATTACATTGTGTCGATGGGCAATGTCTGTCGTTGGATGGCTGAACAAGCCGAAGAGCTGGGCGTTGAAATCTTCCCGGGTATGGCGTGTTCCGAATTGGTTTACGGCGACAACGGTGAAGTCAAAGGTGTGGTTGCAGGTGTGTTTGGCCTTGAGGCGGACGGCACGATTGGTGAGAACACTGAGCCGGGTATGGAATTGCACGGTAAGTATGTTTTCTTATCCGAGGGCGTTCGCGGTTCCCTGTCCAAGCAGGTGATTGCGAAATACGGATTGGACGAAGGATCAGAGCCGCAGAAATACGGCCTTGGCATGAAAGAAATCTGGGAAATTGATCCAGCCAAGCACAGTGAGGGCACTGTGACCCACACGATGGGCTGGCCGTTGAACAGTAACGCGGGTGGTGGATCGTTCATCTATCATCTTGATAACAATCAGGTCTATGTTGGGTTCGTGGTGCATTTGGGCTATAAGAACCCACACCTTTTCCCCTACATGGAATTCCAGCGCTTTAAGCATCACCCGATGGTTGCCGAGCTGCTGAAGGGTGGCAAACGCGTGGCCTATGGCGCGCGTGCGATCACTGAAGGTGGGTATCAAGCGATGCCAAAAATGGTTGCGCCCGGCGTGGCGTTACTGGGTTGTTCTGTTGGTATGGTTAACGTGCCGCGTATCAAGGGCAATCATAATGCGATGCTATCTGGCATGGCCGCTGCTGAAGCTGCCATGGCTGCGATCAAGGCAGATCGTTCTGGTGACGAATTGAGCGATTACGAAGCTGACGTACGCGATGGCGCGATTGGTGCAGACCTCAAAAAGGTGCGTAACGTCAAGCCGCTGTGGTCGAACTACGGCCTAACCGCATCGTTGGTCTTGGGTGGGTTCGACATGTGGACCAACACGCTGGGCTTTTCGCTGTTTGGCACGATGAAGCACCGCAAATCAGACGCGGCAGCGACTGAGGAAGCCAGCAAGCACAGCAAAATTGATTACCCTAAACCAGATGGAAAGCTGTCGTTCGATCGCCTGACCAACGTCGCGTTTAGCTTTACCAACCACGAAGAAAGCCAGCCTGCACACCTGACACTGAAAGATGCGTCTGTCCCGGTTGATTTCAACCTCGCGAAATATGCTGGGCCATCAGCACGATATTGTCCCGCAGGCGTTTATGAATTTGTCGAGGAGGCAGGCAAAGACACGCGGTTTGTGATTAATTTCCAAAACTGTGTTCATTGTAAAACCTGCGACATCAAAGACCCTGCGCAAAACATCGTCTGGACCACACCGCAGGGTGGCGATGGGCCAAACTATCCAAACATGTAAGACATTAAAGGCGGGCAATTGTCCGCCTTTTTCATTTGCGGCCTTCCGCCGATAACCCCCTCACAGCCACGTGACAAAGAGGCGTTGCCATTGCGCTTGAGAACAGACCTGATAGCTTTGCACAAAAGCGATAGAGG
>CALKXT010000089.1 GCA_938003685.1 uncultured Sulfitobacter sp. | reverse complement strand
CGGCGCTGCTGTTTACCTCTGCCTACATCGCCAATGATGCGACCTTGTCTACACTACCTAAACTATTTCCCGGGTTGATCATTTATTCCGACGCGCTGAATCACGCCTCAATGATTGAGGGCGTGCGCCGCAATGGTGGGGCCAAACGTATTTTCCGTCACAACGACGTCGCACACCTGCGCGAATTGCTGGAAGCTGACGATCCTGCGGCCCCCAAGCTGATTGCATTCGAATCGATCTATTCGATGGATGGTGATTTTGGCCCGATTGAAGCACTGTGTGATCTGGCGGATGAATTTGGTGCGCTGACCTATATCGACGAAGTGCATGCCGTTGGCTTGTATGGTCCACGCGGGGCAGGGGTTGCGGAACGTGATCGCCTGATGCACCGATTGGATATTATCAACGGCACCCTGGCCAAAGCATATGGTGTGATGGGCGGATATATCGCGGCCTCTGACAAGATGTGCGATGCGATCCGATCTTACGCACCGGGGTTCATCTTTACCACATCCATTCCGCCAGCAATTGCTGCTGGGGCTGCCGCATCTGTTGCGTATCTCAAACGCGCGCCAGAATTGCGTGACCAACATCAGCAGCAAGCCAAGGCGCTTAAACTGCGCCTCAAAGGTCTGGGCCTGCCCATAATTGATCATGGGTCACATATCGTGCCTGTGATGGTCGGAAACCCAGTGCATACCAAAATTCTGTCTGACATGTTGTTGGAAGAATACGGCATTTACGCGCAGCCCATTAACTTTCCAACCGTCCCGCGCGGCACAGAGCGTCTGCGCTTTACGCCGTCACCGGTGCACGGCCCCAAGGAAATGGACGCATTGGTGCATGCAATGGACGGACTTTGGTCGCATTGTGCGCTGAATCGTGCCGAAGCTGCTGGGTAAAACCATAAAATTCGTAATTTGCGTTGCGTTATGTTATCGTTAGCGAAAGAAAAGGCCAAACCCGAATCGACTGCTAGATTTCGGGCTAAGGTTGCAGGCAAGTTGAGAGTTACGGGGCATTGGGTATGATCGGGCGTTGGTCCTCCAAGATCGTGAAAGAAGAAGTGGTCGAGCCGAAGGGTTTTGACGACTTCGAATTGCGTTTGGGCGATATGATGCGCGGCGAACGCGCAACCCTTGGTAAATCCTTGCTCGATGTGCAGCGCGAATTGCGGATCAAAGCCTCTTATATTGCCGCCATCGAAAGCTGTGATCCAGACGCCTTTGACACACCCGGTTTCATTGCGGGCTACGTGCGATCTTATGCGCGTTATCTGAATATGGACCCAGACAAAGCCTTTGCTGGCTTTTGTGCTGAGTCTGGCTTTTCTGTTGCGCACGGTATGTCTGCCGAAGCGTCAGTGATCAAAAAGCCAAGCTTTGAAGAGCGTAAAAAGCGCCCTTCAGAAGAAAATCTATTTGCCCGTCCTAATGCACCGTTCACGCCAGTGGGCGACAGCATCCTGAGCCGGATTGAACCCGGCGCGGTAGGATCAATGTTGGTTCTGGTTGGATTGATTGGTGCCATTGGTTTTGGCGGCTGGTCTGTGTTGCAAGAAGTACAACGTGTTCAGGTCGCCCCAGTTGATCAGACGCCCGTTGTTCTATCCGATCTTGACCCGATCGATGGCGCCCTTGATATCGCACCCGATGCCAATGGAAATTCAGCAGCGCCACGTGTGATGGAAGCGCCCCGCGCGGACGCGTTGGATCGTTTGTACCGTCCACAGGCGTTGGATGTACCTGTGCTGGTTGCGCGTGATGCGCCTATCGCAACAATTGATCCACGTTCGGTTGGTAACTTTGCCTCACCTATTGCGCAGTCACCAACGGATGGTTTGACAGGCGTTACTGTCGTTGCGCAAAATGCTGTTTCCGGTGTGCCGCAGGTTGTTGAAGGCCCAGCAGATATGGTCCGTATGGTTGCGGCCTATCCTTCTTGGGTGCGCGTGCGCGCGGCTGATGGCACTGTGATCTTTGAAGGCGTGATGAACAAAGGCGACACATGGGATGTGCCGGCCACCGAAGAACCAGCGACACTGCGTACAGGCGAATCTGGTGCGTTGTACTTTGCTATGGCAGATGGTTGTTTCGGCCCGGTTGGCGCGCGTGGTTCTGTGACATCAAACTTGCCGCTGCATCGTCAAGCATTGGCTGAACTTTACGAACCCGTTGACCCGACAGCCGATACATCGCTCAGCCGTATGTTCGCTGACTTGCAAGGTACTGACATAGATGCAGCCGTTTTGGCCGCAATGCCCTGCCAAACACGTTAATCCCACCATTGCGATTATGACCTTGGGTGACTAGGTAGGGGTAATCAAACCCTTGCCAAAAGGTGCGCTCATGTCCCTCAATCACATCCGCCCATGGCGTAATATTTACCGCCGTAAATCGCGCCAGATTATGGTGGGTAACGTGCCTGTTGGCGGTGATGCACCGATCAGCGTTCAGACCATGACCAACACTTTAACCACAGATGTGGCCGCTACAATCGCGCAGGTGCAAGCCGCGGCAGATGCGGGGGCGGATATTGTGCGTATATCTGTTCCAGATGAAGAATCGTCTAAGGCCTTGAAACTGATCGTGCCCGAAGTGTCCGTGCCTATCGTTGCTGACATCCATTTTCATTACAAACGCGGCATTGAGGCGGCAGAAGCGGGCGCGGCTTGCCTGCGGATCAACCCCGGTAATATTGGTGACGAAAAACGTGTGCGCGAAGTGATCAAAGCCGCACGTGACAATAATTGTTCCATCCGCATTGGCGTGAACGCAGGATCACTGGAAAAGCATCTGCTCGATAAATACGCAGAGCCTTGCCCAGATGCGATGGTGGAAAGTGGGCTGGACCACATCAAGATCCTGCAAGACAACGACTTTCACGAGTTCAAGATCAGCTGCAAAGCCTCTGACGTTTTCATGGCGGCTGCGGCCTATCAACAATTGGCTGAAGCCACAGATGCACCTATTCACCTTGGCATCACCGAAGCAGGTGGCTTGACCTCTGGCACGATCAAATCGGCGATTGGTATGGGCAACCTGCTGTGGATGGGCATTGGTGATACAATCCGTGTGTCCCTGTCTGCGGACCCGGTTGAAGAAGTCAAAGTTGGCTATGAAATTCTAAAATCACTGGGATTGCGTCATCGCGGTGTAAACATTATTTCCTGTCCGTCCTGCGCGCGTCAGGGTTTTGATGTGATCAAAACGGTTGAGGCACTGGAAAAGCGGCTTGAGCATATCAAGACACCGATGAGCCTAAGTATTATTGGCTGTGTGGTGAACGGACCGGGTGAAGCATTGATGACCGATGTTGGCTTTACCGGTGGCGGTGCGGGGTCGGGCATGGTGTATCTCGCGGGTAAGCAAAGTCATAAGCTTGGTAACGAGGGTATGATCGAACATATTGTTGAACAAGTTCAAGCACGCGCTGCGGTGATTGAGGCTGAAGCCGTAAAAGACGCCGCCGAATAAAGGTCGCACTTTATTTATGATCGACACGTCAAGAACGCTTGGCTAGTAATAGATGTGGTGTCCGAGGTGCAAAAATATCCAAGATATGCGGAGTTTTTCTGCGGTGGTGGCATGGTGCGGGCAGCCCTGTCAGATCGTTGGCAATGCAGTCTAGCCAACGATATTGATCCAATGAAATGTGAGGTTTACGCGCAAAACTGGGGAACAGACGGCCTTGTTCAAGGCGACGTTGGCCAGCTCGACGCTAACCACTTGCACCAAGATATCGATATGTTTTGGGCCTCTAGTCCGTGTCAAGATTTCTCACTTGCAGGCAAAGGTCTTGGCCTTGCCGGAACCAGAAGTGGGGTTTTTTCAACTTGGGCGGACCTGATTACAGGTGCCATTGGCAATGGATACGCGCCGCGCATCATCGCCTTTGAAAACGTGAATGGATTAATCTCACGCAACAAAGGCGCTGACTTTTCCGCCGTGATCCGCAGACTTGCAAAGCTGGGATACCGCGTCGGTGCATTGGAAATTGACGCCGCTGTGTTCCTCCCTCAAAGCCGATCACGCCTATTTGTGATCTGCCTTCGTGAGGATTTGCTGATGGAGCCGCTGATCAGTGCCGCACCGTCCGGCCCATTTCACAGCAAGAAATTGATGAATTTCGTGACATCAGCACCCCGCGACATCGCGCGCAATTGGGTTTGGTGGAACCATTCAGCGGTTACTGCGGTTCCTAATGCGCTGCCCCAGTTGATTGATCAAGCGCCTGATACGTCGTGGTTGCCCAAGCGCGAGATAAACAGGTTACTGTCGATGATGTCACCGCCCAGCCGTGCTAAGATTGAGGCGGCCAAACAATCTGGGCAGCCCGAGATTGGGATGCTCTATAAACGTGGTCGCCCTGATGGGAATGGCGCAACACGCCAGCGGGCAGAAGTGCGTTTTGATGGGATCGCCGGGTGTTTGCGCACCCCGGGGGGCGGGTCATCTCGCCAAACGATATTGTTTGTTGATGGCGACACCATACGGGGACGTCTGTTGTCCTCCAGGGAAGCTGCGCGTTTGATGGGGCTGAAAGATAGCTATCTTATGCCTGAACGCTATAATAACGCTTACAAAGTTGCAGGGGACGGAGTGGTCGTTCCTGTCGTCAAATATCTGGATGAGCAGATATTCCAGCCCGCGCTGGACCTACCTATGCGAAAGGCCGTCGCGTGAGTGCTGCCCAAGATTTTCGCTCAAAAGCGCTGTCACAGCTTACAAACGAAATCGGTGTGTATGCCTTGTGTGATCTTGATGGGCAGCCGATTTATGTCGGTCAATCCATTGATGGCATCCGTACGCGTGTGCGACGCCACCTTACATCGGCACGTTCGGATGTGATTGCGAACCGTCAAATTGATGTTTGGGAAATAGCTTTTGTTTGGGCGTGGCCTGTTGGTGGACCCGATGAGGTTGGACCGCTGGAAAGTGCTTTGTTTAATCAGTTTAACACTGAACAACCTTTGATGAACGGTAAGGGGTTAGTGATCACAGATACGCCTGTCACGATCCCAGAAAAAGAGACCATTCAGATCATTGATGAACAAGAGCGCCTAAATCGACTAAACCCATCACAGCGTCTGCCACGTCAGATCCAGCAGTATAATTTATTGGTCGACTACATTCTAAACGTCAAAAACGCACCGCACCTTAAAGTGTCACTCGACGCGCATTTTAAGCGTCTGGTGAAATACCACCAGACGTTTCTTTAGCCGCGCTTTTCTTCGACGACGGCGCGCATCTGGTCATAGGGTAAGTAGCCGCGTAGCAATTCATCATGCAGCACGAATGTTGGCGTACCAGAAATTTGCAACTTCTGTGCAAGCGCGCGGGTTTCGGCAATTTCGCGGGTTACTTCATCGCTGTTCATTGCCGCCTCAATCGCGTCCGCGTCTAGGCCAAATGTGTCTGCCAAGCGGCGCAGCGAGGCCAATGTTACGTCACCATTGAATGCCATAAGCGCATCGTTCAACGCGTGATAACTATCGCCGCCCGCAATCTGTTTTGTCGCAATCGCAAATCGTGATGCAAGTAGAGACTGTTCGCCCAAGATGGGGAATTCTTTCACGATCAATTTGATATTTCCGTCTGTTTCCAAAAGCTTGGCAACTTCACTATGTGCTTTTTTGCAATATCCGCAGCGGTAATCAAGGAATTCAACCAACACAATGTCGCCGTCCGGGTTACCGCCAACCCAAGAATATCCATCGTCAAAAATCGCGGCGGCATTGTCAGACACAAGCGTCAAATCGGATGTCGCTTGTTGCTCTGCCTCACGGGTTTGCAACAATTCCACGGCTTCCATGATGACTTCTGGGTTGTCCATCAAATAGGCACGAACCTCGGCGCGAAACTGCGCGCGCTCGGCATCGGTTAATTCGGTCAGGTCCATGGCGCTGGCGGGCAGGGCCATCGCGGCGGCAAGAACGGGGGCAATCAGGCGATGCATTATATAAAAACCTCTTTGAGCGGGCAGAACGGGTTGACGGCTATCGTCTGACACGGGTTAAACACTCCCAACAATAGGAGCAAGCCCATGCGCATATCAACCCGGTCCAACGTCGATCCCTTTATTGTGATGGATGTGATGCAGGCCGCATCGGCGGCCGAGGCTGCCGGGCGTCACATTATTCACATGGAGGTCGGTCAACCCGGTACTGGCGCACCACGCGGGGCCGTTAATGCACTGGCAAAGGCGATGGATAACGGGCCGCTTGGCTATACTGTGGCGCTTGGTTTGCCCGCGCTTCGTGCCCGTATCGCGCAGATGTACGGTGAATGGTATAATGTTGATCTTGATCCCGCACGTGTGGTGATCACGCCGGGGTCTTCGGGCGGGTTTATCCTCGCGTTTACCGCGTTGTTTGATACAGGCGATAAGGTTGGGATTGGCGCACCGGGATACCCAAGCTATCGCCAAATCCTCAAGGCGTTGGCATTGAACCCCATTGATTTGCCCACCGCGCCCGAAAACCGCTATCAACCTGTTCCCGCTGATTTTTCGCAGATGGACCTAGCGGGGTTATTGGTTGCATCCCCTGCGAACCCGACGGGCACAATGTTGGATCGGGGTGCAATGGGGGCACTGATTGATGCCTGTGCGGACAAGGGCGCGTCCTTTATCTCTGACGAAATTTATCATGGAGTTGAATACGAGAAAAAGGCAGTAACGGCATTGGAAGTCACCGATGATTGCTATGTGATCAATTCGCTTTCCAAGTATTTTTCTATGACAGGCTGGCGTGTTGGCTGGATGGTTGTACCAGAAGATCATGTGCGCGTGGTCGAACGGATCGCGCAAAACATGTTCATCTGTGCGCCTCACGCCAGTCAGATTGCCGCACTGGCGGCGATGGAATGTGAGGACGAGTTACAGGCCAATATGGATGTCTACCGTGCCAACCGCGCGATGATGCTGGATGGGTTAAAGGCTGCGGGTTTCACGACCTTTGCCCCTCCGGATGGCGCATTTTACGTCTATGCAGATGTGTCGGACCTTACCGAGGATAGCCGCGCACTGGCCTCTGAAATTTTGGACAAAGCAGGTGTAGCCGTCACCCCGGGCCTTGATTTTGACCCGGTGCGTGGCCACAAAACATTGCGCTTTTCATATGCACGTAGCACCGCGGACATTGGTGAAGGTCTAGCGCGCTTACAGCGGTTTATGGCATCCCGATAGTGCGCTGGTTCGTGTCTTGGATTGATGATACAAACCCACAAAACGATGCACCAAAACGGGCAAAGTAGATGCGGGCATTTCTATCCATATTGGCAATTTGGCTGACCTCGGTGTCGGGCGCGTTGGCGCAGGATATGACCGCGCTGGCCCGTGTTGACGCTGCGCGCAGTGAAATGAGCGATGGCTGGTTTGGCAAAACCTACATCACTCTTGGGCTCAGCCAAGGCGTGCCATTTCGGGTGTTTTTGCTCAACGATCCCGCACGGTTGGTTGTAGATTTTCGAGAGGCGGATTGGGCAGGGATCAAGCCTGAGGCGCTATTGTCTGAACCGGGCCGTATTTCTGACATTCGGTTTGGTGCATTCCAACCCGGCTGGTCGCGCCTTGTTGCAGATTTAGCAGAGCCGATGTTGCCAACCGAGATCGGTATGCCAGTCGAAGAGGGTAGCGGACAAGCAACCCTTGAGATCACTCTTAAAACGGCCACGCCAGAAGAATTTGCTGCCCAAACAGGGACACCCGTTGATCCGGCATGGACCGCAGCATTGACCACTGCGCCAAAGCTAAAAATGCCTCAGGATGATACATTCACCGTTGTCTTGGACCCCGGTCACGGCGGAATTGATCCGGGTGCGGAACATGATGATGTCATGGAAAAAGACCTGATGTTGGCTTTTGCGCGCACCTTACAAGATGCGTTGAAACGCAGCGGTGTGGACGCGGTTCTGACGCGCGATGATGATTTTTTTGTTGCTCTGGAAACCCGCGTCGCCATCGCCCATCAAGTGCAAGCGGATGTGTTTATTTCACTGCATGCCGACAACCTAAGCCAAGGCGGCGCGAAAGGTGCGACTGTTTACACGCTGTCTGAGGATGCAAGTGACGCAGCAACACAGCACCTCGCAGCGCGCCATGATCGTTCAGACATCATTGCAGGTGCCGATTTGACGGGGTCAGATGATCAGGTGGCGGGTATTCTGCTGGATCTCGCGCGCCAAGAGAATGAACCGCGCTCTGCTGCATTAGCACAAAAGCTAGTGGCAGGCATGACAGAGGCGGGCGGCCCAATGAACCGTCGCCCTCTGCGCAAAGCGGGATTTTCAGTGCTCAAATCTGCGGACATCCCATCGGTCTTGGTCGAGGTCGGGTTTTTAAGCTCTAAACGCGATTTGGCCAATTTGCGTGATCCGATTTGGCGTGCTGTGATGGTGAATGCGATGGCGGACGGCATCCTTGCGTGGCGCGACAGTGATGAGGCGCGTAAACCGTTGATCCGCCAATAATTAGGCACAAAAAATTGCGCGGACTTCCGCCCCAAATTCGCACGCATGTGTTTTGACCCTGCCGATGCCTTCCTATATAGAACGCACATCAAAACGTCCCAAAACGGTGGTATCTGCGTGTTCCGATTTGTCCTGTCTTTTCTGGGGGGTATCTTTACCACCCTGACCATGAGCATCGGTATGGTTGCGCTGACCATTGGTGCGATTTTCTGGATGTATGGGCGCGATTTGCCCAGCCACGAATCGCTTGCCCAATATACACCGCCAACCATCAGCCGGATTTATTCTGGGCAGGGGCGTTTGATCGATGAATTTGCCAAAGAACGCCGTTTGTTTGCACCTGCGGATACCATTCCAGACCTGATCAAACAGGCGTTTATTTCCGCAGAAGACAAAAATTTCTACGAACACGAAGGCTATGATCTGCGTGGTATTGGTGCGGCAGCCTATGATGCGGTGCGCACGCGTGGCCGCGATGTGCGCGGTGCCTCGACCATCACACAGCAGGTGATGAAAAACTTTTTGCTGTCTGGGGACCGCCGGGCCGAACGCAAGATCAAAGAGATCATTTTGGCCGCGCGTTTGGAGGAAACCCTGCCAAAAGAGAAAATCCTCGAACTTTATATGAACGAGATTTTTCTAGGGCAGAATTCCTATGGTGTTGCCGCCGCCAGCCAGACATATTTCAATAAAACGCTGAGCGAACTGGCCCCGCATGAGGCGGCCTTCCTTGCGTCTTTGCCCAAGGCACCGTCTGATTTTCACCCTGTTCGGCGCAAAGAGCGCCTTTTGTCTCGCCGTAACTTTGTTTTGCGTGAGATGAATGAAAACGGCTATATTTCTGACGCTGTTTATCAGACCGAAAAACAACAACCGTTGAAATCCGTTCAAAATGGTGACTTTGAAAGCTTCAAAGCTGACTTGCCGCCACGTGACTATTTCACTGATGAAATCCGCCGCCAACTGTCTGAAAACTTTGGCGAAGGCGAGTTTTTCACGGGTGGTTTGACCGTGCGGGCAACAATCGACAACGAGATGCAGCCGATTGCAGCAAACGCATTGCGCCGTCAGTTGGAGCAATATGACCGCAGTGCCGGCGTTTGGCGCGGAACCGGGCAGACCATTCCCGTTGATCAATTGAGTGATGAAGCAACATGGCGCGAGGCCTTGTCGAATGTGCGTGTGCCACGTGATATTGATTTGGAAAACCAATGGTATCCGGCGGTTGTGCTAGAGAATGGCGAAAGCGACACGCGCGTTGGTATTGAAGGTGTCGACGAAGACGAAGATGGTCACTGGATTCCAGCCAAGGATGCGCAATGGGCGCGCAAACGCCTTGAAGATGGCAAGTTAGGCAGAAAAGCCCGCAATGCAGGGGATTTGGTTGCTGTTGGTGATGTGGTGCTGGTACGTCGCATGACCACAGATGGCAGCGGCGAATTCATCCGTTGGACATTACGCCAAGTACCAGAAGTGCAGGGCGGTTTTGTCGCGATGGATGTGGATACTGGCCGCGTGATTGCGATGCAGGGCGGTTTTTCCTACCAAGCATCAGTTTTCAACCGTGCCACGCAAGCCAAACGACAGCCCGGTTCTAGCTTTAAACCCTTTGTCTACGCGGCAGCTCTTGATTCTGGATACAGCCCGGCAACCGTTGTGGTCGATGCCCCGATTGAGATTAACACGCCTCAAGGTGTTTGGCGGCCACGCAACTCCTCCAATAAATTCTATGGCCCCACGCCACTGCGCACCGGGATCGAACAGTCGCGTAACTTGATGACCATTCGTTTGGCTCAAGAGGTCGGTATGGATACTGTTGGCAGTTACGCCGAGCGGTTCGGCGTATATGAAAACCTGTCGCCGGTCCTCGCCAACGCTTTGGGATCACAAGAAACCACGCTGTATCAAATGGTTGCGGCCTATGCGATGTTTGCGAATGGCGGCGAACGGGTGGAACCGACGCTCGTGGACCGTGTGCAAGATCGCTATGGGCGCACCGTATATAAGCACGACAAACGCATCTGTAATGATTGTAAACTGGCCAGCCTCGATACAGGGGTTGCGCCGCGGGTGATTTCCAACCGCGAACGGGTCATGGACCCAGTTACGGCGTATCAGTTAACCTCTATGATGAAGGGCGTTGTTGATCGCGGCACTGCCAAGGGCGCAGTCAATCTACCTGTGCCAATCGCAGGCAAAACAGGGACAACAAACGATGCAAAAGACGTTTGGTTTGTGGGCTTCTCGTCCAACATTGTCGCGGGCTGTTACATTGGTTTTGACAATCCACGTTCACTGGGGCGGCGTGCCTATGGTGCTGGCATGTGCGGACCTGTTTTTCAAAGGTTTATGTCCCAAGCCATCAAAAAATATGGTGGCGGACCTTTTAAAGCACCAGAAGGGTGTGAATTCATCAAGATTGACCGTTTCTCAGGCGCGCGCCTGAGCAGCGGCGCATCTGGTGGTAATGTTGTGTCTGAATGTTTCCGCGAAGGTGAAGAACCAATCTTTGGTATCACCTTTGATGGTGGTTTTGCCATGGGCGCGGACCTGCCGTTGATCGAAGAAGTTGGTCAGGTGTCGCGTCAGGTTACAACATCGACAGGCAAGAAGGCCGTCGTTGGCCCCAAGGCCAGCTTTGGCACACTCTCTTCTGGTGGTCTTTATTAATCTTGGAACGTGTCCTACGGCTTGCTGTGCAGGGCGTGCTGGTTTATCTGGTCTTGATCCAATCAAAGGCAGAGAAACATGCGCGCTGAGGCACAAAATACGGCAGACCAGATCACCAAGTCATTGGAACTGTTGGCGCAACGGCTAAACGTGGAAACCGCACCGTTTCGGTTGGAAGAGTTTAACGCCCGTGTTGAGGACCCAAATCTGTGGGATGACCCGGATGCAGCGCAAAAATTGATGCGCGATCGTCAGGCTTTGGTGGATTCAATCGCCACCTATGAAGGCATCAAGCAGGAGCTCGCGGACAATTGCGAGTTGATTGAAATGGGCGAAATGGAAGACGACGCCGAAGTTGTGGCCGAGGCTGAGGCGGCGTTGAAAGCATTGGCCACGAAAGCCGCACAAAAAGAGCTTGAGGCATTGCTGGACGGCGAGGCGGATGGCAACGACACCTTCCTTGAAATCAACTCTGGCGCGGGGGGCACGGAATCCTGTGACTGGGCCAGCATGTTGGCACGGATGTACGTTCGTTGGGCCGAGAAAAAGGGTTATAAAGTCGAGTTGCAATCTGAGTCCGCAGGCGAAGAGGCGGGCATTAAATCCGCGACCTACAAGATCAGCGGCCTTAACGCCTATGGTTGGATGAAATCGGAATCTGGCGTGCACCGTTTGGTGCGTATCAGTCCGTTTGACAGTGCTGCAAAGCGCCATACGTCCTTTACATCTGTGGGGGTCTATCCGGTTGTCGATGACAACATCGAAATCGAAGTGAATCCATCTGACATTCGTATCGACACCTATCGGTCCTCGGGCGCGGGTGGTCAGCACGTGAACACCACCGATTCCGCCGTGCGTATCACCCACGCCCCGACAGGGATTGTGGTGACCAGTTCCGAGAAATCACAGCACCAAAACCGCGATATTGCG
>CALKXT010000088.1 GCA_938003685.1 uncultured Sulfitobacter sp. | reverse complement strand
GCGTCCATTGCAGCTCAAAGCTTTGCAATGCAAATTCTTGATCTGCTACCGGATCACGGAACAACGGGATCGGCACGTCATTGACGCTACCCAAAACAGCAGAGAGGGATCCAAGGCCAATTGTCGGCTTGAGTGGTCCATTCACCGCAAAACCTTTGAGTTGAATGGCCGCGAGATATTGCTGTAATATAGGGGGGACCAGATCAAAATAGCTGCTTGCTTCACCACCGCTCATCAATGTGATGATAGCAGCGGGTGTAATAGGCCGGTCTTTGTCCGCTGGCCCTAAAGAAAATTGATAATTGCTGGCGGTTTTATCCACCGAAGCTTGCAGGGCAGCTGCGACAGGCCGGGTGCCATCGCTGGCTTCAAGCTCAATATCTGTGCCAAAATAGAACAACGCGGTTTGAACCGGTTCGGTTGTTGGATCATCCTCTTGAGCCTCTGCCACCTCATCGTCTTCCACAGTTTCAAAGACGGTTTTGATGTCCATCCCCAAGTGAGGGTCAACAACGTGAATGAAGAACAGTTTTAGATCATCTGTACCTTTCATCATTGCCCGCAACGCCATGTCAGGGAACAAAATCTGATCGTGGTCCGCTTTGTCCAAGGTCACGCTACCTGCGATGATCACCTCAGAGGCAACCGTTGGTAGGTCTGTAATCAGTTGAAACAACGGGCGTGCTTCGGCCGGCACCGCCAAATTGCCATACAGGTTCTGCCCAGCTGTCATTGCAATTTTTGCAGCACCCGTTCGCCAGTCAAAAACTTGGTCGACGCTTGCATAAAAGAACCGCTGCTGATCAATACTGAGCAAGACAAAAGGCCATGTCGTAGGCGACATATAAGGAAACTGGTCGGCTAACTGCCATCCCTGCGGAATTACATCGATGCCGAGTTTCGGGGTCGTATTCGTGCCTTTTGTGCCGATGATCGTGGCTGTGGTTTTGGCCTCAGGTGCGTCTAGAAACTTGAGCGAAACATCTGAAACCGTGAATTCATCATTGGCCACAGGTGACACTTTGGCACGCTCATAGGTTACCGATAACCCCGTGTCAGTATCAGTTAATCGAAATGCTGCCTTGATCGACGCGGTAAAATCATCTGGCGCGCTTAACCCTGCATCAGTCCAGAATGCATCGTTCAAAATGACAGGTCCGGCGGGCGCGTTCGCAAACGCATCGCGGAGTTTTTGGACAGCTTCATCGGCCATGGGTTAGCTCCAATTCAAACAACTGCGACAATGGGAAGGTGATCACTGGTGCTACGCAGCCGTCCGTAGTTGTACCAATTGCGAAAATTTTGCGAGACGCCTGCAACATGGTTTGGCGCACGATCCGGCACGGCGTTAAACGGCGCATTGTTCATAAGGTTGGGCACAGGCACATAGCCCGGAGATGCATTTAAGGGGGGTGCGGGTGCGGGGTACAGTCCAGCCAAGTTATGGTAGGGCGTCCCAGTAATGCCATTGAGGATAGACACATTGGCAGGGCCCGCCGCGGGCCAAACTGGACCTGCAAAATTACGTGCCATAACATTGTCGATGGCAAAGAAATTCGCAATCCGACGCGCGCCTATATATCCGTATCCCGGATAATACTGGGTCTCGCCATTTGTGGACCAGTATTTAGCACTGCGGCGTGGCTTTATATGCGTCGCGTAATAGCCATCAAACATGAAACCCGTTGGCGGCGGTCCCGCCGGGGCGGGTGGTGGCGCGCCCAACACGCGGATGCCCAATTCATAATTTACAGGCGCTGCGGTCATAGCGACGTACCGCGGGTCTACGACACCTGCGGCATTGTACAAATTAATGTTGAAATCACCAACAATCACGCGGATCTCGCCAGCGAGCTGCCCATCGACAATCTCGGCGCAATCCGCAAGGTCATCCATATATTCCCGTGCATAGAGGGCATTAGCAGGCGAATGGATGCCAAATACGGTCAAAACGCGCTGCACCCCTGCCCCTGTGAATTCGGCGAATTGCACGCAGAACGGATCACGAGACCGCCCACCAAAATTCAATGGGCCGCCAGCATCGTCGTAACCCGCCCGAACTGTATAGCCCGAGGCCTTGCCCGCCATCAGGTGTTCTGGGAAACCCGCATTGGGTGCGCCTGCTGGAATGTTGCGTTGTGGAAGGTAATTGTTAAAGGGCGCTGGATACGGCGCGACGGGAAGTTGCAGCGGGCGCGAAGGGCCTTGCCCACCGGGCCAACTGTAGGGGCCGCAAAACGAATAATTATCACTGCGGTAAAAGACAATCACGCCTTCTTTGCGCCCGGTCTGTAAGGGCGGCACCATCATCCATGACCCATCACCCGTTACATTGCGCACAGCCAACAACAATTGTTCTGAAGCCAACGGCGCGTTGCCTGCTACCAACCTGCCTTTGCCACCAAATGGGGTTTCAAGCTCAACGATTACGATGATGTCTGGAGTCGCCGCCTGCACCATCCCCCGCATGATCTGGAGCCTGTCCGCAGAGGCAGCAGCCTTTGTTATGGTCGTACCGGGTTCACGATCTAGGCTGGGGTTAGCGATCTTGTTGATCGAGAAATCCTGCACGTTCCAATACAAAATCCGGGTCATTTTTTACCCTCCGTACTGTCCGACACCTTGCGATAGCCCGGTCCGTCCAACGCGTCTTCAAGTGCCTTTTGCTTATTCCTATCTTGCTGGACATAGGCCGCGTACCAACCAAGGCTCCCATTGCCGCTAGGATCGCCAAAGAGGAAAAAGTTGATCGGGTCTTTGGGCAGTTTCAATATGCCAAGGAAGGACAGCGCAATGTTGTTGAGGCGCAGCACAAAGGCGGGCTTTTGTGTTGGGATGACGGCCTCGCGGCGCAGCAGTAACGATCCGATGGCGAGTTTCAGCACACCTTGAATGGAAAACAGTTTTGCCCCCGGCGACGCACCGGGCAATTGCAGACCTGTATAAACCGCCGTATCGCGGGCACTTGGCCCTGTCTGTGGCGACCACGCCAGCAAAATGCGTGATGTGAAACCCGCACCAGCAACCAATGCGCCCGGTGATCCCATGTTTACCTTATAGGTGACCCCGTACCACGGCCCTGAAATGGCTTTCACTTTGGGAGTGACCGACACGGGCAAATAGCCAAAATCAACAGGCCGCTTATCTTCAGCGCCAATGATGAACCCGTCAATTTCTAGTGCGAGGTCGCTAAATAGGCTGTTATCACGCGCTTTACTGCTGCCACCATCCAAAGCCAACTTGCCCGTGTCGAACACGTAAGTGACGGCATTGGGCGCGTCCACTGGCGATGACAAAGACATCTCTAGCCCCGAAAACGACAAGCCATTTGGCGGGGATGTGACAGGTTCACCTTCATTCAATCCAAAAGACAATAAGTCAGCATCGGCAGCGCGTTCACCATCATTCATCACCCCCATTGTCGTGAATTCGAACGTCCCCCACATCAAGAACCGACTGCGGATTGTACCGTCTGCACCACTCGATACTGTATTGAAAACAACGCGCTGGATCGGCACCGCTTGCAGGGCATTACTGGCTGTTTCAAACACCGTCGTGTTGTTTTGCTCAAACACATAAACGGCGGTTTCGCCTTGCCTTTGATAACTACCGCGCAGCACTACGGCTGAGGTGGGTAATTTTGTCGACCCAGAATAGGCATTTGCAACAGGTGACAAAAACATCTGATCCATGGTCAGTTGAATACGGCTGCGGAAATCCACCAAAGCTGCATTTTCAAACAAGGCCTGTAATTGTAGAACCGTAAAGTTGTATTCGCCTTGCACTGGCACCGGAATTGGCATTTCCGGGCTGCCACCTTGCGCCACGTTTTGCTGATAGGTCGGCAGTTGATAATCAACCAAGCCAAACAGACTGCTGGGCGTTTGCATCGTTACCGTTTCACCGTCCACAGTCACACGGCTGGCCGTGGCCCCAAAATGGTGCGCCTCAAAGCGTGAAAAATCGATACCAGCAGTCAGCCCCTTGATCTGATCAGGAAAGCCCGAAGGATCAACAGTGGCACGCAAAACAATGAACCCCTGCCAGTTCGGATCTTGCGCGATTTTGGCAAAGTTTTTGTAAAGCGTATTACCCTGATCCGCCTGATCAATACCCGCTTGCACATAGCTTTGCAGATAGGATGACACGCCAGCCAATGCGATCTGACTGTTGGTGCTTGCCCCGGTCGCGAGTGAGAAATCTTTGGTGCCAACCCATTTGCTCGGGTTCTTAATCCGGTCCACTAACGTCCCATCACAATACTTCATGATCAGGATATTATTGAACGATGTCGCATTGGGTGACGCGCCCACGGCGGCCGTCATACGCCAATCTGCGATCACGACATCGCGGTTGAACACAGGATTGCCAGCGGGCGGTTTGGGATCTTTTGAGGGTACGGGCGTACCAAGAGAGCCGGGGTTCACCACAACGGCCATCAATTGATTGGTCTGGAACAAGTCCTGCAATGGCGCTTCGAGGAATTCAAAACTGAATTCTACATCCTGTCCCGGCGTTCCGCTGGTTTGCTTCGGCGTTGATTTAGCCAGTACGATTTTATCATACATCGCCTCACCACCACTGGCGGCGTCCGCTACTTCGACCTCAGCGTACAAGCCTTGGGGTGTCGTTGCCTGATGCACATTGTCTGAGTTAACCGTAAGCGTCAGATCACGCCGCGCCTTACGCTGGCTGCTTAATTTTGCTGTTGAATGGTAGCTTAATAGACGTTTGCGTTCTGCCGATAATATCTGGCTTTCGAAAGCGCCCAACATTTCGATTGGAAAACTTTCCTTGGTATCGCTCAATCCCGCATAGGGCAGGATCGGGATCAATAATTGCTGCTGATCCGTAGGCAGTTGTGTGATAGCTGACGGCGTTGGCAAAGGCGGCAATATTGTGCCGTCCGTGGTCTGGGCCGCCCCTTTGAGTGGTGCATACAGCGGATTGCCCTGCGGTTGCGCCAGATAAGACGCATGACCAGACGCGCCATTCATAACGGCACCCCATGCTGTACAAAGGTCTGTGTTCAACAGGTTTTTGGGCACGCTAGCAGACGGATCTTCCAAGCTGCTTTCAGGGAACGGAAAAATCGGCGCATAGGCCCGCATACTGGGTTGAAACCGTATATGGTCAAACGATGCGCCGTTATTGTACCCCCTAATGCGTAGGTTCTCGGACCCAAACAACCCGGGTAGGACCAAAATGTCTTCGCCCGGGGCATCGCCAACAAGCGAATAATCCCCGGCCAAGGTCATCGAGACTACAACTTTTTCTTCTTCAAAGCTGTCGCTGCGGACCTGCAGGACCAAGGCTGCACTGTATGGACTAGGTTCATTGTCAGAGGAAATATTGGCCAGCGGCACCAAATCCAACGGCAATCCACGGCTGTCACGATACCAGCTTTTCAATGGTTCAGCAGATGTCAGCCCAAACAGGGTGCGATACTTGCCTTTGATTGGATCAGACAGCGGAACCACCGCGTTATAAAAGTCGAGCGGATCATAAGCACCCGCATATGGGAGCGGTGGTAGGGCATCACCCGTCACAATGGCGGGATATGCCTGCCGTTGCACGGTGTTCGTTTCAGCGTCCAAGTATGAAAATTGAAAACCCGTCTCGAAATACGCCAATGTGCCCGGGCCACCACTGCGCGATATCGTGCCTTGGTTTAGAAAACAGCCTGCGTATTGGCCCTCAAAAGGCACATAGACATTACCCAGAATATCAGGGGCATTGTTGCCAACTTGGGTGTTGAAATCGATCTGTCCATTGCTTTGGTTACGCAACCTCAGGCCATTTTCACCCATACTGATGGCAACGCCTTTTGGCACGCTTAAGGTCAGTTGCCCTACGGGGCAGTTAAAGTTGTCACTGGTGTTGGTGCTGAACTGTTGTTCGATAAATGTCAGGGCCGTATGGGTTGGCACACCAAATTCTGGTCCCTCCCCTTTGAGCAACCAAAGTGCAGCGGATCCAGCAAAACGGTTGTTATTGCCGCCAAACTCACTGTTCAACCACGCCTGAATACGCGCAGCGTAAGCATCGGCTGCGGCAGTATCCGCAAGTGTCGGCCCCACAGCCGAAAACAGATAGTGTCCAGCATTAAAACTATTGGCCAAAGTCATTTCTGTTGGGATCGGTTCGGCACCGCAATAGATGAACGCCACCCATCCCGGTGCGCCACTACTTGCGTCTAGGACGAATAGTTTACTCTCAAACAGTTGCTGAAACTGAGGATTATCCGCCATATCGGCCCCCTGAACATCTTGGGGCCGAGTGGCGGTGCGTTAGGACGTGGCCCGGTCGTCCGATTCTTCTTTGGCATGTGCTGGCAACTGCCATTCGGCAATCGCCGCGCTGATCTGTGTTGGCGGTGTCGTTCTGTTGGAAAATGTTGCGTGCAGCACCAACATGCCGTTCACGGCGTGCGTTGGAATGGAAAG
>CALKXT010000087.1 GCA_938003685.1 uncultured Sulfitobacter sp. | reverse complement strand
CCTCGGATTGCTGATCTAAACGGCGACGGCATATCAGAAATAATTGTGGTTCAGTCCAGCTTTGATCATGGTGGTCGTTTGATGGTTTTGGACACAAATGGTGGGCTACGGCCCATTGCCACGCCTTACATTGGGCGTTCTAATCGCTGGTTGGCCCCGATTGGTGCGGCTGATCTGGATGGGGACGGGTATGTCGAGATTGCCTATATTGACCGTCCACATCTGGCCAAGACGTTGCGGGTGTGGCGGTTCAAGGATGGTGGATTGACCGAAGTCGCCAGCCTAAAGGGGCTGACCAACCACCAAATTGGCGAACGCGATATTGGCGGTGGCATGCGCACCTGTGCGGGGAAACCAGAAATGGTTGTGGCAAGCGGTGATTGGCAGCGGGTCATGATTGTCGAAATGCAGGGTGACAAACTAACTGCGCGCGATGTTGGCAAACATACTGGACGCAGTAGTCTGAACGCGGCGTTGATCTGTAAATGAAGCGGATGTGTGGCATATTTTTGTGTGTCTGGTTGGCGAACTTTGCCAGCGCACAAACCCAAATCTCGCCCGAGGTATTTCTGGATCAAGCGGTGGGTAACACGCTGACGTTTAACGATTCCCAAGATGGTCATGTCGTTGGGATCGAAAAATTCTTGCGCCGTGATCAATCAGTTTGGGCACCCGAAAGCGGTTTTTGTTCTTATGGAAAAATTACAATTCGCGGCCCGTTAATTTGTTTCCTCTATGAGGACTACCCGGATCCAGACAATTGTTGGATGCCGTTCATGGATGAACGTGGATTGCTGGTCATGTCGCGCAGCAGTTTTCAGGTGCAACGGATCACAGCGATAGATGACACACCTGTGGTCTGCGAGGACGCGCCGATTTCTTAGTCCAGCGCGCGCCAGCCGATATCACGTCGGCAAAATCCCTGAGGCCAGTCAATCTGATCAACCATGGCATAGGCGCGCTTTTGGGCCTCGGCCAGTGTTGCCCCCCGTGCGGTGACATTCAACACACGGCCGCCCACAGCGACCAAAGCGCCATCTTTTTTGGCAGTACCTGCATGAAACACCATGTTTGAACTGTCCTCGGGCAACGCATCCAAGCCGTTGATGACAGTACCTTTTTCATATGTATCCGGGTAGCCATTCGCAGCCATGACCACTGTTAGCGCGTGATCCTCTGCCCAATTCACCTGCATCTCGCTCAAGCGACCCTCAGCGGCGGCCTGCATCAAATCAAAGGCTTGCGCACCAAGGCGCATCATCAACACCTGACATTCAGGATCACCAAAGCGCACATTGTATTCGACCAGTCGCGGCTGACCGTCTTTGATCATCAGGCCCGCATAAAGCACGCCTTGATAGGGCATCCCGCGGCGCGCCATTTCGGCCATGGTGGGGCGGATAATTTCATTGAGGGCACGCTCGGCAATTTCGTCGGTCAGAACGGGGGCAGGTGAATAGGCCCCCATGCCGCCCGTATTGGGCCCGGTGTCGCCGTCACCCACACGCTTGTGATCTTGGGCGGTGCCAATCGGCAATACTGTGTCGCCATCACAGAGAACAAAGAAAGACGCTTCTTCGCCTTCCATGAATTCTTCGATCACTACCTCAGTACCCGCATCGCCAAAGGTGCCATCAAACATCGTGTCAACGGCGGCCAAGGCTTCAGCGTCCGTCATGGCGATGATCACACCTTTGCCAGCGGCCAATCCATCAGCTTTGATGACAATCGGCGTACCTTGTTCAGCGACATAGGCGCGTGCGGCACCTGCATCGGTGAAATGACCATAGGCGGCGGTTGGCGCATTTACGGCGGCGCAGATTTCTTTTGTGAACGCCTTTGACGCTTCCAATTCCGCCGCAGCAGCGGAGGGGCCGAAAACCGTAAATCCAGCAGCGCGCAGATCGTCAGAAACACCAACGGCCAAGGGCGCTTCGGGGCCGACAATGACAAAATCAATGCTACCTGCCTCGCAAAACGTGATCACCGCCGCGCTGTCCATAATGTCGAGTGCTGCACAATCGGCAATCGCAGCAATTCCGGCATTGCCCGGTGCCACGATCAGCTTGTCACATTTGGGGTTTTGCATCACTGCCCAGGCCAAGGAATGTTCACGCCCGCCACTGCCCAGAATTAGAATGTTCATTTGGTGATGCTCCCTTGGCCTTGCTTCTCGGGCGTTCTAAGCTGGGGCAGACACAGACACAAGCGTGGGGGTCTCATGGACTTGCTCGACGATCCAACACCGGGGTCAAACACACCCGAATTCACGGTTTCCGAAATTGCGGGATCCGTTAAAAAGCTGGTTGAGTCCGAACTCGGCTGGGTGCGGATCAAAGGCGAAGTTGGCCGGGTGGTGCAGGCGCGCTCGGGGCATTTGTATTTTGACCTCAAGGACGACCGATCTGTTTTGTCTTGCCAAACGTGGAAGGGGCAAATTCCATCGCTGGGCATGATCCCCGAGGAAGGCAGCGAAGTCATTGCCGAAGGCAAGATGACGGCCAGTGGGTTCCAATCGAAATTTGCACTGAACGCCCAACGCATCGCCATCGCAGGCGAGGGCGCGTTGATGGCGATGCTTGAGAAACGTAAAAAAGCGCTGGCTTCCGAGGGATTGTTCGACGAGGGCCGCAAGAAACCTTTGCCGTATTTACCAGAGGTGATCGGCGTGGTCACATCGCTGCAAGGTGTGGTGATCCGCGATATTATGCATCGTCTGCGGGATCGTTTCCCGCGCAAGGTTTTGGTTTGGCCTGTTGCCGTTCAAGGCAAGGCGTGCGCCCCCGAAGTGGCGCGCGCGATTGAAGGGTTTAATGCACTGACACCGGGCGGTGCGTTGCCACGGCCCGACCTGATCATCGTCGCACGCGGGGGGGGATCGGTTGAGGACCTGTGGGGCTTTAACGAAGAAATAGTTGCGCGTGCGGCGGCGGCCTCTGATATTCCGCTGATCTCAGCCGTGGGGCATGAGACCGATACAACGCTGATTGATTTTGTGTCAGACAAACGCGCACCAACGCCAACTGCGGCGGCGGAACTCGCCGTGCCTGTGCGCCATGAACTGGCGGCCTGGCTCGATACCCAAGAAGCGCGGATGTCTGTGCTGTTGAGCCAAGGTTTGACACGGCGCACTCAGCGGTTGCGTGATGTGGCACGTGCTTTGCCGCGCGCAGATGCATTGTTAGATGGACCAAGGCAACGGCTGGACCGGGCCGCTGAAAAACTGGAACCCGCACTAATCGCAGGCGTGCAGCGGCGGCGTGTTCGTTTGGCTGACGTTGCCGGGTCGCTGCGTCCCGCGACATTGCGTACGCGGGTGCAAAACGACCGCCGCCGCCTTGATGATCTGGCAGGACGGTTGCGACCTGCGTTGGATCGTTGCGTATTGCGCAAACGGGATCGACTTGAAGGCCATATAAAATCGTTCCGCCCTGAACTGCTGGGTAAAGATATCGACCGCGAGGCAAAGCGGCTGAATGATATTTGGCAGCGCATGCACGCTGCAGATAAACGGGCAATGGATAAGCGCAAAGAGCGCATAACATCGCTTGGTCGTACCTTAGCAACGCTGGGATATACCGAAACCTTGGCGCGTGGATTTGCGGTTGTGCGCGGTGATGGTAACGTCGTTACGGGCAAGGCTCAGGCGAAAAAGGCCGGGACGCTTGAGATCGAATTTGCCGATGGCAAGTTGGTGGTTGGCGCGGGCGGTGCTGGGAAACCTGCTAAAAAGCCAAGCAAACCTGATACGCCACCAGAGCAGGGCACATTACTATAGGGCTTTGAGCTTAAACACCGACCTTTGGTCCAAGGCACAACATTTCTTGGCCTTGGTCTTGGGCCTCATAAAGTTCGGTTGTGTTTGGCTCATTCTCAAATCGCGCAATTAATCCGCGCGTACCTTCAACAAAGCTCCAGCATTGTGGATCTGGATTGTCTTCATAGACAAAGCAGATCAATTCGCCCTGTTCGTACCATTTACCTTCTTTGCACACACCGTCCAAGAAGGACCACTGCACGCGGCGATTTTCGTGATATATTTCAGCGCCATAAGCATCACCACCGCGGCCATAGAATAACGTCTTACCCTTGGTATAGGCATCAAATTCGTCGGCTGACATGATGTCTTGTGCTAACGCGGGCAGGGCGCACAGGGCGCAGATGATTGCAAAAATGTACTTCATCACGCGAGATTGTCAGAAATGGGCGTAAGGGGCCAGAGGGTGTGCGCAGTTACGCAGGCTTTTGCCACTGTTTGACGCGGCGATCCATCACGCGACGCCACAGCGGCGGGATCAGGGCGACAACCGCCATCACGGGTAGAGAATGGGGGAGAATAGGCATGGTATCCTGCGTAACCTCAAGTGCAGGAAAGGCGCGGGCCGGACGCATGTGGTGGTCTGAATGACGCGGCGCGTTCAACATCATTGCGGATGAATACCATTTTGGCGCATTCCAACTGTGATGCGGGCCGATGGGTTCGGGCTTGCCTGCTTTCGAAGTTGCGCGGCGTAGACCGTAATGCTGCACATAGTCTGACAAAAGCAATTGTAGCTGGGCATAAAACGCAATGCCGATGTAGGCGAGGACGCCGGGCCAATCTGCGACCGCAAACGAGATCGCCAAGCACACAATGCCGCCCAGAATATACCCCACATATGGATGGCTCATAGCGGATGGTGCTGTCCACGCTCGCGCACGGTGTCTATCGTCTGCGCGCCATCCTGCCATAAATTCACCACGCAGTGCGCGTACCGCATAGACCCAAAACCCTTCGCCCAAGCGCGCTGAATTTGGGTCATTGTCGGTGGCGGCATGGATGTGATGCACACGCAAATGCGCAGATACATGATGACCATGCAGAAGTGAGATATAGATCACTGCGCCGATGCGCCGGGGTAAACGCGCGCTGGCGTGAATCAATTCATGGGCGTTCGAGTTTGAAATTTGACCAAAGAACAGACCAAGACCTGTGAAAATCAACAACTTATCAAGGGTGCCGAGATAGGGCGCAGAGCCTAAAGCCCATACGCCAAGGCCGAGCAATGGGAAATGCACACCCGCAAGCAACAGGCTTAGGCCACGGCCAGTGGAGTCTTGTTCTGGTACAGGCAGTGACAGCTTGTCCATGAAGAACACGAATACTGTGATCGACAGCACTGCAATCAATGGCCATAGCCCGCCAAATAGGCACGCCAGCGCCAATAGCGCGGCAGGGGTCAGGCTGGCGATGATGTACCGCAACATAAATATAGGGTCCTTTCTAAGGGGCAGTATAAGACAAATATGGCGACACAAAGAAAGTCAAAGCAGCCAGACAACGCAAAGCACCGCGTATTTGTCGTTTTTCGAACGCAGTGCTACGATCCGCTTTGATAAGAATTGTAAAACGATAGATTTAGGGGACCCATCATGGCGCTGGATGATCACGCAAAAAACGCAGGAAAAGGCCCTGAAAAAGGGGTTTGGAAATCTGGCAAGGGCAAAGGCCGTCGCCATACCAAGGGGCGCCAATTGCAAGATGGCCCATGGGAGGAAGTTCGCGCGTTACTGGGGGACCGCCCCCGTGATCGTGACCTGCTGATTGAGTATTTGCACTTAATTCAAGATGAATATGGCCATCTGTCTGCCGCTCACTTGCGTGCCTTGGCCGAAGAGATGCGCATTGGCATGGCCGAAGTCTATGAGGTGGCAACATTCTATGCACACTTTGATGTGGTCAAAGAAGATGAAGCACCGCCGCCAGCATTAACAATTCGTGTTTGCGATTCGTTGTCATGTGAGTTGGCGGGCGCGCAGGCGCTCAAGGCTGCACTCGAAGATGGGTTGGACGCTTCCGAAGTTCGTGTTTTACGCGCACCATGTATGGGCCGCTGTGATACAGCACCTGTATTGGAAATTGGTCACAACCACATTGATCACGCAACACCGGAAAAGGTGAACGCGGCAATTGCGGCGAATGACACACACGCCCATGTGCCCGCGTATGAAGCCTTTGCAGCTTATGAAGCAGAGGGTGGTTATGCCATGCTCAAGGACTTGCGTGCGAATGGCGATTGGGAGGCGGTTCAGGAAAAAGTGCTTGCCTCTGGTCTGCGCGGTTTGGGTGGTGCGGGTTTCCCATCTGGCAAAAAGTGGGGCTTTGTGCGTGCCAATGCGGGGCCACGTTACATGGCCGTAAATGGGGATGAGGGCGAGCCGGGCACGTTCAAGGACCGTTGGTATCTCGAACGTACACCACATCTGTTCCTTGAGGGCATGCTGATTGCAGCATGGGCCGTTGAGGCGGAAAAAGTGTTCCTCTACATGCGCGACGAATATCCAGCGGTTTTGGAAATTTTGGCACGCGAGATCAAAGCGTTGGAAGACGCAGGGATAGTTGATGCGGGTTACATTGATTTGCGTCGTGGGGCGGGTGCCTACATCTGCGGTGAAGAATCCGCGATGATCGAAAGCATCGAAGGTAAACGCGGAATGCCACGCCACCGTCCGCCATTCGTGGCGCAGGTCGGTGTCTTTGGCAAACCAACTTTGGTGCATAATGTTGAGACATTGCACTGGGTCACGCGCATTTGCCGCGAAGGTCCAGAAGTGATGTCAGGTACTGAATTAAATGGCCGCAAAGGTGTGCGCAGCTATTCGGTGTCGGGCCGTGTGGCCGCGCCGGGCATGTATTTGCTGCCAGCCGGCTCAACGATCACGGACATTATCGCGGCAGCGGGTGGTATGGCAGACGGCCACGCATTCAAAGCCTATCAGCCGGGCGGCCCGTCATCGGGTTTGTTGCCCGCGTCGATGAACGATATCCCGCTTGATTTTGATACGCTGCAACCACATGGATCGTTCATTGGTTCTGCTGCGGTTGTGGTTTTATCTGATCAAGATTCTGCACGTGCTGCGGCGCTAAATATGCTGAAGTTCTTTGAGGATGAAAGCTGTGGGCAATGTACGCCGTGCCGTGTTGGTTGTGAAAAAGCGGTTAAGCTGATGCAGAACGACAAATGGGATACTGGTTTGCTGGAAGAGTTGAGCAGCGCCATGGTTGATGCATCGATCTGTGGTCTAGGGCAGGCGGCGCCGAACCCGATCCGCATGGTGATCAAGCACTTCCCGGACGAAGTTTAACATCTATTTGTTTGCGTACACGGCGCAAACACATCCCGCGCGACGGATACGCGCGCAAAGCTGATCTGCGGCTTTGCGCGTGTTGCGCCCAATCCGTGCCATCACATAGCCACGCTGGCGGCTGGCGCGGTGTTTGATGTTTAGGTAATCTGGTTTTTCTTTGCGTACCTCGGCGCGACAGGATGCAGTGCGTTTTTGATAGGTGCTGCGGGCTTGCGCTTTGGTTTTGCCAAAGGCCAATTGCACGCCCCATGGTTTGATCAATGGTTCAGGCCGCGCCAAGGGTGATAGTTTACGGTTCTTGCCCATTTCATAGCAGGCGGGCAGGAAATCTTTGGTTTTTGACAGTCGCAAGTCAAGCGTCTTTGGTGGTGCATCTCGCCAAGTTTCTGCTGTGAGCCCGGTTATGATGGGCACATAATTGATGGTTTCACTGGCCAGCCCTTTGCCCTCCAAGAAACCAGCGGCACGGCGCTCACCGCCATTGTATCCAATGGCAGCCATGCCTTCGTTGCCGAATTTCCCAACCATTTCAGCAAGGTATTGCGCGGAGTGTTCCAGTGCGTCGGCAGGGTTATAGGGATCCGCCAAGCCGCGCAACTTGGCGGTTGAGGGGATGAATTGTGCGATGCCACGGGCATTGGCAGGCGATAAAGCATTTGGATCAAAGCGGCTTTCCTGCCAGATCAGGCGGGCAAAGAAGTCGCGCTGCAGCGCGTGGCGCGCCGTGAAAATCTGAATGGCGTTACATGTGTCATAGACAAAATGATCAAGCCGAATGCAGTGGGATTGACCCCATTTTGTACTAGAACACTGGCGTTGTGGCGGTTCAGCCGATGCGGCCTGCACCCAAAAACCAACCACCAAGATCACCCAATACCGCATCGTGCTTTGGTGCGGGGTCTGTTGGCCTATGTCAATTGTGTCGTGACCCTTTCATCTGTCTGACAGAGCCTATAGATCAAGGGAAACAGGCACGGAGACCCCCGTTTTGGCATTTTTCAAGAAGCTAAAAGAGCGCTTATTCAAATCCTCGTCCAAGATTGATGAAGGGTTAGAGGCGATTGTCAGCGATGGCGGCGAAGAAGAGGCATTGGCTGTTGATGAGGTGCGTGCGCCTGTTGATGTGCAGGTGGATACAGCCAAGATCGAAGCCGCAGAGCGCGAGGCCACAGAACGCGCGCAAGAAGAAGCCGCCCGCATCGCCCAAGAGGTGGCTGAACAGAACGCCGCAGAACAGGCTGCACAAGTGGAGGCCGCCAAGATCGAAGCCGCACGGGTCGCAGCAGAGCGCGCTGCGGTCGAACGTACAGCACAAGAGGCGCGTGATGCAGAGCTGAAAGCCCAGCAAGATGCGGCAGAGAAGCTGCGTCGTGATGCTGCTGATCAGGCTGAACGTGACGCAGCCGCCCAAGCGCAACGTGATGCTGATGCACTGGCCGCTCGTCAAGCCGCAGAACAGGCAGAACAGGCAGAACAGGCAGAACAGGCAGAGCGTGCATCACAAGAGGTGGCGCGTATCGCTGCCGAACAGGCCGCAGCAGAACGGGCCAGTCGCGCGGCAGAAGAAGTGGCACGAGAAGCCGCAGAATTGGTGCAACGGGCGGCAGACGAACAGGCGCAACGCGATGCAGCAGTTGCCGCTGCTGAAGCTGCAAAAGCTGTGCCGCTCAAAACAGAATTGGCCAAGATCGCTCCTGATTTGGCTGAAACCCCATCAGAACCTGCGGCCAAACCCGGATTACTTGGCCGCCTGATGGGCCGGGCCGCGCCTAAAACTGTTGTGCGGCGTGTTCTTGATGACGACATGCTAGAGCAACTAGAGGAATTACTAATTGCTGCGGACATGGGCGTTGATACCGCGTTGCGGGTCACGGCAAACATGGCCGAAGGGCGCTTTGGCAAGAAGCTGTCGGTATCAGAGATCAAAGATCTGATGGCACAAGAAATTGCGCGGATCATGGAGCCTGTAGCGCGCCCTTTACCCTTGTATCCCAAGACACCTCAAGTGGTTCTGGTTGTTGGCGTGAACGGGTCTGGTAAGACAACAACCATCGGCAAACTGGCCAGCCAGTTCAAAGCTGCTGGAAAATCGGTTGTGATTGCCGCAGGCGATACGTTTCGCGCTGCCGCCGTAGAGCAATTGCAAGTTTGGGGTGAACGCGCAGGCGTGCCTGTGCTGACAGCCGCGCAAGGGTCTGATCCTGCCAGCCTTGCCTTTGACGCGATGACACAGGCGGAGGCGGATGGTGCGGACCTTTTGTTGATCGATACGGCTGGACGCTTGCAAAACCGTGGTGATTTGATGGAAGAACTTGCCAAGATCGTGCGCGTGATCCGCAAAAAAGACGAAACGGCGCCACATAATACTCTTCTGGTTTTGGATGCCACGACGGGACAAAACGCGCTGAACCAGGTGAAGGTATTCCAAGATATTTCTGATGTCTCTGGTTTGGTGATGACCAAATTGGACGGCACGGCAAAGGGTGGTGTGCTGGTGGCGTTGGCCGACAAATTTGGCTTGCCGATTCATGCGATTGGCGTTGGCGAACAAATTGATGATTTGTCACCGTTTGATCCTCAGGAATTTGCGGATGCGTTGGTGGGACAGAACCGTTGAGCCACCCCATACGTTATATTGACACGATATGACCGATTGGCTGCTGTCCATTGAAGGCACGCCAGCGGGACATACTGCCGCGCTTTGGTTGGCCTTGATGGCGGCTTTGTTGCACGCAGTTTTTGGCGCACTGCAAAAGGGGCGGCATGATCCGTGGCTGACGCGCGGCGCAATTGATTTTTCATATTGCGTGATGGCTGCACCCTTTGCCCTGTTCGTGGTGCCTTGGCCTGAGCCACATATGTGGCTCATTTTTGTGGGCGTTTTTGTGATCCATGTGATCTACAAATCGCTACAGGCTTGGGCCTACACCAAAGGCGCTTATACCGTTGTTTATCCGGTGGTGCGCGGCACAGGGCCATTGTTTGCGGTCATTGGTGCCTATCTCATTTTTAACGAACGCTTTACTTTGATCCAATGGATGGGCGTTGGTGTTTTGTTGGTGGGGATTTTTGGGCTGGCGATCTATAATCTGCGCAAGCTTGAAAGTCAGCGCGACACCTTGAACGCTGCCCTTGGGATTGCGGTGGTCACCGGGTTGTTTGTGGCACTTTACACAACTTATGACGCCTACGGTATCCGCGCGACGGCGAACCCATTTACCTTTCTGGCGTGGTTTTTCATGATTGATGGCTTGTTTATGCCCGTTGTTGCGGCGCGGCGCTGGTTGAAAATGGCAAATCCACCAACCTTGGGGCCATTGATGGTACGCGGCGTTTTTGGCGGCATCGTGGCGTTCCTGAGCTTTGGAGCAATCATGCTGGCGACACGGCTGGACAAAGTGGGCGAGGCGGCGGTGTTGCGCGAAACATCGACTGTATTTGCAGCTGTCATCGGCGTGGTCTTTTTGAAAGAAACTGTTGGCCCACGTAGGATTGCACTGATGGCATTGATTGCAGCGGGTGCTGTGATAGTGGAAATGGGCGGATAAAGGAGCAACGACATGGCCGATGCAAAAGAGATCAACCCGTTTTTGAAGTCAGCTTTGGAATTTGGTCCAGTGCTGTTGTTCTTTGTCGCGTATCTGCGGCTGAAGGAACGCGAATTCACAATTGCAGGCACCGAATACGACGGGTTCATCGTTGTAACGGCAGCCTTTATTCCACTGCTGATAGCCTCAACAGGTGCTTTGTGGTGGCTGACGGGCAAGTTAAGCCGGATGCAGGTCGCAACAGTGATTTTGGTGGTGGTTTTTGGCGGATTGTCAGTTTGGCTGAATGATGATCGGTTTTTCAAAATGAAACCGACAATGATCTATGTTTTGTTCGGTGGCTTGTTGGGTATCGGGTTGCTGCGGGGGCAGTCCTATTTGAAGTTTGTGATGGAAGAAATGATGCCTCTAAAGGATGCCGGATGGATGATCCTGACCAAGCGTTTGATGCTATGTTTCTTTGGCTTGGCCATCGCGAACGAAGTGATCTGGCGCGGCTTTTCAACCGAAACATGGGTATATTTTAAAACCTTTGGGCTGACGGCAGCGGTGTTCGTGTTTTTTATGACGCAAGCCAAACTGTTCCAAACCTATGGGTTGGAAAAAGACGAGGGCTAAGTGCGCGGAATTTTCGAAAATTCCGGCCCGTTTTCTTTGAAGAAAACGGTTTTCACCTCTTAAATAACTTGTCCTGTGCGCCTTTATCTTTCGCGATATCGCCACGTTTTTCTGCATAAAGTGCGCGACCTGCCTGAACGCCGGAGCGGGCGGACATTGTATCGAGCCAGCGGGCCATATGTGGCTTATCCTCAAGTGTTTGCTGTTGCCCTTCCCACAGCGATGCCCAGCCCCAGATCGAAAAATCAGCGATTGAAATAAAGTCGCCAGCGACAAATTCTTGATGGGAAAGCTGACGATCAAGCACGCCGTAAAGCCGCGCGGTTTCGTTTCGATAACGGTCTTTTGCGTAAGGAAGGTCATGGGCTGGGGTCATGTTGGGCGCATACTTCAGGAAATGATGCGCTTGACCTGCCATTGGGCCAAGGCCGCCCATTTGCCACATAACCCATTGATCCACCGCGATGCGCTCGCGTTCAGTTGCCCCACAAAACAAACCAGTTTTGCGCGCCAGGTATTGCAGGATCGCCCCGGATTCAAAGATTGAGATAGGCGCACCGTCTGGTCCGTCTGGATCAACAATTGCGGGCATCCTGTTGTTTGGAGATATTTTTAGAAAGGCAGGTTCAAATTGCGCACCTGATCCGATGTCGATCAGATGCGTGTCATAGGCCAGTCCCATTTCCTCAAGCGCGATCGAGACCTTCCAACCATTCGGTGTAGGCCAATAGTATAGATCAATTGGGGCGGGCATATGCATCTCCTGCTCTTCGATCTTTATGATGCGTGTTTTGCACGGATTGCCAAGCCCATGTGGCATTGACGGGGCTGCAATCGCGGCGTAATCAAGCGCTTGTGGTGATTTGTTACCGGATTGCGGGCCACTTTAAACATTCCGCTAAAAGGTCAGGATAAAGGACCCCCTTTTGCTTGACCGCGCTTGGGGGCTTTTTTGTGTCCGCAGCAGACCGGGGTTTTATGCCCGCGCACCGGGCCGAGAGGATGAGATTGATGAGCAATGATTGGCAAGCAAACACCCGCGCCATTCACGCCGGCACAAGGCGCAGCCAATACGGTGAAGTCAGTGAAGCGATATTCCTGACGCAAGGATTTGTGTACGACACTGCCGAACATGCCGAAGCACGGTTTTTGGAAAGCGGCCCGGATGAATTCATCTATGCGCGCTATGGCAACCCTACGGTCAAGATGTTCGAAGACCGCATAGCGTCCCTCGAAGGAGCCGAGGATGCCTTTGCCACCGCCAGTGGCATGGCGGCGGTTTCTGGTGCGCTGACGTCCATGTTGCGGGCCGGAGATCACGTCGTATCAGCACGCGCATTGTTTGGGTCGTGCCTCTATGTGCTTGAGGAGATACTGACGCGCTACGGGGTTAATGTGACCTTTGTGGATGGTACTGATTTGGCCGCTTGGGAGGCGGCGATGACGCCTGCGACCAAAGCGGTGTTTTTCGAATCCGTCGCCAACCCCACCTTGGAAGTCATTGATATTGAAGCTGTCTCAAGGTTGGCCCATGCGCAGGGCGCGCTGGTGTTGGTTGATAATGTTTTTGCGACGCCAGTGTTTTCAGATGCCATAGCGCAGGGTGCTGATGTCGTGATTTATTCAGCGACCAAGCATATTGACGGTCAGGGCCGCGCCTTGGGCGGCGTTATCTTGGGAACCCGTGATTTCATTCGCGGCACCGTTGAACCTTATATGAAGCACACAGGCGGTTCGATGAGTCCCTTTAACGCATGGGTGATGCTTAAGGGTTTGGAAACCATGAGTTTGCGAGTCCGCGCACAAGCCGCCAGCGCGCTGGACGTTGCTGAGGCTCTGGAAGGGCACGCGGGGCTAAACCGTGTGATCTATCCGGGGCTTGCAGCACATGCGCAACATGATCTGGTTAAGCGCCAGATGGGGCAAGGCGGCACGGTGCTTTCTTTGGACATTAAAGGTGGCAAAGACGCCGCGTTCAAGTTTTTGAATGCCATTCAGATCGGCGTAATTTCCAACAATTTGGGGGATGCCAAGACGATTTTGACGCATCCCGCGACCACAACCCATCAGCGCCTGCCACAGGATCAGAAGGATGTGCTTGGCATTACGCCGGGTTTGGTCAGGATCAGTATCGGTCTGGAAGATGCTGCTGATCTAAAAGCGGATATTTTACAGGCGCTTCAGGCGATCTGAAAAGGAACGACTGACATAAAGAATTCAAAATGTTGGTAATTTCGCGTATAGCCCCTACATTACGGTGGCATAAGCGACCCGGGGGGATTTGCGATGAATGTCGTCACACCAGTACCAGAAAAATCTGATGGCGATGCCGCCAAAGCGGCCCTTGCGACCTTGAAAGCATGGGCTGCAACCGCCACCAAATCTGAGATTGAGGCGTTGGACCCTGGCGTCATACGGCTGTTGGATGCGACGGTGGTTTATCCTGCGTTCAACACGAGTTATCCGTCTGATTTCATAGCTGGCGACAACTACAAAGCCACGATGCCTGACCTGCAAAACGGCCCCAGCAGCCTGATCCGGGGTGCAAAGCAGCAAATCCAACACGTTGGTATCAGCAACTTCCGCTTGCCTATTCGGTTTCATACCCGCGAAGGGGATGACCTCACGCTTGAAACCTCGATCACTGGCTCCGTCAGTCTTGAGGCGGACAAAAAAGGCATCAACATGTCGCGTATTATGCGTAGTTTTTACAAACACGCTGAGGCGACCTTTAGTTTTGAGGTAATTGAAGCGGCGTTGGACGATTACAAGGCTGATTTGGAAAGCCTTGATGCACGTATCCAGATGCGGTTCTCATTTCCGATGAAGATTGAGAGCCTGCGTTCGGGTTTGAGTGGCTATCAGTATTATGACATCGCTCTTGAATTGGTTGAACAGGGTGGGGTGCGTCAGAAAATCATGCATTTGGATTATGTCTACTCCAGTACATGTCCTTGTTCGCTGGAATTGTCAGAACACGCGCGTCAAACCCGCAATCAACTGGCAACACCACATTCGCAACGCTCTGTCGCGCGGATATCAGTCGCGGTGGATTGTGATCAGGACTGCCTGTGGTTTGAGGATTTGATAGAGGCGTGCCGCCGTGCGGTGCCAACCGAGACCCAAGTGATGGTCAAGCGCGAGGATGAACAGGCATTTGCCGAACTGAATGCCGCCAACCCGATCTTTGTCGAAGATGCCGCGCGCCTGTTCTGCGAGCAATTGCAGGCAGAACAGCGTATCGGTGATTTTCGTATTATCGCGAGCCATCAAGAAAGCCTGCACAGCCATGATGCGATCAGCATTTTGACTGAAGGTGAGACATTCGAGATGAACAGCATCGATCCAAAGCTGTTTAATACGTTGTTCCATGTTGGATAAAGCTGCGCGATGATCGAACGCCTTGATTATGTGTCTCTTAATGGCGCCGCGATTGCGGCTATGGCAAAGGCCAAAGGCCACATGGGGTCCATCGATGCAAAGCTAAAGGCGATTGTGGAAATCCGTGTGTCCCAGATCAATGGCTGCGTCTATTGTGTCGATGTGCATACCTCTGAGGCACGCGCAGCGGGGGAGATGCAGCAACGCCTCGATTGCCTGGCCGTTTGGATCGAATGCCCTTTTTTCACTGAAGCTGAGAAATCTGCGCTAGCTTGGGCAGAGGCCGTTACCTATGTCTCTGAGCAGGGTGCGCCAAAACCGTTGTTTGATGCGCTCAAGTCGCATTATTCAGATCAGCAAATTGTGGATCTCACGCTGATCATTGCACAGATGAATGCGTGGAACCGCTTGGCCGTCAGTTTTGGGCATGTACCAGATATACGTGACTGACGGTGCAACCGATATTTATTCTATCTGATCCAGCCCTGCACGAACCGAACAGCGGCTATGCAAGATTGTCGGTTCTTCTGCGGTGCGGCACATCCTATCTAAGGGTCAGGGAAGACAACAAAGAATATCGAGGCTCTTAAATGACCACTCAAACCATATCCGCACCTTCTGCCATTGCTACTTTTGCGCGTAGCGCATTGGATAACATCGGTGGTTTTTTAAAATCTGTCGGCACTGCGATGGTAGTAAATTCATCCATGCAACAGCGTGTGAATTACGTTCACGCCCTGCAAGCGAAATCTGATGATGAATTGGCCGCGCTGAAAATCGACCGTGAAGACATCGTTCATGAAGTTTTCAAGGACCTCTATTACGCCTGATCCAAAGGTGATCGACATCGAAGCAACGGCCCGCCCAGCATAACTGCTGCGCGGGCCGTTTTCATGTCTGGATGGGGTACGCTGACGGCTTGACACTGGGCTGCGCGCGCGCCAACGCTGCCCGCATGTTGGATATGCGCCCAGTTGGATATGTTGTTGGCCTGCTTGTCGCGGTGATGGGCCTGACGATGGTTGTGCCGATGCTGGTGGATCTGGCAGAGGGGCAGGGCCATTGGCCTGTTTTCCTTGAGTCCGGGTTGATCACCATTCTGGGCGGCAGCATGATGGCGCTGGCCTGTGCCAACGGTGTGAAACAGGGCCTTACCATTCAACAAACCTTTTTGCTGACCACGGGTGTGTGGCTGATGTTGCCTATGTTTGGCGCATTGCCCTTTATTTTCGGTGCAACCGAGGCAAGCGTCACAGACGCGGTGTTTGAGGCGATGTCAGGGCTGACCACCACAGGGTCCACGGTTTTGTCAGGGCTGGATGATTTGCCCAAGGGATTATTGCTTTGGCGCGGAATCATGCAGTGGTTGGGCGGCATTGGTATCATCGTTGTGGCGATGGTGTTCCTGCCCGAACTGCGCGTGGGCGGCATGCAGATTTTTAAATCTGAAGCCTTTGACACCTTTGGTAAAATCCTGCCACGTGCGGGTGAGATCGCCACGCAAATCTCAGTTATCTACCTTTGGCTGACGCTGGCCTGCGTGTTGAGCTATTTGGCTGTGGGCATGAATACCTTTGACGCGACGGTCCATGCGCTAACCACTGTGTCGACGGGCGGGTTTTCGAATTATGATGCATCCTTTGGCGCATTTTCTGGACCGGCTGAATATGTGGCATCGGTGTTTATGATACTCGCCGCCTTGCCGTTTGTACGCTACGTCCAACTGATCAATGGCAATCCGTTTGCACTGCACCGCGATGCGCAGATACGCGGATTTTTGATGACCGTTGCCGTGTTGGTGTTTGTGATCTTCATCGTTTTGCAGCGTGTCTTTCCCCACCATTGGGAGCAGTCCCTGCGTGAAGCACTGTTTAACATCACCTCAATCATCTCTGGCACGGGCTATGCATCTGTTGATTACATGACCTGGGGCGCGTTCCCCGTGGCGCTGTTTTTCTTCATTGGTCTGATCGGGGGCTGTGCGGGGTCAACCGCCTGTTCGATCAAGATTTTCCGCTATCAACTGCTGTTCGCTTCGATCCGCGCGCAGTTGCGACGCATCCGGTCGCCCCATGGTATTTTCACCCCACGATATGAAGGCCGACCCGTTGGTCCAGATGTCCTTTCCTCGGTGATGTCGTTTTTTATGTTCTTTGTGGTGACCTTGGGTTTGGTTGCTGTCGCGCTCAGCATGACGGGCCTTGATTTTGTTACCTCTGTTTCTGGGGCGGCGGCGGCATTGGCCAATATCGGACCGGGATTGGGCGATATCATCGGGCCTGCGGGCAATTTCAGCAGCCTGAATGACACGGCGAAATGGATATTAACCGCTGCGATGCTGATCGGGCGGCTGGAATTGATGGCGGTCTACGTCATTCTCACTGTTAATTTTTGGAGGGCCTGATGGCTGATCAAACAACACGGGCCCAAATCACACGGCCGCTGGGCGCGCAAATCTCTCACATGCTTAAAGACCGTGGGGTTGATGTGATCTTTGGTATTCCGGGCGTGCACAACCAAGAAATGTACCGTGGGATTGAAGAGGCGGGTATCACCCATGTCTTGGCTCGCCACGAACAGGGTGCCGGGTTTATGGCAGATGGATACGCGCGTGCGACGGGGCGTCCGGGCGTAGCTTATGTGATCACCGGGCCGGGGGTGTGCAATATTATGACGCCGATGGGGCAGGCATACTCTGATTCCGTGCCTGTGCTTGTGATCGCGTCTTGTCTTGACGAGGTGGCAGGCCAGCGCGGTCAGCTGCATCAGATGTTGGACCAACGCAACGCCGCCGCTGCTGTGTGCGACTGGGCCGAAGAGGCGCGCGATGCCACCGCTGCCTACACTCTCATCGACCGCGCCTTTGCGGAGTTTCGCACCAAACGCGCCCGCTCCAAATATATTCAGGTGCCCATTTCTGCGCTTGAGGCTTCTGCACCCGCCCATCCGGCCAAAGAGGTTACCTATGCCACGCCCCCCACGGCCAACAAATACCAGATTGCCGAGGTCAAAGGCTATCTCGAACGCGCCCGCCAGCCTGTCATCATTCTGGGCGGTGGTCACAAAGGTATTGGCCATTTCGCAGTGCAAGTGGCGGACAATGTAGGGGCTGCATTGTTCACCACCTATGCAGGGCGTGGTGCTGTGCCGGACGACCATCCGCGCTACTTTGGGGCCACGCTGTCCCGTCCTGAAAGCGCTGATGTGCTGGCCAAGGCCGATCTGGTGCTGGCCATCGGCACCGAACTGGCGCAGGTCGATATCTGGCGTGATGCCTTGGGCCATGATTGCCCCTTGCTGCGTGTGGATATCGACCCAGAGGTCCTAAGCGACCGTCACCATGCCACGCACCAATACCACAGCGAAGCTTGCGTGTTCACGGCTATGCTTGCAAGCGCCACAAAGGACTGTACCCCATCGCCCAAATGGCGACCTAAAGAGGTTGCTGCCACCCGCGCGCGTTGGCGTGCCCAAGTTATTGCCGAACGCCCAGGCATTGTAGAAGTGGCTGATGCGCTGCGCGCCGCCGTACCTGACAATGCAACGATTTATTCCGACATGACCCAATTTGCCTATGCCGCTAAAGAGGTCTGGCCAATGACGCAGGCCCATCACTGGCACCACCCCTCGGGCTTTGGCACGCTTGGGTATGCGGTACCAGCGGCCATTGGGGGTGCGGTTGCGCGGGGCAAGGCGCTGCCCACGATGGCGATCGTCGGGGATTATGGATTCCACTACACCATGCAGGAACTCGGTGTGGCCGTTGAGTTGGGCCTCAGCCTGCCGATCATACTTTGGGACAATGGTAAGCTGGGCGAAATTGAAGATAGCATGATCCGCGCCCAAATCGCGCCTAATGCAGTCATTGCACACAACCCAGATTTTGTGAAACTGGCAGAGGCATTTGGCGCGCATGCTGTGGCACCAACGTCGATTGCAGACATGCAAGAGGCGGTGAAGGCAGCCTTTGATGCAAAAAGCCCGACGCTGATTTATCTCACGCCGGACCTGATAAAGTAGCCGTTTCCTTTGAAAAAAGAACCGGAATTTTAAAAACTCCGGTTCGCCCGTTTTACTCCCAGCAGCTGACCAATACGGTCATACCTTGCGCCGCAATCGTTAGATCACGTGGTGCAATGCGTCCTGCCTTGTCTGCGGCTGCGACGCTCAGTCCTGCTGTGCTTGCCAGTTCTGCGATTGCATTACGGTCCAAGGCAAAGCTGACGTTGTCAGGCAATTGTGGACCATCCGTGGGCTTGGGCAAAAGCATACCCATGACGTTGCCGCTGATGTCAAAGACAGGGCCACCGGCATCACCGGGCTGCGCAGACAGGTCCAAGCGGCTTAGGTTTTCTTCGCCTTGCAATCCACGCACATCGGCCAATTTGCCAAAGGTCAGGGTTGCAGCACTCAGCACGCCTTCATAGGAATAACCCGCAACAGAAACTTCAGTCTGCAAGCGCGGGGTTGCGGCGCTAAACGCGGCAACTGCTATCGGAGCCAAGGTGCTGCGTGGTTTTAGAATAGCAATGCCAGTCGCCGTATCATTGGCCACAACGTCTGCTTCTGTGTCACCATCAATAGTCAAGCGGCCACAAGACTGTACAGCCTCAGATGCGGTTGCCACGGCCCCATTGCTGTCAATGAAAAACCCGGAGCGCGAGATTTTAGGCTGACGAATTTGCAAGCCTGCAACCAGATCAATGGATTGTTCGTCTGGATCACCTGCGGCCGGGTCCAAAACGCTGGGGAGGCGTACAAGGCTTTTGGACATCTCTGCAATCACACGACGGCGGCGGTCTTCATCGCCTGCGGGCCAGATCAGGGTAAAGCCTTTGATTTGACCATCCTGCATTGCAACCTGAGTTTGGCTGATGATGCGGCCATTTTCACCGATCAATTCAAACGAGGTGTTCTTGCGTTCACGTGGTCCATCCAGGGGTACGATTTCAAGTGTCTGCATGATGTCATAAAGACCAAACAGGGTGTCTTGATCACCGGCTTGCGAGATCAACAGAACACGTGCCCCGATGTCGCCTGTGCTGTTGTACTGCGCAAAAGGCGGTTCATATTCAGCAAAGGATACCTCGGCGGTGGGCATCATGATTTCAATGCCTGCTTTTTCGTCGCGTACCATTTTGAGGCCCAGACCATCCAACACAGCATTATACTGCTTGATCAGGGCGGTGCGTTGCAAAGTGGTCAAAACGCCGGTGGTTTCGTAGCCGTTTGCCTCTTGCCATTCAGACATCGAATTGCGTGTGCCGCGGCCATACGATCCGTCGATGGCAGCGTTGTAAAATCCGGCCCATTGCAATGCGATCTGTAAGGCTTTGCGTTCGTCTTTGTCCAACAGACGCTCGCTGGCGCGGGCCTCGCGCAGAGTTTCGTCTGCGGGTTCTGGTGGTGCGGGGGCTTCTGGAACTTCGGCAACCTCTGCTGGTGCCTCTTGGGTTGATGTCTCGCTTGGTGCTTCTGCGACAGGTTCTTCAGTTGCTGGGGCGGCGGGTGTGTCCACGCTTTCTGGCGCTGAAATGACACCTTGGTTTAACACGTTTGCACCCACAGGCCAAAACTGCTGACGCAACCGGCTAGACAATTGGATAAAGCTGTCGCGCGGGACCAAACCGTCACGCACATAAGAGCGTAGGACCAATTCAGCATCGCCGCGCCGATAGGGACCAACCGCAATGCCATACCATCCGCCACCAAGGGCAAAACCATTTACGTCTTGCAACAACGTCGTGTAGGCGCGCGCGCGGTCTGTGGCTGCCGCAAGGCTGGGCAACGCTTCGATTTGAACCCAAACAACATCGTCGTCCGATTGTGCTTGTGCAGAACTTATTGCGGTGAGGGAAAAGGTGAAAATCATTGCCAGCACGGCAAAAAGGGTGCGCATCATTGTGCCATCTACTCTTGTAAACATAAATCCGGCGCACATAAGCAGGAAAGCGCTGAAAATGCCATGGGTTATGGGGCTGAAATTGTCACAATGGTACAATTGACCCTTGCGCGCCACACCCGTAGGAAAGGCGCGCAGGATCAAAGGTCTAAACTGATGTCAGATAACACTGAAAACCGCCCTCAAAAGCCGAAGTCTTTCCAAGCGATCATCCTCGCGTTGCAAAACTATTGGGCGCGTCACGGGTGTGCGATTCTCCAACCCTATGACATGGAAGTGGGGGCAGGGACATTTCACCCGGCAACGACGCTGCGCAGCTTGGGGACAAACCCATGGGCCGCCGCCTATGTGCAGCCCTCGCGCCGTCCCACCGATGGGCGGTACGGCGAGAACCCGAACCGCTTACAGCATTATTATCAGTATCAGGTGTTGATCAAACCAAGTCCGCCGAACCTGCAAGAATTATACCTCGGCTCGCTTGAGGCGATTGGCATCAATATGGACCTGCACGACATTCGTTTTGTTGAGGATGATTGGGAAAGCCCGACGTTGGGCGCTTGGGGTCTGGGCTGGGAAGTTTGGTGTGACGGCATGGAAGTCAGCCAGTTCACCTATTTCCAACAGGTCGGCGGCCATGATTGTCACCCGGTGTCTGGCGAATTGACCTATGGTTTGGAACGACTGGCGATGTATGTGCTTGGCGTGGATCACGTAATGGACATGCCGTTCAACGACCCCGATGCGCCTATCCCAATGACCTACCGCGATGTGTTCAAACAGACCGAAGAAGAATACGCGCGTTGGAACTTTGATGTCGCCAACACCGAAGTTTTGCTGCGCCAGTTCGAAGAGGCAGAGGCGCATTGCAAGGTGATCCTTGATGAAGCGCCCGTTGATCCAAAAACTGGCAAACGTATCATCATGGTGCATCCGGCTTATGACCAATGCATCAAAGCCAGCCACATATTTAACCTGCTGGATGCGCGTGGCGTGATTTCTGTGACAGAACGCCAAGCTTATATTGGCCGTGTGCGCGCTTTGTCGAAAATGTGCGCGGACGCCTTTGTGCTGACCCGCGCGGGCGGTTATTCAGAGGACGCAGCGTGAGCGGTAAAATTATAGGGATTATCATCATGCTTTCCGGGCTTATTGCGGGTACTGCGCTCTATTATTTGCAGGTCTATGGCTTTTATGACGAAGTCGGGGGCGGTGACGTGCAACTGGTGTCCGTTGTTTCAAACATGCCCGAGCCGATCCCATTTGATGGTTTGACAGCGATTGACGCGGACAGTTCCCCAATCCGTTACCGCGCGTGTTTTACGACGGAATTCAGCCTGCCATTGCTAACAGAAACCTATGTGCTTGTCGAAAAAGCCACACCGCGTAACGCGCCGGGATGGTTTGATTGTTTTGATGCAGAGGCGATTGGCAAAGCCTTAGAAGATGGCAGCGCGCTGGCCTTTATGGGGCAGAAGAACATCGCTTATGGTGTCGATCGTATCGTTGCGATCACCGACGATGGGCGTGGCTTTGTGTGGCACGAATTGAATGAATGTGGCGAAAAATCCTATGACGGAACAGTTGTAGGTGAAGCATGTCCAACACGGGAAACCAACTGATGCCTGATCTGCTGATCGAACTTTTTTCCGAGGAAATCCCAGCCCGTATGCAGCGCCGTGCCGCTGAGGATTTGCAAAAGCTGATGACAAATGGGCTGGTTGAGGCGGGGCTGACCTATGCCTCTGCTGCGTGCTTTTCGACACCGCGCCGTTTGGCACTGGCGGTTGAGGGGATGCTGGATGCGTCACCACGCCAAGTTGAGGAACGCAAAGGCCCCAAGGCGGACGCACCTGAAAAAGCCATTGAAGGTTTCCTGCGCGGTGCGGGTTTGACCCGCGATCAGCTTGAGGAACGTGAAACGCCCAAGGGTAAAATCCTGTTTGCCAAGATCGAAAAGCCGGGCCGCCCGGCGGCAGAGATCGTGGCGGAAGTACTGGAACATACGATCCGCAATTTCCCATGGCCCAAGAGCATGCGCTGGGGCACCGGGTCACTGAAATGGGTGCGCCCCTTACATTCGATTGTTTGTGTGATGTCCGCTGAGGACGGCGTAGAGGTTGTGCCGTTTGAACTGGACGGGATCACCGCGGGCGACGTGACCTATGGGCACCGTTTCCTTGCGCCCGCTGTGATCAAGGTCAGCGGCTTTGAGGATTATGAGGCCAAACTCAAACGTGCCTTTGTGGTGTTGAACGCCTGTGAACGGGCCGGAACAATCTGGCATGACGCCACCAACATGGCTTTCGCCGCTGGCATGGAAGTGGTCGAGGACGAAGGGTTGTTAAAAGAGGTATCGGGCCTTGTCGAATGGCCTGTGGTGTTGATGGGGCCAATTGGCGCGGATTTCTTGGAACTGCCTGCGGAAGTCTTGCAGACGTCGATGCGCGAACATCAGAAGTTTTTCTCGGTGCGCAATACCAAGACAGGGCGGATTGAGAAATTCATCACGGTTGCCAATCGTACCACAGCGGATGAGGGCGCGACAATTTTGGCGGGCAACGAAAAGGTGCTGGGCGCACGTCTGTCGGATGCAAAGTTCTTTTGGGAAAACGATCTGCGTGTTGCGACCTCTGACGAGGGCATGGCGACTTGGGTTAAGGCACTGGAAAACGTCACCTTCCACAATAAGCTTGGCACGCAGGCTGAATTGATTGAACGCATGGCCGTGCTGGCGCGTGAACTCGCCCCGATGGTGGGTGCTGATCCAGATGAAGCCAAAGAGGCCGCGCGTTTGGCCAAGGCTGATCTGTCGTCTGAAATGGTCTATGAATTCCCCGAATTGCAGGGGCTGATGGGCAGCTATTACGCGCGTGCGGCGGGTAAATCCGACGCCGTCGCGGATGCGGCGCGCGAACATTATGCACCGTTGGGGCCGTCTGATGATGTGCCAACTGCGCCTGTGTCTGTGGCCGTGGCGCTGGCCGAAAAGATCGACAAGCTGACCGGGTTTTGGGCGATCGATGAGAAACCCACGGGGAGTAAAGATCCGTTTGCGTTAAGGCGGGCTGCTTTGGGGGTTATTCGGATATTGGTTGAGAATCGTGTGGCGCTGTCGCTCGATCAGCATCTGGATAGCGAGCTGCTCAAATACGAATTGACCCAATTACGCCCGACGGCACCTGAACCAGACCTCTTCACTCTAGAGAGTACTTTGGCCGAGATCGCCGATCACGGCGTGTTCGGAGCTGCGTTTCGGACTGTAGTTGATAGGATTAAACACTCAGACACACATCCTTTTGTGCCTGATGTTAGTGACGGGTCCTTGCTTCAGACAGTAGCGGTGCGCGTACAAGCAAAGTCAGCCGACCTCCTATCGTTCCTCCATGACCGCCTCAAAGTCTACCTCAAAGACCAAGGTGTCCGCCACGATATCATCGACGCCTGCATCGCGATGCCGGGCAACGACGACCTGACCCTGCTGGTCAAACGCGCCAAGGCGCTGTCGGAGACCCTCAAAACCGATGACGGTGAAAACCTGATCCAAGGGTTCAAGCGAGCCAACAATATCTTGACGCAAGCCGAAGAGGCCGACGGGGTTGAGTACTCCTACGGCGCGGATGTGAAGTTTGCAGAAGTGGACGAGGAACGCGCGTTGTTCAAAGCGCTGGACGAGGCCGAGGCCACAATCACCCCCGCGATGGAGGCTCAGGATTTCACCACGGCAATGTCCGCCATGGCATCTTTGCGCGGTCCGATTGATGGGTTCTTTGACGCGGTGCAGGTCAACAGCGACAATGGCACGATCCGGCGCAATCGGTTGAACTTGCTCAGCCGTATCCGCACGATCTGTACCTCGGTTGCTGATCTGACCAAAATCGACGGTTAATCCAAAGCGCAGGGTGGGCGGCGCGCCCACCTTACGTAAGGCGGCTGCCCCCTCCACCCATCGTCCTAACATCACAGGCTTGTCACATCACGATTACCCCCTATGCTGCACCTGAAACCCAAAGGTGCCGCAGTGCAGAATACCCGTGGAAAATAACCCAGACACCACCCTCGTGACGCAAACCGCGCCGATCACCAATGAAACCCATGGCGGGCGCGCGAAATGTTTGCAGCGCCTTGTGCGGCTTGATCTGCCGGTGCCGCGCACGGTGGCGCTGTCGTTTACAGCGGTGCATAAAATCGGTGAGGGGCATTTGCCCGATGTTGAGGCGGTGGTGGCACAATTCCCCAAAGGTGCCTTGCTCTGTGTGCGTCCGTCTAGCGAAGACCCCGATTGGGGCGGGCCGGGGGCCGTATTGAACATCGGCATCAATGATGCCCGTTTTGGCGAACTGTGTGATGCCATGGGCGAGGGGCCAGCGGCGTCGCTGTATACCCGGTTTGTGCAGGCTTATGCGATCAACGTCGCGCGCCTTGACCCGGATATGTTTGATGATGTTGCCGGCGAGGGGCGCGAAGCGCTGGATCATTCCCTGCGCGCCTATGAAGTCGAGACTGAAGAACCTTTTCCCCAAGACCCGGTGACGCAGCTGACCGCCGTTTTGCAGTCAATGGCGCGGGCATGGGAGGGCACCTCGGCCCGGTTGTTGCGTCAGGCAAAAGGGGCACCTGCGGATGCGGGGCTTGGTCTTGTCGTGCAAGAAATGGCATTTGGCATTGGCAAAGGCACCTGCGGGTCTGGTGTGTTGCAATTGGTCGACAGCGACAGCGGTTTGCCGCAGATTACCGGGCGCTATTTGTGCCAATCTCAGGGTCGTGACGCGCTGCAAGGCGATGCGGACACGATGTACTTGACCCGCGATCCGCGTGGGTCATCGTTGGAAGAGGCCGTTCCAGAAGCGTTTGAGGCGATTAAGACCCATGCCGCGATGATGCGGGTGCGGTTGCGCGCCGAAATGCAGGTCGAATTTGTGGTTGAGGATGGGAATGTCCATATCCTTGATGGGATGCGGGTGTCTCGGTCTTCGCGTGCGGCGGTGCGTATTGCTGTGGCGCTGGCGGACGAGGGGATCATCAGCCGCGAAGAGGCGTTGATGCGGGTCGAACCCCGGACGTTGACAGAATTGCTGCACCGTCAAGTAGACCCAGAGGCAACCCGCGATGTGATTGGGCATGGTATTGCTGCGAGCCCTGGTGCTGCCACTGGTAAAATTGTCTTTTCCGCAACCGAAGCGCAGGCTTGTGCCTCACGCAGTGAACCTTGTATTTTGGTGCGTCGCGAAACCAGCCCCGAGGATATTCGCGGGATGCATGCGGCCCAAGCGGTGCTAACCGAACGCGGTGGCATTACCAGCCATGCAGCTGTGATTGGGCGTGGTATTGGGTTGCCGTGTGTCGTGGGCGCGTCGAACATGACGTTTGATTTGATGAAGAAGAAAATTACAGCGCCCGATGGTCGGGTGTTTTCCGATGGGGATGTGATTACGGTTGATGGCTCAACCGGAGAAATCCTTGCTGGTGCGGCCAAGATGCAAGAGGCGGCACTCGATGAGACGTTCCAGCGTTTGATGGAATGGGCGGAGGGTGCCGCAGACATCGATATTCGTGCCAACGCCGATACGCCCGCTGATGCACAAACCGCGCGGAACTTTAACGCGCATGGGATTGGGCTGTGCCGTACTGAACATATGTTCTTTGATCCTGGCCGTCTGACGGTGATGCGTGAGATGATTTTTGCTGAAACGGGCGAGGATCGGCGTGCGGTTCTGGAACGATTGCTGCCCATGCAACGTGATGATTTTACACAATTGTTCCATATTATGCAGGGCCAGCCTGTGTGTATTCGTCTGTTTGATCCGCCTTTGCATGAATTCCTGCCTGCCACCAAAGTTGGTCAGCGCGAATTGGCAGAGGCGCTTGATTTGCCCCTGTCAGACGTTATGCGCCGGATAGACGCGATGACCGAATATAACCCAATGTTGGGTTTGCGTGGTGTGCGTTTGGGGGTCACTGTCCCTGAAATTTACGAAATGCAGGCGCGTGCGATTTTTGAGGCGACGATTGAAGCCAGCCGTGATGGTGATGCGGTTGTACCAGAAATTATGATCCCGCTTGTTTCGGCGCGCCGTGAAGTTGAATTGGTGAAAACCTCAATTGATGCGGTGGCCGCGGCTGTGCGCAACGAGGGGGATGCCGATTTCACCTATCGATTGGGCGTGATGGTCGAAACGCCACGTGCCGCATTGCGGGCTGGCGAAATTGCCCCCCATTGTGCGTTCCTTAGTTTTGGTACCAACGACCTGACCCAGATGACCTATGGGTTGTCACGCGATGATGCGGGACGCTTCATGTCGGATTATGTGCAACAAGACGTTTTCCCCGAAGATCCGTTTCATGTGCTGGATGTGGATGGTGTGGGCGAGTTGCTGCAATTGGGTGCAGAACGGGGCCGTAAGGCACAACCGGGGATCACATTATCCATCTGTGGCGAACACGGAGGTAACCCCGAATCGATAGCATTTTGCCGTGCAACGGGCTTTGACTATGTATCTTGCTCACCATTTCGCGTTCCGGTTGCGCGGTTGGCGGCGGCGCAGTTGGCAATTGCACACAAGATTGGGTAGCAACCTATTGACAAACCACAATGCGTTGGTTGTCTACGCGGCTTTCCGCGTAGAAGTTACGGCTGACTTTACCTGAAGGTGCTTCTTGGTTAAGCGGCCCGAAGCATTAACAACATATAGAGGCGCTTCATGCGTTTGCTTCGGGTCACATCTTTCGCGCTGCTTTTGGCTGCCATTTCGGCAATGCCCTTCGCAGCATCCGCCAATCCTGAGACAGCCAAAGGGCTGGCACGGATTGAGGCGCAGGGCCTGAAATCGACGGGTTCCAAACGCCTGAAAGCCATGATCACACCTCCCAAAGTTGCCCCCGGTTCTGTGCAATATTCGCGCAGCTGGATTGATGCACAGCCAAAGGCAACTGGCAATTCTGAATGGCGTTGCTTGTCTGAGGCGCTTTACTTTGAAGCGCGGGGCGAGACAGTGAAGGGCCAATTTGCAGTGGCCGAAGTCATCATGAATCGGGTGAAAAGCGCCCGTTTCCCCGGATCTCTTTGCGGTGTGATCAACCAAGGCACCGGCAAAAAATATGGATGTCAGTTCACTTATACCTGTGATGGTCACAAAGAGGTAATCTCAGAGCCCAAGGCATTTACCCGTGTTGGTAAAGTGGCGCGCGCCATCATTGACGGCAACGCGCCAAAGCTGACGGATGGTGCCACGCATTACCACACCACCGCAGTACGTCCGCGTTGGGCTAAAGTGTACACCAAAACAGCGCGCATTGGCGTACATCTGTTTTACCGTCACACGTGGCGATCCGCGTCGAACTAAGCCAAAGACGTTTTCCCACTCTGGTCTGGCGGTTATGCGCCTGTTAACTTAGCGATATCGGCTAGGGTGGTCGTGAATTTTGTGCTGTGAAAGACCTGAAATATGACAAACGAAGTCCGCCTTGCCTTTGCGCATCCCTCTGAGCGCGCGGAAGCCATGGCAGGTGGCGAAGCGCTGGATCGTATTTCCCTGCGTGATCATATTGTTGAGGTCGAGATTGGCGCATTTCAGGCCGAACGTGGCGTAACGCAGCGCATCTGCTTTAACGTGGTAGTTGAGGTGCAACCCTTGACTGGGCCAATTGACGACGATGTGGATCGTATTTTGTCCTATGATCGCGTCACCGAGGCGATTGCATATGAGTTGTCAGACGAGCGTTTGAACCTACTTGAAACTTTGGCTGAACGTGTCGCAGAACGTATTTTGCTGGAACCACAGGCGATGCGGGTCTTTGTGCGCATTGAGAAATTGGATCGTGGTCCCGGTGCCTTGGGTGTTGAGATCATGCGCGCGCGTGATGGCGTGCCTGCGTCGGGAATATCCCAAGGCGAGGTGCCACATCCCGAACTGGTGTACCTCAGCAATGCTGCCATCGTATCACCGCATCTCAAAGGGTGGCTGGATCAGCTTGTGGCCTTGGGTCGTCCATTGATCTTGTGCGTTGGGGCCTCTGCCGATGCGCCTGCACCACAAGTGCCTCACCGGATGGCGCAGCGACGCATTGATCTGTTGGCGATAGAGCAAAATGCATGGGTCTTAGCGGCCAAAGACGATCGCTGTGTGGTTGTGGAAACCCGAACCGAATTGGATTGGGCTATGAAAAATGGCCAGACCTGCGTTTGGGCCCCCTCAAAGATGGTTCTGGATGCGGTGGATACCCCATCGGCACAGCCACGTGATGCAGTGGCTTTGGCTGCGTGGTTCGCAGCGACGTTTGATGCGCAAGAATTGCTGGTCATCGGTGCAGACCTGCCTGATGCGGCGTCTGTTCCGTTGCGTGCCGTTCCGATTGAACAGGACGTGTTGTGAGCGCAGACGCACTTTATTACCGACCTCTAGCACAAAGTGGCCCCGCGCGCCCGCAAGCAGCGATGGCCTTGGCCGGGGGATGGTGCTGGTTCACTCAAGTTGAAGTCTTGTCGCGCGCGGGTTCCGCAAAAATCGTGCAGGCCAGTGATCTGCCTGCTGATGCTTTGCAGCGCTTGATATCGCGACGTGCGCCTATTGCCGGGCTCAGTATGGATCATCCGCGGGTGATGGGCATCTTAAACGCCACACCAGACAGCTTTTCCGATGGCGGCGTGAATGCGGCCGCAACGGACGCTGTGACCTCGGGGCGCGCAATGCAGATCGCGGGTGTGGACCTGTTGGATGTGGGTGGGGAATCGACGCGACCCGGTGCTGCTACCGTTGAGATTGACGCAGAAGTTTCTCGCGTTGCGCCTGTGATTGCAGGGCTGCGACAGGCCGGTGTCACGTGTCCCATTTCGATTGATACACGCAAAGCTGAGGTGGCCAGGGCGGCCCATGACGCAGGTGCAAATCTGGTGAATGATGTGTCGGGCTTTACCTATGATCCCGCATTGGCCCCTTTTGCAGCAGAGCGGAACCTGCCTGTCTGCGTGATGCATGCACTTGGTGATCCCGCGACGATGCAGAAAGACCCGCAATACGAAAACGTCCTGCTGGATGTTTACGATTTCCTTGAGGGACAGATACAAATGCTTGAAGCTGCGGGAATTCCGCGCAGTCATATCATTGCGGACCCGGGCATCGGCTTTGGCAAAACCCAGACACATAATTTGGCGTTGCTTGCACGGATCAGCTTGTTTCATGGGCTTGGAGTGCCGATCCTTTTGGGTGCCTCGCGCAAACGCTTTATCGGGACAATTGGCAACGAACCAGAGGCGGCAGCACGTGCGCCGGGATCTATTGGTGTGGCTTTGGCGGCATTGGGTCATGGTATTCAGATGCTGCGTGTGCATGATGTGTCCCAAACCATACAAGCAATAGCACTGTGGCGCGCTGCCACGGCAGGGACCTAAGACATGACAAAACTATTTGGCACAGACGGCGTGCGCGGCACGGCCAATACCCACCCGATGACGGCGGAAATGGCGTTGCGCATCGGCTCTGCGGTGGGACGCTATTTTAGGCGTGACAATTCTGGTGTGCACCGTGTTGTGATCGGTAAGGACACGCGGCTGTCGGGATACATGTTTGAAAATGCATTGACCGCAGGGCTGACCAGTACAGGCATGAATGTGCTGTTGCTGGGGCCTGTGCCGACACCAGCGGTGGGGTTGTTGACGCGGTCCATGCGGGCGGATCTAGGTGTGATGATTTCAGCCAGCCACAATCCGGCGCATGACAATGGGATCAAGTTTTTTGGGCCAGATGGGTATAAACTGTCAGATCAAGCGGAAGCCGATATTGAGGCGCTGGTTGCGGAAGGTGTGGAACCTACAGCAGCAGGCGAAATTGGCCGTGCGAAACGGATTGACGATGGGCGCTATCGCTATGTGGAACGGGTAAAGTCATCCTTCCCACGTCAAATGCGTCTGGATGGCCTTAAGGTTGTTGTCGATTGCGCCAATGGCGCGGCGTACAAAGTTGCACCAGAAACCTTGTGGGAATTGGGAGCTGAGGTCATTCCTGTTGGCGTAAACCCAACGGGCCACAACATCAATCAAGGGTGCGGATCAACGCATCCACAATCGGCCGCTGAAACGGTTGTGGCGCACGGCGCGCATGTGGGCATTTGTCTGGACGGTGACGCAGACCGGGTGATTTTGTTGGATGAGAACGGCAAAGTTGGGGATGGCGATCAGTTTATGGCACTTATGGCAGCGCGCTGGGCCTCTGAGGATCGTTTGAAAGGCAATGCGCTTGTGGCTACCGTGATGAGTAATCTTGGCCTTGAACAATTCATGCAAAGCCGTGGGTTACGACTTGAACGCACAAGCGTTGGGGACCGCCATGTTGTCGAACGGATGCGGCAAGGTGGGTTTAACCTTGGCGGCGAACAATCAGGCCACATCGTGATGACGGATCATGCCACCACCGGGGATGGATTGATGGCGGGTTTGCAGTTTTTGGCCGAAATGGTGCGTTCTGGTAAACCATCCTCAGAGTTGTTGCACCAGTTTGAGCCGGTGCCGCAATTGTTGAAAAATGTGCGGTTTGGCGCGGGCCAAACACCACTTGAGGACGTGCAGGTGCAGGCCGCGATTGCGCAGGCTGAGGCGGACCTGTCGGGCAAAGGGCGGTTGTTGATCCGCAAATCCGGGACGGAACCATTGGTGCGGGTGATGGCAGAGCATGAGGATGCAGCATTGATGGAACGCGCTGTAGATTCGGTGGTCGTGGCCGTCGAGGACGCTGTGCGCGCGTGATCCAAAGGCGCGCGCTGATGCGCGCACGACATGTTTTGTTGGTGTCCAAATTTTAGGTACCGCTTTTGAAATCAGCGCTGTGTATTGGTATTTTTGAAAAGGGTGAATGGGTTAGCGGTGTGCCTTGTACATGCGCTTGAGCGTGCCGAATTGGCTAAGTGCGACACCTGCAAGGATCAATGCCATTGCATAGAGCAGCGAAGATGGCAGGGGTTCGGATAAGATAAGTGCGCCAAGCACGACGGACCAAACCGGAACTTGGTAGTTTACCAGTGACATGAATACTGGACCGGCGCTGCGCACGACAAGCACGCGCAGTAAATTGGCGGCTGCAGTGGGGACAAGGCCCAAAAAGGCCAGTACCATCAGGATTTTTGGTGATGGTAGCGGCGGCCAGCCTTCGACAATCAAGGCCACGGGAATGGCAATGCATCCACCGATGATCAGCAGAACGGTTGCCAGCCCTATTGGGTCTACCGCTGGTAGGCGGCGGAGTAGAATTGAACTGATTGCATAACAAGACGCCGCCGCGACACAGGCCATGCGCCCGGGCATTTCCAGTGTTGTGCCTGTACTTTCAAAGGCTTGCCCGCCGATCAGGATCACGACTCCACAAAAGCCAACGATAAACCCCACTGATTTTCGCAATGTGATACGCTCATCAGGAACCATAAAATGCGCAAGTGGCAAGACGATAAGCGCCACGGATGCCATCGACACGCCTGCAAAACCGGACGTGACATATTGTTGCCCCCAAGCGAGCAGCGCAAAGGGAATGGCGGAACTGGCGGCACCAATGAAAAGTACTGTGCTTGTCTGGGTTCTGGTCAGGGTTGTCTTAAAAAGTTTAAACCCGCGTGTGGCCCAGAGGAGGGTCATGACAATTGCAGCAAAGCCGATGCGCGATGCGGCCAGCCAGAACGGTGTGATCCCAGTCAATGCAACTTCTGTGACGAGAAAAGTTCCGCCCCAGATGAAAGACAAGAGCGCGACCATCAGCCAGCTTTTCGCGGTAATTTGTTGGGTTCCTGTCATGAGGTGAGATAGATCAGCAGACCCGCAGCCAATGCAAGCAGGATCAACATATGTTCGCGTGAAAAGGACGGCGCTTTGTCGGGTTGGTTATGTTGCTGTGGTTCTGGTGGGGGCCCGAAACGATATTCTGTACGTTCTGCTTTAAAACCTGCTGTGGCGAAAATTTTATGAGAGGCTGCGTTGTCACGCCAAACATCCGCCGTCAGGCTTTGCCAACTATGATCAGGCATCAAACATTGGGCGTGTGACAGTAATGCGCGCCCGACGCCGTGCCCTTCGCATTCGGGTAAAACGCCGATATCAGCGATGACGGCGGTGGTTAATGTGTCGTCTTTGGGGGTGTTCCAGATGATCAAGATGTAGCCCATCAAGCAGTCATCACAGACTGCCACCAACACTTTGCAACGAAAGTCAGATGTTAGATTGGGTGGATCACAAAAGGCGGCATCCAGCAGCGCATGTTGATAGGCGTTTTTGTCACCAAATGCGTGGGGCAGTCGCGCGGCATGAGTGCGATAGGTCGCGTCAGAATGGGCGCGTATTGCGGCTTCATGTTGGGGCAGGGCGTCAATGATCTGTAGGTTGTCCATCTTGTGCCTGCCCTTGGTCTCTAACAAAAGACCCCGGCACAGGGCCGGGGTCAATTGAATTTACTTCGTTCAGGATCGAACGATGGGCGATGCCCTTAGTTCTTGGCTTTGTCGACCATTTTGCCCGCAGAAATCCACGGCATCATGTCGCGCAGTTTGCCACCAACAACTTCGATCTGGTGCTCGTCGTTTGCACGGCGCGAAGATTTGATCGTTGGCTGACCAACAGCGTTTTCAAGCATGAAGTCACGGACAAACTTACCAGACTGAATGTCGCTCAATACCGCTTTCATGCGTGCCTTGGTTTCGTCGTAAGGCAAGATGCGTGGGCCAGAAACGTACTGACCGTACTCTGCTGTGTTTGAGATAGAGTAATCCATGTTGGCGATGCCGCCTTCATAGATCAGGTCCACGATCAGTTTGGTTTCGTGCAGGCACTCAAAATACGCCATTTCAGGTTCATAGCCGGCCTCGACCAATGTCTCAAAGCCCATGCGGATTAACTCAACGATACCGCCACACAGAACTGCTTGTTCACCGAACAGATCGGTTTCGCATTCTTCGCGGAAGTCGGTTTCGATGATGCCAGAGCGACCGCCACCGATGGCAGAGCAATATGACAGACCAATTTCCAACGCTTTGCCGGATGAGTCTTTGTCGACCGCAACCAAGCAAGGCACGCCGCCGCCTTTGGTGTATTCACCGCGTACGGTGTGGCCGGGGCCTTTGGGGGCCATCATGATCACGTCGATGCCTGCTTTTGGTTCAATCAAACCAAAATGCACATTCAGGCCGTGGGCAAATGCGATGGCAGCGCCTTCACGGATGTTGTCGTGTACGTATTTCTTGTAAGTTTCGGCCTGCAATTCGTCGGGCATGGTGAACATAATTACGTCGGCCCATGCGGCGGCTTCTGCGATTTCCATAACTTTGAGGCCTTCGCCTTCGGCTTTGGCTTTTGACGCAGATCCGTCGCGCAGGGCAACAACGAGGTTCTTTGCACCAGAATCGCGCAGGTTCAGCGCGTGGGCGTGGCCTTGTGAGCCGTAGCCAAGAATGGCGACTTTTTTGTCTTTGATGAGGTTAACGTCGCAGTCACGGTCATAATAAACGCGCATTTTGGGCGGTCCTTTTGATTTGGGTGTTCTCTGTGGGTGAACATAGCCATCGCCGCGCGATTGGCTATTGCTGTTTTATGAGTTTATTTGGCTAAATGAAGATGCTAATGCGCGATGTAGTAGAGAAATGGAAAAATCATGCTTGATGATGCGGATCGCAGATTATTGCGCTATTGGCAGGCAGAGCCAAGCCTAAGCCCCGGAGAGCTGGCGGACCGTTGTGGCATGACGCCCGGCAAGGCCGCACGTCGCATTGCTAAGCTGCAAGAGGATGGCATTTTACGTGGCGTCGGGGTGGTGATTGATTGGGCCGCATTAGGATATGCGGTTGAGGTCAGTTTGCGGATCACCTTGGACAAAACCCAAGGCAATGCATTCGATGCCTTTATGGCTGAGGCGCGTAAGGTGCCTGAAGTGATCGAATTACAGACTTTTCTGGGACGCGTGGATGTGCGTCTGTCTATTATCGCGCGCGATATGGGCCATTACCAACAGATTTATCGGGGTCGTATTCTGACCTTGCCACACATCGCGGATATCGAGGCCTTGATGCAGGTGGCGCGGATCAAGTCGGACGAGAGGCTGCCATTATGATTGATATTGACGACATTGATCGCAGCTTGATCCGTGCCTTGGTACGCGATGCGGGGCAAAGCGCGAGCGCGCTGGGGCGGCGCTTTGGGCTGTCTCAACCTGCGACATGGCGGCGGATTAAGCGACTGGAGGAAGCGGGTATTATTCGAGGGCGACGGTTGCGCTTAAACGCTGAGGCTTTGGGTTTTGGTGTGACGGTGTTTCTGGGGGTCAAGCTGGCCACCAAAGGGCGCGTCAGCCTTGAGGATTTTGAACGTGCGGTGGCCGCAATCCCTGAGGTGCAGACTGTAGAGCATGTGTTGGGGTTATATGATTACCGCCTAAGGGTTGTGGCCCGCGACCTGCCAGATTTTGAGCGCGTGTTGCGGCGACGGATCATGACACTGCCCGGCGCGGGTGAGGTTGAGGCCAATGTGTTGCTGAGTGAAGAGCGCCTTTCGGGGCCGCTATAAAGACTTGATTGATTTTGGTGGGTTGCACCTGCTGTATCAATTGCGTGTAAGGTGGGGGTAACCCCACCCTGATTTTACGGAGCATAAAATGAGCACAGTTGACCCAGACGGTTTGATGGAATTTTCGGTTGTATTCACAGACCGATCCTTGAACAGCATGTCGGCCAAATTTCAGCAGGTGATGCGTGATATTTCGGGACTGATGAAAGAAGTCTATAATGCTGATGCGGTGGCATTGGTGCCCGGTGGCGGCACCTTTGGCATGGAAGCTGTCGCGCGACAGTTTGCACGTGGCAGCGATGTGTTGGTTGTGCGTAACGGTTGGTTTTCCTATCGTTGGAGCCAGATCATCGAGAGTGGTGATTTGACCAAAAGCGCCACCGTGATGAAGGCCCGTCCGCAAGGCAATGGAGCGATTGCGCCCTTTGCACCTGCGCCGATTGACGATGTTGTGGCCGCGATCCGTGAGCAAAAACCGCAGGTGGTATTTGCCCCGCATGTAGAAACCAGTGCGGGGTTGATCCTGCCGGATGACTACATTTCGGCCATGTCTGGTGCGGCTCATGAAGTTGGTGCCCTTATGGTGCTTGATTGCATCGCCTCTGGCTGTGCTTGGGTTGATATGAAGGCATTGGGTTTGGATGTTGTGATCTCTGCCCCACAAAAAGGTTGGAGCGCGTCACCCTCAGCCGGGTTGGTGATGATGTCAGAGCGTGCGGAGGCGCGGTTGGCGCAAACGCAGTCTGACAGTTTTGCCATTGATCTGGCCAAATGGCGTAGCATCATGAAGACCTACGAGGATGGTGGTCACGCCTATCACGCGACGATGCCTACCGATGCTTTGCGCGATTTCCGCGATACGATCCTAGAGACCAAAGAATATGGTTTTGAGCGTCTAAAACAAGCGCAGTGGCGTTTGGGTGATGGGGTACGTCAGATGCTGGCGGACAAAGGTGTTGTATCCGTTGCCGCGCAAGGATTTGGCGCGCCGGGTGTTGTTGTCAGCTATACCAGCGATCCAGATGTGAAATCAGGCAAGGCGTTTGCTGCAAAAGGTATGCAGATCGCGGCGGGTGTGCCGTTGCAAGTGGGGGAGCCTGATGGGTTCAGCACCTTCCGCTTGGGTCTGTTTGGTTTGGATAAACTTTATGATGTGGATGCGACTTTGGCCCGCTTGGCTGGCGTCTTGGACGAGGTTCTTTAAGAACAGGGGTGTAGGGGGGCCTGCACCTTACGGATTTTGGCGCGTAAGGTGGGCACATCGCCCACCTTTGGTCAACGCATCCCCAAACCCATCTGCATCAAAATTTTTCGCACAGGTGCCATGGAATAAAGCGCATTCAGGCCCATCGCGCGGGCATCGCGTGCAAGGGGACTGCTGGCTTGCGAGGCGCGATTGAGCAGGTCAATACCGCGCACACGCAGTTGAATGTCGCTGTAACGTGCCTTGTGATAGGCATCTAACATCGAAGCTTTGCCTAAGGACTCACGGTTATCTTTGGCCAATTCCAGCAGTGTTCCCAAATCGTTTAGCGACATGTTCAACCCCTGCGCCCCAATGGGTGGCACCACATGCGCGGCCTCTGCGATCAGGGCGATGCGTTCGCCTGACAGGCGCGCTGCATGTTGACTGATGATCGGCCAAACTGCGCGTGGACTGGCAAGGGTGAGCGGGCCAAACAGGTGACATGACCGCTGTGACATCTCTGTCTCAAACTCTGCAATATCGGTGGTCGCACGTGCCATGGTCGCAGGCCCATCGTCCATCCAAACCACAGCAGAGCAGGGCATGCCATCGCGGTCCGGTAAGGGCACCAATGTGAATGGCCCACCACTGCGATGAATTTCGGTCGAGACATTGTCGTGCGGCACCGGATGTGTGACCGCAAAGGTCAGCGCCTTTTGACCATACCGTTGCGTATGTATGTCAATGCCAGCGGCATTGCGCATCGGGCTGTCACGTCCATCCGCAGCGATAACCAGTTTTGTTGTGATGCGGCTGCCATCGGTCAGGCCCACACGCGCTGATGCGGTGCGGGTGAATAGGGTTGTTGTCCCGGTGCCGGGGCGAAAATCAACGTTAGGCAGTTCAGCTAATCGTTCCAAAAGCTCACGGCGCAAAAGCCAGTTTGGGAAATTCCACCCAAAGGGCTGATCCGAAATCTCAGTGGCATCAAATTCGCGGGTGACGCGGGGTTCAGGCTCAGGCCCGCCCGCATCCACGATGCGCATCACCTGTAAGGGTGCCGCGTGTGGGGCAAGGTGCGACCAAATGTCCGCCGCTTCAAGGATGGTGCGCGCAGGTTGCAACATCGCTGTTGAGCGCATGTCTGCACCCGCTTGGTCACGTTCGGTCACTGGTGGCGTTGGATCAACGCAGATCACGTCAAAACCCGCAGTGCCAAAGGCCGCAGCCGCCGTTAAGCCGGCAATGCCGCCACCCGAAATCAGGATATCGCAATCAATTTTCATACATCACACCTAGTTCAGCAATGCGCCAAGGAAACCACCCAAATCATCCGTGTGGTATTGCACATGCGTGCTGTCATCTCGCGTTGGGGCGACATGTACCGTGCGCATACCCATTGCATGGGGGGCTGCGAGATTGCGTGCGTCGTCTTCGAACATCGCGGCTGTGGTTGGGTTCAACCCGTCGATGGCAAACACCGTATCAAAGGCTGCGCGTTCAGGTTTTGGCAAAAATTCTGCATGTTCAACGCCGTAGACAGCATCAAATAGGTTGGATAATCCACGCGCTGCCAGCACGCGTTCTGCGTAAGGCGCGCAGCCGTTGGTATAAACGATGCGGCGGCCGGGCAGGGCGCGGATGGTATCAGCAAGCAGGGGATCAGGTGTCAGACTGTCCATCGAAATATCATGCACGTCCTCTAGATATCCCGCAGGATCAACGCCGTGTTCGCGCATCAAGCCAGCCAAGGTGGTGCCATGGGTGTGCCAATAGTGGACACGCAGGCGGTCGGCTTCGGCCTTATCGACGCTCAGCTCATCCATGACCCAAGCTGTCATGCGCACTTCGATCAAATCAAACAGCCGTGCAGAGGGTGGATAAAGCGTGTTATCCAGATCAAAGACCCAAGTCTGAATATGAGAAAAAGCATCACGTGGCATAGGACGTTGGTAGGCGCTTCGTTGGGTTCACGCAAGTCTGTGGGCTTGCGCAAATGGACGCGGGCGGTAGGGTGGCGCAACTTTGAGGAAAAATGCCCATGCCTGCTGCGAAACCCGGTTCTAAAGACGCTTATTCGATGATTTTGGATGCCATTGATGTCGGGACCTATCGTCCCGGTGACCGTTTGGTTGAAAATGAACTGGCTGAGCGGTTCGGCGTGTCGCGCACCCCCGTGCGTGAAGCCTTGCAACGCCTTGAAACTCAATCTTTGCTGGCGCGCGACGGGCGTAGCTTGATTGTAGCATCGCTTGATCACAACCAAACTGCTGAACTCTATGTCGTGCGTGGTGAACTTGAAGGATTGGCCGCACGTTTGGCGGCCCGCCACGCCACGGTTGAAGAAATCCGCGTGTTGCGTGAAATGGTTGAGGCGGACAATGCCTTAATAGAGGCACCGACAGCTTTGGCATTGGCAAACCGGCGGTTTCATACGCAAATTCATCTGGCCTCGCATAACCGATACTTGGTGCAGCAATTGGACCTTGTGCATCGCTCAATGGCGCTGATGACGACCTCGTCATTGGCGGCTGAGGGGCGCGGTGAGATTGCGCAGGCTGAACACGACCGTATTGTCACAATGATTGAGGCACGTGATGAAGATGGTGCGGATGAGGCATTGCGCACCCATATTTCCGTCGCTTTTGTGACGCGCCTCAAGCAAGAGGCGGCGCGGCGCGAGAGCGAAAGCTAGGATAAATATCGGGGATATTTCGGGGCTCTGCGCCCCGGATCCCTGAGGTTTGCTTGGCGAGATGAGGGTTGATTTAGTCTGTGTCTGTGTGCACGCCATGTTCGGTTTTATCCCAGAAAAACGGGCTGACAATGAATTCGTGTAGACCCTTGTAGGCGGCAAGGGCACCCATGGGAAAATAAAACGGGGTGGTCAAGACCCATCCAATCAGGTGGCGATGCTCACGCCCTGACACGGCCACCATTGAGATGGTTAAGTTAAGTATTTCCGCGACAATGAAAATCGCCGCCATGGTCCACATGATTGGCGCGCCGAGGGTTAAGGAAATAGGGTGGGGCATACCAAATAATGTCAGCCAAAAAGACCACAACAGTGGGGCGCAGGCGAATTGGGTAAAGGTGGCTAGAAACAAGGTTTGGACACCCAGAAACCGCATCCAACCTAGATCACGCAGCAGGGTTTTCGGGCTGCGCATGTGCACACACCACGTGATCAAAAAACCTTTAAGCCAACGTGATCGTTGCCGGACCCAAGGCCAGGCGCGGCAGTTTGCTTCTTCATAGGTGACGGTAGGCAAAAGTTCCGTGACATAGCCATGACGCGCCAAACGGATACCCAAATCGGCGTCTTCGGTGACGTTGTGTGCGTCCCATCCACAAAGGTCTTCTAGGATGTTGCGGCGAAAAAACAGCGTCGTACCACCCAAGGGGATGACCAAACCAAGGCGCGCAATACCGGGCAGAACCATGCGCCACCATGTTGCGTATTCAATTGTAAAACAACGGGAAATCCAATTTGTGCGGGTATTGTAATAGTCCAAAACCCCCTGTAGGCAGGCCACGTTTTCAGGTGCTTTTTGAAAGCGTGTCACAACACGTTCGATCTGATCAGGTTCGGGGGCATCTTCGGCGTCCCATACCCCGATGATGCTGCCTTTGCAGAAATCCAAGGCGTAGTTCAACGCACGAGGCTTTGTCGTCAGGCTGTTGGCTTCGGGCACTTCGATGACGCTAATCCACTCGGGCAGGTCTGTGCGCGCAAGGGTGTCGCGGGTGACTGTATCGCCTTGTTCCAATACCAAGACCACATTCAGCAATGACTTTGGATAGGTCAGGCGGGACAATCGGGTGATCAAAGCACCTGCTATTTCCTTTTCCTTTAGCAAGGGGACCAGCACGGATACCTTGGGTAGTCGAAACTGTGGCGTATGCAAATCCACGCGATCACGGAGGCATGGTGTTTTTTGCGTCATCTGCGACCAGAACGCGGCGGCTTTTAGCGTTGTACTCATCAATAATGTGATGAAAGCCCAGATCATTGCGATTGTAATGCTCCACAGTGGGGCGAGGATCAGGGCAATGAGGCATAGCATCAAAATGCCTGCCGCCCAGAGTTTGCGAGACTGTGGGTTGATGGCCCAACTACGGCAGCTTTCTGCGGATGGCACGCGTGTTGCGGCTTTTTGTGCCAGTTCAGCGCCGTACAACCGACTGAGTTGATCCTGAATATGTAGTCCGTCGGCAATTACAGGCAGCATGCGGACACCTGTTGGCCCCATGCAGGCGCGTAGTTTGTCAAATTGATCGGGGCGGTTTGTGGCAACCAGCAAGGTATCGCCAACCTCCATCCACGGCACAACGCTGTATTTGAGGCAAAGTGCCGATGGCAGGCGGTGTGCCAATCGCGCTGGTGGTGGATCAATAGTGAGATCGACCAATTGCGCGCTATGTTGCCGTGACAGCGCTGCCAAGACATCAGCGCGACTGACCAGCCCTTCGGACACCATGATTTCGCCCAAAGGCGCATCAATGCGACACTGTAGCTCTAGTGCATGCACCAGATCTTTTGCGTCAATGATGCCTTCATTCACCAGATAGCGCCCAAGAGGCTGCTGCGGGACCTCACGCGTGGCGACCTGCGGCTCTGACAAATGCAGGCGAAGGTTGCTCATGTCCCTGTCCCCTTAACTCCTACAAAGGAGGAAAGTGACAGTTAACGGTTAATGTAGCATTAATAAGGGGTTAACATAGTGTTAACATCCCTCGTTCAGGTTAACTTTGATTAAGCAGATGCCACTTTGGACCGCGCTTCCATTGCCGCCGCAAATCGCTCAAACAGGTAATAGCTGTCTTGTGGGCCGGGGGATGCTTCGGGGTGGTGTTGTACGGACCAGACGGGACGATCTGCCATGCGAATCCCGCAGTTTGATCCATCAAATAGGGATACGTGGGTTTCCAGAACGCCATCTGGCAAGGTCTGTGCATCAACGGCAAAACCGTGATTCATCGATGTGATTTCCACCTTGCCCGTGTCATTGTCTTTGACCGGGTGGTTTGCACCGTGGTGACCGTGGCTCATCTTGATTGTCTTGGCACCAAGCGCCAGCGCCAACATCTGATGGCCGAGGCAAATACCAAAGACAGGAAGTTCAGTTTTGTTAAGCACGTCATTAATCATTGGCACGGCGTATTCACCCGTTGCCGCAGGGTCGCCGGGACCGTTGGACAGGAACACGCCATCAGGGTTGTGCGCCATAATATCATCATAGGTGGCAGTGGCGGGCAGGACCGTCACATCGCATCCCGCCGAGGCGAGGCAGCGCAAAATATTTCGCTTTGCACCATAATCAATGGCGACAACTTTGTGTTTCGGGTCGTTTTGGGGCGTAAAGCCTTCCGGCCACGCCCACCGCATTTCGTTCCAGCGATAGGATTGGGCGCAGGTCACTTCCTTTGCCAAATCCGCGCCCTCAAGGCCTGCAAAACCGCGGGCAGCGGCGATTAACGCTTCAATATCGAAATTGCCATTTGGATCATGTGCCAATGCCGCATGAGGTGCGCCTGATTGGCGGATGGCGCGGGTCAAGCGACGGGTATCGATACCACCAATTGCGATGCGGCCACGCGCCGCCAACCATGGTGACAATTCTTGGACGTTGCGCCAATTGGCAGGCTCGGTTGGCATCCATTTGACAACCATGCCTGCTGCAACGGGTTCACTGGTTTCATCATCGTCGGGGTTGGTGCCGACATTGCCGATGTGGGGGAAGGTGAAGGTCACGATCTGGCCCGCATAGGACGGATCGGTCATGATTTCCTGATATCCCGTCATCGCGGTATTAAAGCACAATTCAGCAACGGTTTGACCAACCGCACCAAAGCCCATGCCGTAAAATAACGACCCATCCGCCAAGGCAAGACAGGCGGTGGGGTGGGTTTGTGTGGGCGCGGACATGGGGGCAGCCTCCGGGCGTGATATGATGGGATAAACGGGGCGAACCTACGCCCGGCTGGCAGCAGCGTCAAGGGTATATGGAAAATGAGATATCGTTTTGGATCAATGCTTTACCTAGGATCACTTCCCATTGCCTGTTAGCGTTACAACAGCTATGGTCCCACCCTGAATAAGACCTAAGAATACAGGATAGCCCCATGGCATTGCGCACGCGCATCACTGACGCCCTGAAACAAGCGATGAAAGACAAGGCCGCAGGTCGGCTTTCGACGCTCCGTTTGATCAATGCAGCGATCAAAGACAAAGACATCGCCGCGCGGGCCACTGGCAATGATGATGGTGTGCTAGAGGGCGAAGTGCTGGCGATTTTGGGCAAGATGGCAAAACAACGCATGGAATCAGCGCGCGCTTATGAAGAAGGTGGTCGCCTTGATCTGGCGGAGCGTGAGCGCGAAGAGATCACGGTGATCGAAGAATTCCTGCCGCGCCAGTTGAGCGAACAAGAATCTGCGGCGGCTGTTGATGCAGCCATTGCAGAGGTCGGTGCAACGTCACTGCGCGACATGGGCAAAGTTATTGGATTGCTCAAAGGCAAATACACAGGCCAAATGGATTTTGGCGCGGTTGGTCCAGTTGTGAAAAACCGCCTAAGCTGAATGGCTTAGGCGATCAATTAACTCTTTATACTAATCGCAAACAATGCTCTGCCGGGGGCAGGCTGCCAGTGGTTTTCTACGGTGAAGCCAGCCGTGCGGATGTCTGACAACAGCGTATCTTTACTGAGGTAGGTAAGATACGGCAGCAGACCCAGCGCATGTCCGGGTATTGAGACCCATTTGAACGCAGGCATTGCATCGGCCAGACACACCGTGCTGGTCACAAGGTATCCACCCGGTTTCAACAAGGCGTACAGTTTGGCTAGCGTCGCTTTGTGATCTTGGACGAGGTGCAAAACGGAGAGGGCCATGATCATATCATAGCCGCCCTCTGGTGCTTCGAATTCTTCAACTGAGGTGCATTGATAGGTGATATTGCCAATGCCCGCAGCTTCGGTTTTGTCGCGGGCGATGGCGATCATTTTTTCTGACACATCAATGGCATCAATGTGCGCCACATGCGGGGCGTGCAGAATTGCGGTACTGCCCGTGCCCGTGCCAATTTCCAGCACCTGCATGTCATCACGAAACAGCGCGCGGGTTTCGTCAAGCTTGCGCTGATAGCTGGCTTCATCCGCGATCTTATCTCTTGAATACTTCTTGGCGATGAAGTTCCAAAACCGAATACTGCGGCGGCTGGGTGTGGGTGAGGACATGATCGGCCTTTCCGATTTGAGTTGGCGCATCCTAACCCCAAGCAAATGTGAATGAAATTGACCAATTTGGCTTGTCTGGTATGCATATTCGTATGGATTGGAGCAAAATCTCATTTGACTGGAATCGTGCAAGGGCGTTCTTGGTCACAGCAGAAGAGGGGTCACTCTCGGCGGCTGCGCGCGCCTTGGGCCTGGCGCAACCGACACTTGGTCGTCAAGTCAGCGCATTGGAAGAAGAGCTTGGCGTGGCGCTGTTTGAACGTGTTGGCCGTGGGTTGGTGCCAACCCCGGCAGGATTGGAAATGCTGGAACATGTCCGCAGCATGGGCGAGGCGGCATATGGGATGACACGCATTGCATCCGGGCAATCCCATTCTGTCGAAGGCACGGTCAGCATCACAGCCAGCGAGGTAACATCGGCCTATGTATTGCCCCCAATATTGGCCGCCCTGCGCCGCGATTATCCGCGCATTCGGGTTGATGTGGTGGCCAGTAATGCATTGCGCGATCTGCACCGGCGTGAGGCGGACATCGCCCTGCGCCATGTGGCCCCAGAAGACCCCGATCTGATTGCGCGTAAATTGCGGCCCGGTGTGGCACGGTTATACGCGTCGCACACCTATCTGGACAGGGCAGGGCCGTTTGACGCGCCCGACCAACTGGCGCTTGGAGATTTTGTTGGATTTGAGGAAAACGAAATGTTCTTGGCGGGGCTAAACGCATATGGTGTCCCGGTTGCAGCGGATCGTTTTATCGCCTGTTCTGCGTCACATTTGGTGCAATGGCAGATGATACAGCAGGGGATCGGCATTGGCGTTATGTCCCAGCAGGTCGGGGATGCGACCCCCGGCATGGTGCGTATTGCTGAATGGCTAGAGCCGTTTCGCTATGAGGCGTGGCTGGTCTCGCACCGTGAGTTAAACACCTCTCGTAGATTGCGTATTGTCTTTGATTTTCTTGTAAATGCCTTGCTCAAATAAGCGGCGGATGTCGTGCCCTCAGCGTTGTAGGCTGCGTTGCAACTCGTCAAACAACGAGATGCGCTCGTCTTCGCTTAGGAACGCGCCAATCTCAACTTCGCGGCCATGTCCGCGCAGGGTGACGTAATGCGGCACCGGGCCGTCCTTTTCGTACTTCAAAACCTGCGTCCAATAGCGGTTACAATCCCATTCCTTGACCTCACCTTTTGGGGTGGTGTGGATCAGGTAGGCCATGTCATCTTTTAGGGTCAGGATTTCTTCGATTTGGCGGGCGGTGTGGTTCTTTTGCAGGGCGTAATACATGCCACCCACAGCCATTAACACAAAGGGCAGTAGGCCCCATAACAGGGTGGTGCCAAGCAGTGGTAAGGTGGGAATGAGGATCATCGTAAAAGTGACCAAGATAAACGCAGCAAAGCCACGCGCAGGCAAGGATTGATGCGGCCAAAGGCGCATTTGCTGCTGGGGCTCATCCGGGTCTGTGGTCCATTCATACGGCATGGTGTGTAGGATAGGTGGGATTTGGGTGAAGGCAATGTGACAACGTGGAGCAGGGCCAGAACTTGCGGTAGGGAAGTTATTTTCCGATCAGATCCCAGCGATTGCCGAATGTGTCGCGAAATACCGCCACCGTGCCATAAGGTTCATGGCGTGGCTCTTCTTCGAAATACACACCAGCGGCGGTGAGGCGCGCGTGATCTGCCGCAAAATTGTCCGTTTGCAGGAACAGCCAAACCCGCCCCGCGCCTTGATTGCCCACTGCCGCGACCTGCGCATCATCATCCGCACGCGCAAGGATGAACCCTGTGCCCCCACCGGGCGGCGTGACCCGGACCCAGCGCTTGCGACCTTGGTCGATGTCTTCGCTCAGGGTGAACCCCATGACATCGCAGTAATACGCGATGGCTTGGTCGTATTCGGGGACGATGAGGGTGAGGGCGGAGAGGTGCATAGCTATCAAACCAAATTCAAAAGTGTGTCTATTGCTAGAGCCGTCCCAACGCTAACGCCTCCCATCTCTAGAAATGAGCGTACCGTTTTTGCATCTTCCTGCTGTCCCGAAAGTACAGCCTTTGCTGAGAGTGCGCCCCCCACCAATATTGATGTGATTAAGCCATCTTGAAGCAATTCGCCCAAGTCTTCACCAGCCAATTCTTCAAAGGTTTCGCGGGTTGTCTGTGATATCTCGTTGTTGCTGATTTCGGAATTGAAAAGCCTGCCTTCGAAAGTATCACCCATTTTCATAAAAACTTCAGACGTAGCCATGACATCAATTTCAGGATATTTTGAGAAATGGTCTAAAATTGCTGCGGGGTCTTGAACAGCCTTCAATTGCACTTCGTAAATTACGTTGCCGTCGACTAGGAATTCTATGTCCGCACCCGGGTGGTTGGTTTCTTCGAACAGCTGAGCCGAGACTAGATCACCGTCTATGTTTTCAGTTTTCTCAACCAGCATCTCATGGAAAATGCCTTTCACATTTGAGATGACGCCACCTATCTGTAGGGGTGATAAATCTTGCACGTATTCACTAAGTTCTTGATCAGGTGCCTGATTTAATGAGGTTTTTGACCTTCGTAGGGCTTGCAAAACCAATTCCTGATCAGGCGTCCAATTCGAAACTTGACCTGACGCAAGGTATTGAAATGTAACTGCGATACTAACGGCGGCACTACGGCGTATCATTCGTTTTCCAACTTATCTTGCAACGATTTCATGTTGTGTAAATCCCCACGCAGAAGGGCGCGATTATAGTGATTTAAATCGTCAAAGCAGCGGTTCTTTAGGGCTAGATTGATTTCGTTCACAAGAGGCGTGATGCCCACTCTAGAAAAGATAGCCACCTCCTTTTTTGTGACCTCGGCATTGCTGTTCAATGTAGCCGTGATCGCTGAGACTAGGGAGTGGGTCGCCTGAAGTATCAAGCGCTCATGTTCAGATAGGTCGTCTGCCCTTCGAGAATGCCCGATTAAAGCACGGCGTACTTTGAGTGAGCCGTATATTCCGGCCCCCACCGCGCCCGCGCCAACGACTAATGTGCCGGCAGCGACGCCGCCCCCGATTGCTCCGCCTATCCAATAAAGCGTTGCTGTGGTTTTTGCAGCGCCAGACAGCCCTGCTAATGCCGTACCTGTGCTGGCTGTTCCGAACGAAGCGATCAAGGCCATCATGCCACTGGCAAAGCCACTGCCGACAAGTGCGTTTGTTGCAGCTCCCATCGCCACGTTAGCCTTACGGTTGGAAATCTGCATGATACGCGCTGAGATTGATGTAAGAAGTTTCTGCGCTTGCGTGAGTTCTTGGAAGAATACTTGAGTTCGCTTGCGCTCCTTATTGCGGTAAACTGAGGGATGCATGATTGGTTTTTGCTTCGGCAATTCTGAAGCTTCCTTTCCCTTCACTCCAACTCCACCAGCAAATCCTTGGCATCAATCTGCGATCCCGCGCTCACATGTACGGCCTTCACCACCGCGTCGCGCTCTGCGTGAATACCCGTTTCCATCTTCATCGCCTCAATCGTCAGCAACAAATCACCTGCGTGTACTTCTTGGCCCACAACCGCACCAACGGATGCCACAACGCCCGGCATTGGTGCGCCGATGTGGTTGTCGTTGCCTGCCTCAGCCTTGGGACGTTTTGCGGTGGCGGCGGTGACCAGACGGTTGGGCGCGCGGATCACGCGGGGTTGGCCGTTGAGTTCAAAGAACACTTTGACTTCGCCATCCTCGTTGGTTTCTGATGATGCCTGCATCCGAATTTCCAAGGTCTTACCGGGGTCAATCTCGGCCGAGATTTCTTCAGAGGGTTCCATGCCATAGAAAAACGTCTGCGTGGGCAGTGTCCGTACGGGGCCGTATTGGCGGTGGCGGCCCATGTAGTCGAGAAAGACTTTGGGATACATCAGGTAGCCGCATAGATCTTCGTCGTCGATTTCCATGCCCTCAAGTTCTTTGGATAGCTCTGCGCGTGTTGCTTCCAGATCAACAGGGGGTAGGTGTTTGCCGGGGCGTTCAAGGTTCGGCTTTTCGCCTTTCAAAACCTTGTTGACGATCCCATCAGGAAAACCGCCCGGAGGTTGGCCGAGATTGCCGCGCATCATGTCGATGACGCTGTCAGGGAAGGACACATCGGTGTCCGGGTCTTCGACCTGCGCGCGGGTTAATCCTTGGGACACCATCATCAGGGCCATGTCGCCCACCACCTTTGAGGACGGTGTCACCTTGACGATATCACCGAACATTTGGTTCACATCTGCATAGGTGCGCGCGACCTCGGGCCAGCGATCATCAAGGCCCAACGAGGATGCCTGCGCCTTGAGGTTGGTGAACTGGCCGCCGGGCATTTCGTGCAGGTAGACTTCTGAAGACGGTGCTTGCATGCCCGTCTCAAAGGCCGCGTATTGGCCACGGACGTCTTCCCAATAGTCGGAAATTTCGCGCACGGCTTTCATATCCAGACCAGTGTCGCGGTCGGTGTGGCGCAGCGATTCAACGACCGTGCCAAGGGTCGCTTGGGAGGTGTTGCCGCTGAACGCATCCATGGCGCAATCTACGGCATCTACCCCAGCCTCAGAGGCGGCGAGGATGGTCGCGCAGGCGCTGCCCGCCGTATCATGGGTGTGGAAGTGGATTGGCAAGCCAACCTCGGATTTTAGTGCCTTGACCAACACGCGGGCTTGGGCGGGTTTCAGCAATCCGGCCATGTCCTTGAGGCCCAGGACATGCGCGCCTGCGGCTTTCAACTCTTGGCCCATTGCGACGTAGTATTTCAGATCATATTTGGCACGCTCAGGGTCAAAGATATCACCTGTGTAACAGATCGTGCCTTCGCAGATTTTGTTCGCCTCAATCACCGCATCCATCGCAACGCGCATGTTTTCGACCCAGTTCAGGCTGTCAAAGACACGGAACACGTCGACGCCCGTGTTCGCGGCTGTGGCGACAAATTTCTGCACCACATTGTCGGGGTAGTTGGTATAGCCAACGCCGTTTGAGGCGCGCAGCAACATCTGTGTCATCACGTTTGGTAGGGCCGCGCGTAAATCGCGCAGACGTTGCCATGGACATTCCTGCAAGAAGCGGTAAGCCACATCAAACGTCGCACCGCCCCAACATTCCATAGAGAACAATTGCGGCAGGTTAGCAGCATAAGCAGGCGCGACTTTTATCATGTCATGGCTGCGCATCCGTGTGGCCAAAAGGCTTTGATGCCCGTCGCGCATGGTGGTGTCGGTGATCAGTAATTGGCGTTGTTGCTTCATCCAATCAGCCACAGCTTCGGGGCCTTTTTGTTCCAGTAGATTGCGTGTGCCCATCTGCGGCTCTGTGCGTGCGACGGGTGGTTTAGGATCACGCACATGCGCTGGTGGGCGTGCGTGGTCTTTGGTCTCAGGATGCCCGTTCACGGTGATGTCAGCGATGTAAGTCAGCACCTTGGTCGCACGGTCCCGGCGTTTTTTGAACTGAAACAACTCGGGCGTCTCGTCGATGAATTTGGTGTGGTATTCGTTGTTTAGGAACGTCGGATGCTTGAGCAGGTTCTCAACAAAAGCGATGTTGGTGCTGACCCCACGCACCCGGAATTCACGCAAGGCGCGGTCCATTCGTGCAATCGCCATTTCAGGGGTCGGTGCCTTGGCGGTAACTTTGGTGAGTAGTGAGTCATAATAACGGGTAATCACCCCGCCTGCATAGGCCGTCCCGCCATCAAGGCGAATACCGAGACCCGTAGCGGAGCGGTACGCAGTGATACGGCCATAATCGGGGATAAAGTTGTTGAGGGGGTCCTCAGTTGTCACACGGGTTTGGAGCGCGTGACCGTTCAGTTTGATGTCTGATTGTGCCGCCATCCCAGTTGCGTCAGCCAGTGATTTGCCCTCAGCAATTAGGATTTGCGCACGTACAATATCGATACCGGTGACTTCTTCGGTGACGGTGTGTTCGACCTGCACACGCGGGTTCACTTCGATGAAATAGAATTTGCCGTCGTCCATATCCATCAGGAATTCGACAGTGCCCGCACATTCGTAATTCACGTGCGCACAGATTTTGCGGCCCAACTCGCAGATTTCAACGCGCTGTTCTTCGCTAAGGTACGGGGCAGGGGCGCGTTCCACGACCTTTTGATTGCGGCGCTGAACGGAACAATCGCGTTCAAACAGGTGATAAATCTCACCATGTTTGTCACCCAAAATCTGAACTTCAACATGGCGGGCGCGGATGATCATCTTTTCCAGATAACCTTCGCCATTGCCAAAAGCGGCCTCGGCCTCGCGGCGACCTTCCATGACCTTTTCGGGCAGTTCTTTTTCATTGTGGATCGGGCGCATACCGCGGCCACCACCACCCCATGACGCCTTGAGCATCAGAGGGTAACCAACGTCACCCGCTTCCTTCTTGATCGTAGCCATATCATCGCCCAGCACTTCGGTGGCGGGGATCACAGGCACGCCTGCGGCCATCGCAACACGGCGCGCTGATGCTTTGTCGCCAAGTGCACGCATGGTTTCGGCGCGTGGACCGATAAAGGTGATGCCGTTCTGTTCGCACGCATCCACAAATTCAGGGTTTTCTGACAGCAAGCCATAACCCGGATGAATGGCATCTGCGCCACTAGCTTTGGCGACGCGGATGATTTCATCAATACTCAGATAGGCGGCAACGGGCCCCATGCCTTCGCCAATGCGGTAGGCTTCGTCCGCCTTAAACCGATGCAATCCTAACTTGTCCTCTTCGGCATAGATTGCGACCGTCTTTTTCCCCATCTCATTTGCGGCACGCATGATGCGGATGGCAATTTCGCCGCGGTTGGCGATCAGAATTTTGGTGAAGTCGGTCATGGTTGTGATCCTTGTACGAGTGGACGTAGCGGCACTTTAGGGATGCTGCGATGCAGCGCAATAGCTGAGACTGTTGTTTGTAACAATTCTGTAAGGTTTCATCTGGATGGCGAAAGTATTGCTGAAATCACTACTGTATTGAATTAATATTGCGCCAGGTGATCAAAATGTTACGTAAGTTGAAAGGGTATCGGTAGACGCTTGAGATCACGCGCACCCAATTGCCCCATGTTTGCGATCAAATCTTTGCTCAGAACGTCGATAAGGTGATCAATTCCCTCAGGGCCAAGGGCCGCCAGAGCCATGTGAAACGCCCGGCCCAGCATCACGAAATCCGCGCCCAATGACAGGGCACGCAAGATGTCTAGGCCGGATTCTACACCGCTGTCAAAGATGATCGGAAGGGTGGTTGCAGCGCGGACTTTTGGAAGCGCGTCTATGGAGGCGGGGGCTGCATCAAACTGGCGGCCTGCGTGGTTTGAAACCCAAATCGCATCAACGCCAACCTTTTCCAACCGCTGTGCATCTGTGTCACGCAAAATACCTTTGATGATAAAGGGCCCATCCCATGCATCGCGCAGCCACGAGACATAATCCCAATCGGGCGCGGTGCGCAGCAGATAGCCGATGTGGGCCGTGGGTGACATGCCGGTTGTTTTGGCGTCGCTGTATTTATCCAGCATGCGCATATGCGGCATGCCGCGTTTGGCCATCCCCAGCGCCCAAGCCGGGCGTTGCGCGATCTGTGCCAACAAACGCGGGGTCAGTTTGGGGGGGCTGGTTAGGCCCGATCGGGTTTGGCGTTCGCGCCGACTGGCGACAGGGACATCAACAGTTAGGATCAGCGTTTTAAACCCAGCAGCGCGCGCCCGGTTCAGCATGTCGGTGCGAATTTCAGGATCGCGTGGTGGATACATCTGGAACCACGCATGTTCCCCAAGATGCGGTGCAACATCTTCAGGGCTTTGGGTGGCGACGGTGGACAGGCTATAGGGAATATTTGCGCGTGCGGCTGCACGGGCCAGGTGGCCTTCGGCGTCCGGCCAGATCAACCCGGACATTCCAATCGGGGCTATGCCAAAGGGCAGCGGCAGGTTGGCACCAAAAAGGGAGGTTGTTAAATCTGGGGTGAATTCGCCGTGAAGAATGGAGGGCATCAGGCCAACACGATCCAGACTTGCACGGTTGCGGTGTTTTGTAGCCTCTGACCCTGTTGCACTGTCCAGATATTCCCAGACAAATTTCGGAATACGTTTTTGCGCGCGGGCGCGCAGGTCTGATAGGGCGGGGTACGTTGCGTGCAGGTCCATCTGCGTATTTGTGCGGATGGGTCGCGGATTGTCCAGCTGCTGTTAAAGATGTGTATTTAAAGAACAATGAAATGGCGGAACATCCCAAGAACATGGGTTTTCCTGTTGGCAGATTGCGGTTAGGTTATGCGCCATGAGCAGTTTTGATGAATCCGACGCCTTTGAAGGCGCTTCCTTGTCCGCCCGCGCGATGGCCGCGCGGCCACAGCCGTATCTGGACGGGTTAAACCCCGCGCAACGTGCCGCCGTTGAGCAGATGGAAGGCCCCGTGCTGATGTTGGCGGGTGCTGGGACGGGTAAAACCAAGGCATTAACCGCGCGGATTGTGCATTTGATGCACACCGGACGGGCGCGCCAGAATGAAGTGCTGGCCGTGACTTTTACCAACAAAGCCGCACGCGAGATGAAAGACCGTGTTGGACAGATGATGGGCCAGCAGGTCGATGGCATGCGTTGGATGGGGACGTTTCATGCGGTCTGTGTGAAATTGCTTCGCCGCCATTCGGAATTGGTCGGGCTAAAGTCGAATTTTACCATTCTGGATACCGATGATCAGTTGCGGTTGTTAAAGCAGTTGATCCGCGCCGAAAGTATTGACGACAAACGCTGGCCCGCGCGGATGCTGGCAGGGATCATTGATGGTTGGAAAAACCGCGCGTTGACACCCGAAAAAGTACCGGCAGCGGATGCGGGGCTATATAACCATCGCGGCACCGAGATTTATGACCATTATCAACGCCGTTTGATTGAACTCAATGCTGTCGATTTTGGTGATTTGCTGCTGCATATGGTCACGATCTTTCAGACCCACCCGGATGTGTTGGAGCAATATCAGCGCTGGTTTAAGTACATTCTGGTCGACGAATATCAAGATACCAACGTGGCCCAATATTTGTGGCTGCGCTTACTCGCGCAGGGGCACAAGAACATCTGTTGTGTGGGCGATGATGATCAGTCAATCTATGGCTGGCGCGGGGCCGAAGTGGGCAACATCCTGCGTTTTGAAACGGATTTCCCCGGCGCGCATGTGGTGAAGTTGGAGCAGAACTATCGCTCAACGCCACATATTTTGGCGGCGGCATCCGGTATCATTGCGGGCAATGAGGGGCGGCTGGGCAAGACGTTGTGGACGGATCGCGAAGAGGGCGACAAGGTACGCCTGATCGGTCATTGGGACGGCGAAGAAGAAGCCCGTTGGATTGGCGATGACATTGAGGCGATGCAGCGTGGTACGCGGGGCAATGACGCGGTGTCACTGGATGAAATGGCAATTCTAGTGCGTGCCAGCCACCAAATGCGTGCGTTTGAAGATCGGTTTCTCACCATTGGCCTGCCGTACCGCGTGATTGGCGGCCCGCGGTTTTACGAACGCCAAGAAATCCGTGATGCGATGGCCTATTTCCGCGTTGTGACCAGCCCAGATGATGATTTAGCGTTTGAGCGGATTGTGAACACGCCCAAACGCGGCCTTGGGGATAAGGCGCAGCAGAAAATCCAAATGACCGCGCGTGATCATGGCACCAACCTGTTGGAAGGCGCGCGGATATTGCTGGCCCATGACGGTTTGGGTGGCAAAGGCGGCGCGCAATTGCGGTTGTTGGTTGACGGTATTGACCGTTGGCACGCGATGACGCGCGGGCCGCTGCAATCTGTTGCAAGCGACGATGTGATTGATGACGGGCCAGAGCGGTTGGAATATGCCCCGCCTGAAACAAGCCATGTTGAACTGGCCCAGATTATCTTGGATGAATCTGGCTATACGGGCATGTGGCAGAATGACAAAACGCCAGAGGCACCGGGACGCCTTGAGAACCTCAAGGAATTGGTCAAGGCACTGGAACAATTTGAGAATCTGCAAGGGTTCCTCGAACATGTCAGCCTGATCATGGATAATGAAAAGGGCGGCGACGGTGAAAAGGTATCTATCATGACCTTGCACGCTTCAAAGGGTTTGGAATTCCCGGCGGTGTTTTTGCCCGGTTGGGAAGAAGGGTTGTTCCCATCGCAACGGTCGATGGATGAAAGCGGCCAAAAGGGTTTAGAAGAAGAACGGCGTCTGGCTTATGTCGGGATCACGCGGGCCGAAGAATTATGTACGATTTCCTTTGTTGGTAACCGTATGGTGTTTGGCCAATGGCAATCCGCAATGCCATCGCGCTTTATTGATGAATTGCCTGAAGATCACGTTGAGGTCCTGACCCCACCGGGCCTCTATGGTGGTGGCTTTGGCGCGGCGATGCCCAAAAGTACCCTGCACGAAGCTGCGGCAGAGGCGAATGTCTATAATTCACCGGGTTGGAAGCGCTTGCAGGCACGCTCGGGTGATCGTGGGATGAGCCAACCCAAGGAAACGCGTAACATGACCATCGATATGACTGCCGTCAGCAGTTTTGTGATGGGCGAACGGGTGTTTCACCAGAAATTTGGCTATGGTGCGATCATTGGCATTGAGGGTGATAAGCTTGAGGTCGACTTTGAAAAGGCCGGCACCAAGAAGATTGTGTCGAGCTATCTGACAGGCTGTGACGACGTACCTTTCTGATACGGTGAGCGCGCGAAGTTATGAAAGGTGGGTGGCTGTCGTATTTTGATCTTCACAAAAGGCGATGAGAACCTACACCCCCGTAAAGCTGACGCTGTTCTT